>CAVBXH010000012.1:0-39164 GCA_963599475.1 Acutalibacteraceae bacterium | reverse complement strand
AGAGCGTCTGCCTTACAAGCAGAGGGTCGGGGGTTCGAATCCCTCAGCGCCCACGAAGGAGTTTCAAGAGATTGGAACTCTTTTTTTCGTTTTATGGCGCACAGAGCGCATTGCAGACGCGGTCTTGGAAACGCCGGCCGTTCTTGGTGTGCATGATGCCCTGATTGATGATGGAGAAACAGAGCTGGTGGCCGTTGGCCGCAGTGCAGTAGCCGGCCAGTGACGACACACCCTCGACAGTGCCCGTCTTGGCCTTGACATTGTCGGCGGCAAACGTGCCGCGCATCCGGTCGCGCAGCGTGCCGTCAACACCAGCTATGGGCAGTGACGGCAACAGATGGAGATAGACGGTGCTGTTTCGGTAGGCATAGCGCAGCAGGCGCACCTCCAGTTCGGCGGAGAGGTAGTTGTAGAGTGAGAGGCCGCTGCCGTCGGCGATGCGGTAGGGGCGGGAACCCAGTCCCACCTTGGCAATCAACTGCTTGACGATGGCTGCGGCATCCTTGGCGCGCGCTGGGCGGAAGCCTTGACTGGCGGCCAACTGATAGAACAATGCTTCGGCATAGAAATTGTCGCTCTGTTTCATCATGCGCTGCAGCACCTGGTCGATGCTGTGGTAGCGGGAACAGAGGTGGTAGGCATTGTCGGGCAGTGCACCGTCGGCTATACTGACCTCCAGCGCCAGTCCGTCGTTGGTGAGTTGGCGGATGAAACGCTCCGTGAACTCCGTGTTGCGACCGATGGTCAATGGCGACAGCTGTGGGTTGTCGTCGTCCCAACACCAGCCCTCGCCCAGCAGGTTGTCGTCCTTCATGGTGCGGTCGGCCACGATGCTGCCACGGATGGTGTCCACCCCCATGTGGCGGATACTCTCCACAAAGGCGTTCATGTCGTCGACGTTGAAACGGGGGTCAAAGCCGCCCACACAGTAGAGGTTGCCCGAAAGGGTGTGGTTGTCCACGTGCCCGGTGTAGTATAGTTGGGTGCGGAACTGGAAGGAGCCGCCCAGCTTGTCGATGGCGGCAATGGCCGTGACGAGCTTCATCGTCGATGCCGGCCGCAGCATCTGGTGCTCGTTCACCTTATATAATATGGAGTCTGCAGTCAGGTCGTAGACTTCCAGTCCCACGGTGCTGGTTTCGAACATGGGGTGGCGGAGCAGCGAGTCGAGGCGGTACTGGATGTTCTGCGGCCATACCAGTGTCATGTCGGTGGTGTCAACACGGAAGGTGTCAGGAACCTCCACTTCCTGTGCCGATACGGTCACCGTACTCCATAATAAAAGCAGTATAATCCTAATCTTATTCATAGCAGTGGTTGCAAAATTACAAAATAATTATGGTTTGATGAATGGTTTTCAACAAGAAATTTGTATTTTTGCACCAATATAACAAAACATCATGGTTTACAAGTACGATTATCTGATTATAGGTGCCGGCGTGGCCGGCATGAGCTACGCCTTGAAGGTTGCACGTGCCGGGAAAGGACGGGTCTGCATGATTTGCAAGAGTTCGCTCGATGAGGCCAATACCACGTTTGCACAAGGTGGTGTCGCTTCAGTCACCAATCTGGAGGTGGACAATTTCGAGAAGCACATCCAGGACACGATGGTGGCTGGCGACTATATTTCCGACCCGAAGGCCGTAGAACAGGTGGTGCGCAACGCCCCTTCACAGATTGATGAACTGGTGCGCTGGGGTGTCAACTTCGACAAGAAGGACGGCCAATTCGACTTGCACCGTGAGGGCGGCCATTCGGAGTTCCGCATCCTGCACCATGCCGACGATACGGGCGCCGAGATACAGCGTGGACTGATGGAGGCCGTGCGCCACAATTCCCAGATAGACATCAAGGAACACCACTTCGCCGTGGAGATTATCACGCAACACCACCTCGGTGTGCGCATCACGCGGCGCTCTCCCCATATCCAGTGCTATGGTGCCTACGTGCTCAACCCCAACACGGGGAAGGTGGACACCTATCTGGCCAAGGTCACCATTATGTGTACGGGAGGGTGCGGTGCGGTCTATCTCACCACCTCGAACCCCGTCATCGCCACTGGCGACGGCATTGCCATGGTGTATCGGGCCAAGGGCACCGTGGCCGACATGGAGTTCGTGCAGTTCCATCCCACCGTGTTGCACAACCCGAAAGAGACCCATCCCGCCTACCTCATCACGGAGGCCATGCGCGGCTACGGTGGCATTCTGAAGTTGCCGAATGGTGAAACCTTTATGGAGAAATACGACGAGCGCCTATCGCTCGCGCCCCGCGACATCGTGGCCCGCGCCATTGACAAGGAGATGAAGATACACGGCTTGGATCATGTCTGTCTTGATGTCACCCACAAGCCTGCCGGAGAGACGCGCCGCCATTTCCCTAACATCTACCAGAAATGCTTGTCCATCGGCATCGACATCACCACCGACTATATCCCCGTGCGCCCTGCTGCCCACTATATGTGCGGAGGCATCAAGGTAGACCTCAACGGACAGTCGAGTATCGAACGCCTCTATGCCCTGGGGGAGTGCTCTTGTACGGGACTGCACGGTGGCAACCGCTTGGCCAGCAACTCGCTGATAGAGGCTGTGGTCTATGCCGATGCGGCCGCACGCCACTCGCTGCAGCACATCGACGAGTACGACTTCAATACCAATGTGCCGGAATGGAACGACGAGGGCACCATGACCAATGAGGAGAAGGTGCTCATCACGCAGTCGGTCAAGGAGGTGGCACAGATTATGTCCAACTATGTGGGTATCGTGCGCTCCGACCTGCGCCTGCACCGGGCATGGGATCGTCTCGACATGCTCTATGAAGAGACGGAGCGGCTCTTCAAGCGCGTCAAGGCCAGTCGTGACATCTGCGAGTTGCGCAATATGATTAACGTGGGGTACCTCATCACCAGATGGGCACTGGAACGCAAGGAATGTCGTGGACTGCACTACACCACCGACTATCCGTTGCATGCCTACGACAAGAAATAATATGCAAAAAATTTGCACCGTCGGATTTTTCTTGCTACATTTGCCGTGGAAACCGAAACCTGAAAACCAAAGCCTATGTTGCACATTGCCCTGCCCGATGAGCGCACCAGACGACTGACCTTCTATCTGGCCATGGAGGAATACGTGGCCAGAAATCTGAAAGCCCCAGACTGCTTCTTCCTCTGGCAGGTGGAACCCACCGTGATATTCGGGCGGAACCAGTTGATAGACAATGAGGTCAATATCGATTTCTGTCGGCAACACCAAATCCAAACCTACCGCAGGAAGAGTGGGGGAGGGTGTGTCTATGCGGACAAGAACAACCTCATGCTGTCGTACGTCACCGACGACGAAGGGGTGGGCTTCGTGTTCAATAGGTATATAGGCATGCTCGTCAGTATGCTCCGTCGACTGGGTGTGGAGGCACGGGCCAACGGTCGCAATGACGTGATGCTGGGCGACCGAAAACTCTCCGGGAGTGCCTTCTACCGCCTCCCCGGGCGTAGCATCGTCCATAGCACGCTGCTCTACGACACCAATCTCGTAAACATGGTAGGATCGATCACGCCCACCAGCGAGAAACTCCTTTCAAAGGGAGTGGAAAGTGTGCGGCAGCGCATCGACCTGCTCAAAAACCATGTCAACATCACTATCGATGAACTGAAGACCTATGCCATCCGCCACTTCTGCGACGAGACCTATTGCCTGACCGCAGAGGAAGTGCAGGAGATTGAACGGTTGGAAGAGGAATACCTGACCGACGAGTTCATCTACGGCAACAACCCACGCCACACCGTTGTGAAGCATCGCCGGATAGAGGGCGTTGGCGACTTCGAGGCGCGCATCGACGTGCATCATAATACCATACGTAGCATCAATCTGATGGGAGACTATTTTCTGATAGGCGACCTCGACGGTGGACTGCTCAACAAACTGCGCGGCGTGCCGCTGACGGCAACGGACATCCGCGACGCGCTTCCTGAACGGATAGACGATATCATCTACCAACTCCGAAAGGAGGACTTCGTTAGACTGCTGACCGACTGACCGGGCGTAGAACAAACAGAAAAACAATAAATTAAAAACCAAAACAGACTATGAATAACAAAAGAACCTGTCTTTACGACAAACACGTGGCCCTCGGTGCGCTGATGTCACCGTTCGGCGGTTTCGACATGCCCATACAGTATTCCAACATCATTGACGAACACCAGGCGGTGCGCAACCATTGCGGGGTGTTCGATGTGAGCCACATGGGCGAGGTACTCGTCAGTGGACCAGAGGCCGAACGCTACGTGAACCATATCTTCACCAACAATGTGGTAGGCATCGCTACCGGAAAAATTCTCTATGGCATGATGTGCTATGAGGACGGTGGTACGGTGGACGACCTGCTGGTCTACAAGATGGCGGACAACCGCTTCTTCCTCGTCATCAATGCGGCCAATATCGATAAGGACTGGGCATGGATGCAACAGCAGGCCGTTGGCTTCGATGTGACCCTCGACCACCAGAGCGACCGCTATGGACAACTGGCTGTGCAGGGGCCGGAGGCGGAACGGCTCATGGAGCAGACGCTCGGTATCCCCTGCAGCGAACTGGTGTTCTATACCTTCAAGACCATCGACGACATTATCGTCTCGCGTACTGGCTATACCGGCGAGGACGGCTTTGAGATTTATGCCACCCCCGATGTCATCAACCAGTACTGGGACAAACTGATGGAGGCTGGGGTGAAGCCCTGCGGACTGGGATGTCGCGACACGCTGCGCTTCGAGGTGGGACTGCCGCTCTACGGTGATGAACTTTCGGCCGACATCTCGCCCATCATGGCGGGACTCGGCATCTTCGTGAAACTGGAAAAGACGGATTTTATCGGCCGCGAGGCACTGGCCCGGCAGAAGGCGGAGGGCGTAGCCCGAAAACTCGTGGGCATCGAGCTGCACGACAAGGCCATACCGCGTCATGGATATGCCGTGGTGAAGGACGGACAGCCCGTCGGCACCGTGACCACGGGTTACCATACCATCTCAACGGACAAGAGCGTGTGTCTGGCACTCGTCGACACACCCTATGCCGCGCTGGGTACTGAACTGGACATACAGATCCGAAAAAAGGTGTTCCCCGGTACGGTGGTCAAGAAGCGTTTCTATGACAAGCATTACAAGAAATAACCAATCAACAACTAAAAACAATACAATTATGGCAAAAGTAATGGAAGGACTCTATTATAGCGAGTCACACGAGTATGTACGCGTAGAGGGCAACACGGGATTCGTGGGAATCACCGACTATGCACAGCACGCACTGGGTAATGTGGTCTATGTCGATATGCCCGACGTGGACGATACGGTGACGGCCGGTGAGGAGTTCGGTGCGGTGGAGAGTGTCAAGGCCGCCAGCGATTTGGTGTCGCCCGTCAGCGGTACGGTGACGGCGGTGAACGAGGCACTGGAAGACCAGCCCGAACTGCTCAATCAGGATGCCTTCGTCAACTGGATTATCCAGGTGGAACTGAGCGATACCGGTGAGCTGGACCGGTTGATGGATGCCCAGGCTTATGAGGCGTTCTGTAACCAATGACCTAAAGTCAACGCTATGTCCTATAAGTATTTCCCACATACCGACAGCGACCTGCAACAGATGATGCAGCGCATCGGCATTGACCGCCTTGACGACCTCTACTCCGACGTGCCGGAGTCCATCCGTTTCCGGGGCGACTACGACCTGCCCGAGGCAATGAGTGAGAGCGAGGTGCGTCGCGTGTTCGAACAGCTGGGCGACATGAACCGCCCGCTGATGTGCTTCGGCGGAGCAGGGGTCTACGACCACTACACGCCAGCGGTGATTCCCTATCTGTTGAACCGGTCGGAGTTGCTGACCAGCTACACGCCGTATCAGGCGGAGATCTCCCAGGGTACGCTCCACTATATCTTTGAATACCAGTCGATGATGACGGCACTGACGGGCATGGAGATTTCCAATGCCTCAATGTATGACGGCACGACGGCCTGTGCCGAAGCCATGATGATGGCGGTGGCGGCCGGGAAAAAGCAGAACCGCTTTCTGGTCAGTGCCACCGTCGACCCCAAGACGCTCCAGGTGATGCAGACCTACGCCCATTTCCATGGCATCCAGCTCAGCCAGGTGGCCATGCGCGACGGTGTGACCGACCGCGACGACATGGAGTGGCAACTGGCGGAGGGCGGCGTGGCCGGTGTGCTCGTGCAACAGCCCAACTACTATGGCATTGTTGAGGACTACAGTGGATTCGCCGACTCCATCCACCAGCATAAAGGGCTCTTCGTCATGGACAGCATCATCGCTGACCTCGCTCTGCTGAAGACCCCGGGCGAGTGGGGGGCTGACATCGCAGCTGGCAGCGGACAGTCGCTGGGCATCCCCATGCAGTTCGGAGGTCCCTATGTGGGCTATCTGTGCTGCACGGAGAAACTGCTGCGGAAGATGCCGGGACGCATCGTCGGTATGACGAAGGACAGCCGCGGACAGCGTGTCTTCGTGTTGACACTTCAAGCGCGCGAACAGCATATCCGTCGCCAGAAGGCCACCTCGAACATCTGTTCCAACCAGAGCCTAATGGCACTCTTCGTGACGGTATATCTCTCACTGATGGGTAAGGAGGGACTGCGCGAAGCCGCACAACTGTCGTATGCCGGTGCGCATTATCTCTGCGACCAACTGACGGCCACAGGGCGGTTTACACTCGTCCACCAGCAACCCTTCTTCAACGAGTTTGTGGTGCGCTATGATGGTGACCTTGATGCCCTGCTCCAGCGGCTCACCGACCACGGCATCTTCGGTGGTGTGAAGGTGGCCGACGACCAGCTGATGATGGCCGTCACGGAACAACGCACCAAGGACGATATCGACCGCCTGCTTAGTATCATCAATTCCTAATACACAGTAGATTATGAACAGCAAGTTATACGGAAATCTGATATTCGAGCTTTCGAAACCCGGACGGAAGGGCTATTCGCTGCCGCACAACGCGTATGGCGACTATGGCGTGCCGGAGCAGATGCAACGGCAACAGCCTGCCGAACTGCCGGAATGTGACGAACTGACCGTGGTGCGCCACTATACCAATCTGTCTACCGACAATTTCGGCGTGGACAACGGCTTCTATCCCTTGGGGTCATGCACTATGAAATATAATCCCAAAATCAATGAGGAGGTGGCGGCCCTGCCGTCATTTACACGGCTGCATCCCTTGCAGCCCGAACCGTCAACGCGTGGCGCACAGGAGGTGTGCCGACGACTGAAGAAGGCACTCTGCGCACTGACTGGACTGGCCGACTTCACGCTGAAGCCTTTTGCAGGGGCACACGGTGAGTTGACCGGACTGATGGTCATCCGTGGCTATCACGAGCATCGTGGCGACACGGCACGCACGAAGGTCATCGTGCCGGATTCTGCCCATGGCACCAACCCAGCATCGGCGGCCGTCTGTGGACTGGAGATTGTGGAGGTGAAGTCCACGGCGGACGGCAGGGTGTCGCTTGATGCCTTGAAGGAAATTGTCGAGGCGGAAGGAGACAGCATCGCCGCTATGATGATGACTAACCCCAACACGTTGGGCCTCTTCGAAACCGACATCCCGGCCATCGCACAGCTCATCCATGGCTGTGGCGCACTGATGTATTACGATGGGGCCAACCTCAACCCGATGCTTGGTGTGTGCCGCCCCGGTGATATGGGGTTCGATGTGATGCACATCAACCTGCACAAGACGTTCTCCACACCGCACGGCGGTGGCGGCCCTGGCAGTGGACCAGTCGGCGTGAGGAGTGGGCTGGAGCCGTTTCTGCCCTTCGTCAGCCCGTATGCCGCCGGCAATTTCGGCGTAGTCATGAAAGCCTATGCCTATATCCTCACGCTGGGTCGCCAGTATCTCAAACAGGTAGGACCGCTGGCCACCCTCAATGCCAACTATATCAAGGAATGTCTGAAGGACGTCTACCTGTTGCCCATCGAGGGGCACTGCATGCACGAGTTCGTGTTTGATGGTCTGAAGGATAAGTCCACGGGGGTGACTACGATGGAAGTGGCGAAGCGGTTGCTCGATTACGGCTACCACGCCCCCACCATCTATTTCCCGTTGCTCTTCCACGAGTCGCTGATGATTGAACCCACCGAGAGTGAGTCCAAGGATACGCTCGACGGATTTATCGCCGTCATGCGCCAGATTGCGGAGGAGGCACGGAGCCAACCCGACACCGTCAAGGCGGCACCCCACCAGACGCCTATCGGCAGGGTGGATGATGTCCTGGCGGCCAAGCATCCCATTGTTACCTATAAGCAGATGACCCATGAAAACGACTGACCTTATCGTTATCGGGGCGGGACCGGGAGGCTACCGCGCCGCACAGCAGGCTGCCCGCTATGGGCTGCAGGTGGTGGTCGTGGAGGAAGACCAGGTGGGAGGCACGTGTCTCAATCGGGGATGCATCCCTACCAAGACGTATGTCCATGCGCGGTCGTTCGACGAGGCCGTCGGCAGACAGCCGGAGGTGGTGGTGGCACTGCGCAGTGGTGTGGAGCAGTTGATGGCCGCACCAGGCATCACGCTGGTGCGTGGGCGTGGCGTCTTCACAGGGCCGCACACCGTTCGCGTGGACGACAGCGAATATACAGCACCACATATTATCATTGCCACGGGGAGCAGCTGCAAGCGGCTGGCCGTCGAGGGCAGCGATCTGCCTCATGTGATGGACTCCACCCAGTTGTTGCAGTGTCAGGAGCTGCCACGCCGCCTGTGTGTCATTGGAGCTGGCGTAGTGGGCATGGAGTTTGCCAGCGTGTTCCGTCGTTTCGGTACTGAAGTGACGGTCATCGAATACCTGAAGGAATGTCTGCCTATGCTCGACAGTGATATTGCCAAGCGGCTTCGGAAGTATATGGAGCGACAGGGTATCACGTTCCGCATGAAGACGGCGGTGACCTCGCTCGCTGACTTGGATGCCGATGTCATCCTCATCGCCACGGGACGACAGCCCAATGTGTCACCGGACCTTGACGTAGCAGGGATAGCCTATGATGCAAAAAAGGGTATTGCGGTCAATGAACATTTCGAGACCAATGTCAGCGGGGTCTATGCCATCGGTGATGTCAACGGACGGCAGATGCTGGCGCATGCCGCCGAGATGCAGGGCATCCATGTGGTCAACCACTTGACGGGTCATCCGGACCACATCCGCTTCGACATCATGCCGTCGGCCATCTTCACCAGTCCTGAGGCGGCCTGTGTGGGTCTGTCGGAGGAACAGTGCAAGGCCACCCTGCCTGACTACCGTTGCCGTAAGGCATTCTGGCGCGTCAATGGCAAGGCACTGGCCATGGATGCTGCGGAAGGGATGCTGAAGCTGCTGTCGGATGCCGACGACCGCATCGTGGGCTGTCATGCCTATGGTGCCCATGCGGCAGACTTGGTGCAGGAGACCAGCAGTCTGATGTGCCTCGGTGCTACGGTCAGCCAACTGCGCGATATGGTGCATATCCATCCCACACTCTCCGAGGTGCTACATACTGCTGCCGAGCAGGAATAGGGCGTGCTATCTCGACAGGCTGAATTTCAGGGAGAGGCCGAAGTCATGGGTGGTGGTAGGGTAGCTTGATGAGGCCAGCAACGGTGTGTTGGTCTGCCGATCGTAGTAGGCACTCACCGTGAGCAGGCGCGACAGCGTGTATTCGGCCACCAGCGACAATTTTAGTGCGGTGTTGCCAGTGTTGGCGGCACTCGTGGCCGTGGCGATGTCGCGCGAGATGGAGGCCTGCCGGCGCAGGGAGAAGTCCATCCGCAGGTTGAGATCGTGGTTCACACCAGTCTTCGGACTCTGCTTGGTGTCCGCCTGTTGCTGCCCACCGCGTTGCGCTCGACTCACCTTGCGGTTGTTGGCAGCGCCAAACAGGTTGAAGTCATTGATGGTATACCCCAATCCCAATACCCAGTCGTTCGACAGACTCTCGTTGATCTGCACACTCGTCATGGAGAGGCTCACCACACGGGTGGTGCGGTACTCCAGTTTTACGCTGAGGTCGTTGTGGAGCGACACGTCAACGCCAAGCAATGGGGAGAAGGACTCGTTCAGGCTGACTGTCGGCAGGCTGTAGTCGGTGAGCGACGTGGCATTGGTAGCGGAATAGCTGCCTACGGCATAGACGCTTTTATAGGCGTGGGAGAGGGTGATGCTCTTGAAATGGTCTTTCACACACGGCAGGGACGACAGTCCCGTGTATTTCACCGTCCAGTTGGGCAACAGCGCGGACAGCGAAGGGAAGAACCCACTGCTGCCGCTACTGGTATAGGCCGACAGAAACGCGGGAACCAGTACCGTGGCATGGTAGGCATCGGGAGTGGTTCCGTAGGTCTCCGCAGCACGCTGTTGGAAGGTCTCCAGCGACTGACAGAAGCGGGAGAAGGCGGCGGAGCGATAGCCGTTGGAGGCATTGCCCATACCCTCCAAGGTGGATTTCAGCGACAGCGTGGTCATGGAGAAAGTGCCGCTCAGTGTGGTGGGCATTCCAGCATACATATATTGTATGGTACGTGCGCGCGTATGTGTACGACTGGCGTGCAGGTCGATGCGCATGCCGCGGAGGGGCTCCAGCACGGCGCGCACCTGCAGGTCTGTGGTGTGGTTGGTGGTGGCTGGCGAGGCGATGCTGTCCACCGTCAACAGCCATCCACGGTTGAGGGCCTGTTCCACATACTGGTCGTCCACCATGCCAAAGGCAAAACCCAATCCAGGTGCCATCAGATGTCCGCCGCGCTGTCCGAAGGCATCACCGACATCGGGTAGGAATCCCGGGACAGACAGCGCATAGTCGTCCCGATAGGTCATGCTGACCGAGCGCAGCATCGTGAGGAGCTGGATGGCCGTGCGTGTCGGCTTGCGTCTGAGGAACGGCACGTGGTTGTAGAGGGTGGACAGGTTGAGGGTGGTGGAGAGGTTGATCTGTCGGCTGGTGCTGACCGTATTTCCCAGGCTGGTGCCGTCGTCCAGTTCCGTGCCGCGCAGCCAACTATAGTGGGCGTCATATTTTGTGCTTCCCGTCACCCAGTCGAACCAGGGGAGCAGGTTCAAGGGCCATTGCAGCGAGGCCGTGAAGCGCTGCTGGTAGTCGAGTGGTTCGCCAAAGCGGCGGATGCTCTGCCATACAGAGTCTTTCCATGCCTGATACTGCTCGGGGTAGAGGTCTTTGTTGACGGGCGTGTAGGGCTCTTCTATCTGTGCGTGTGTAGCCGACTGGAAGTCGAGGTGCAGGCGTTGGGTGAGATCCCATTGAACGGCAAACTCGCGGTTCCAGAGAAACTGCTGGTTGAAGGTCAAGGGCAGCGACTGACTGCTGTTCTCCAGGTCGCGCTCCTGCAACTCGTAGTAGTTGCGGAGCATCTCGGTATTGAACGAGATGCTTTGCGGCAGCCAGTTGATGCCGAGCTGCTTTGGATACTGCGTCCATTTCGATTTCCCCTTCAGTTTGCGGAACGGTGCCAGGGGTTGGATGACGGGTTCATAGACGTAGCTGAACGCGCCACGCCACTGGTCTTCCTTCTCATAGACGGTCGTCTCGCCACTGGTCTGGCGGTGGGAATGACTGTAGGAGAACGAGAAGTTGGCGGGATCGTAGGGCATGGGATGGTTTTTGGAGCGGAGGTTCATACGCGCATTCGACAGCGACAGGTTAGTATTGGTGGTGCGCGTGATGGCGATGGATTGGATGGAGTCGCGCTCTTGCTGGGTGGTGGCCGCGTCCAGAGCTTCGTCCAAAGTCAGGTCGGTGTCCATGGGGTTGTATTGCGGTCGGGTCTCCTCCTTCGTCACGGAGTAGTAAAGCGGTGCCGTCACCTTGGCCTTGTCGGGGAAGAACCGCCCCAGCTCGATGTTGGCCGTGACGGAGTAGGTCTTGTAGTCGTCGGTGGAACGCTGGAGCACACTTTCCTCCAGTCCGCCGAAGCCGCTGGTCATCATCCTGCCACTGACGTTCACGGTGCCCACGTCCGAGAGTTGCATATTCATCGCACCGCTCGCCGCCCAGCCGCCGTTGTCGTTGAAGTCGCGCAGACGAAGCTCGTTGACCCAAACCTCCCCTGACTTCTGCGTGCCCGACTTGTTCCTCACACCGATCATCATCGTCCTGACCTCGCCCAGTGACGGGTTGCCGAGGATGCTCACCGTGCATCCGGCATGGTTGTTGTCGGTCGTAGAGAACCGTTGCGTGAACACGGCACCGCCCTGTGCCTTCGACTGGTTACGCTGGCGTTTCAGCCGGGTGAAGATAGAGAGATCCACATCCAGCATGTTGGCCTCTGGCCATACCGCCCGGCAGTCTTCGAGGTTGTATTTGTTGTAGTCGCTGCGGTCGGGGGTCAGCGTCAGCGGTATCTCGTATTCGTAGTAATTGTTCTTGTAGTCACTGCCCAGACGCACGAAGAGGGCCAACTCACCGTCCTGCAGTCCCGTGGCATCATCGATGAGATGGTTTGCATGGACAAACATCTGGAGGTGCTTGTAGCGGCGCAGGTCGAGCGTGGTATTCTTGTAGACGGCCTTCACCTCGTCGGGAGCCAAGTCGCGTACGGTGAGGTTCATGGCCTGCTCGTTGTCCTCCACCAGCTGCGGCTGCGAGGGGTCGGTCACGCGACTCACACCCGGTGGAAGCACGTAGTTGACGGGTTGTTTGTCGTTGTTCTCCTCGATGTTCACACCGCTGACCTCTATCGTCCCGGTCGAGGCGGTGTTGGACAGGGCTTGCTGGTAGACGCGCCATTCGCCGCGCACGAGGTCTAAGGATCCGAACCGCAACACGATGGGGTGGCGAAAACCGGTCAGGAACATCCGCATGAAGCGGATGCTGGTGAAGTCGCTGATGCTGCCGATGCGCTCGTCATACTGGTCGAGGGGGATGCGGAACTGATACCAACGGACGGTCTCCTGCGTGCCGTCACGCAGGGCAACGGTGGTCTCGCGGACATCTGTGATGTAGTTGTGTCCCAGACGCATATCCTCCGGGCGGATGCTGACGCGATATTGGTAGTAGCGCTCATATTCGTTGAGGGTATAGTCCTGGTTGATGTCCTCTACGTCGGGCGTGGTCTTGTAATTGGTGTCATAGCTTGCCGTCTGGCTCTCCGAGTCGGGCGAATTGCCTTGCGGCATATTGATGCGCTTGTAGCGGTCGAGGATGGAGGTCTGCCGTTCGTCGTAGTCGCGTCCGCGAAAATAGTGGTAGTTGTCGTTGGCAGGGTCGGCGTTGAGAACGGCGCGCACGCTGTCGTTGACCTGCACGCCTTGGAGGAAACGGGCGTATGCCGGCTGCGACCGCTCCTCTTCGTCGGTCAGTCCGTTGAGGCCGACATCCTGCTTCTGGCGTGCTCCCGCTGTCGTGGCAAAGGCGTAGGTCTGGGTCGGTTGCTGCGGCACCTTGCCCCATGCCGTGCGGGTGAAGGTGCCCTCGCCGTCCACCGGCATATTGCTCTCCGAGAATTTCTTGCCGTCGCGGAGGATGTCCTCGCTCACCTCGCCGAGGTTGAGGTAGAGGTCACCGCCGTAGTCGGCGGCATCGCCTTGGCGATTGGTGTAGATAAACGGGTCGAGGAGCCAGAACTCCACATAGTCGATGTTGGCTGTCTCGAAGTCGTTGGTGTCCAACCGCCGCATCATGCCGCCCCATCGTTGCTGGGGATCGCGCAGACGACCGTCGGTGGTGAGGGCGGTGGTGAGGTTGTAGGCACCGCGCTCTTCGGGATAATAGGCCAGGTTGAGGATGGACAGCGTGGACGTAGCTCCGCTGTAGCTGCTCTGCTGGCGGTTGGGATACAGCTCACTGACATAGACGGCGCGTACATAGTGGTTGGAGAGCTGCTGCAGGTCGCTCTTGATATGGCTTGGGGTGAGCGACGATGAGCGGTAGGTGAACAGCGGGTCAATGGTGTACCAGGCCAGCAGGGCGCGGTTGAAGCCGCTCGTCACGGAGTCGCGGTCGGTGTGCTCGGGAAACATCGTTGGCACACTGGACATCACCCATGCCTTGGGATTGCTGACATCAATGCCGCTCTTGGTGTTCTCGAAGTCGTCGATATACGAGGCATGGCTCTGCGTGCCGCCGGCCTGTCTAGCCACCAGTTGCGCGAACTCGCCGGTAAAGGAGAGCTGCGACGGCTTCGTACAGTGGAGGAAGGGGAGGCGATCCAGCATGTTGGTCAGCCACTGGCTCTCCTTCCTCCAGTTGACGTTGAGTCCCCACAGCATGTTGCGCAGTGGTTCACTCCCCATGGTCACCTTCGATGTCAACGGTTGCTCGGTCAGATACTGTAGCGTGCCGCCCAGCTGCAGGGTCTTGCTGACATCATATTGCCAGTTCAGTCCCAGCATAGTCTTGCGCTGCATGCCGTAGTTGGTGTCGCTCTCGAGCGATACGTTGACATTCGTGCCGGCATCGATGATGCTTTGGTTGAGGATGGTCACCTCACCGGCGGAGTAGTCAACGCTATAGTCCGACCCCTCGGTCAGTATCACGCCACCAGCTGTCACCACCACAGAGCCCTGCGGTACGTTGTATGCGCCGAGGGAGATGACATTGGCCGACGAACCGCGGTACTGGCCGGAAAGGACGTACTTGTTCTTCTCGGCCATCTGCCGGGCGGCCGTGCGTGTGGTATCGTACAGCTCGGGAAAGGCGTAGCGGTCGGCCTCGTCCTGACTGACACCATGGCTGGTGAGGTATTGGCGCAGGGTCTGTCCGAACGGCTCTACGGCGGGCAGGAATACGCGTCCTTCGCGAATGGTATAGCCCTCCACATAGTCGAAGTATCCGTTGCTGTTCGGACGGTTGTTGTCGTCCAGTCTGTCGCAGCCCAGCATGCGCAGCAGGGGTACCTCCTTGACGTGCTGCTCGGGGATGTAGTTGAGCCACACACCGGCGGTGTCGCTTTGGAACTTGATGTCGAGGCGGAACTTGGTGCGCTCCACTTGGGAAGCGAGGTAATAGACGTTCTTCATCATCAGCGGCCAGTTGAACTGCTGGGGATGGTTGCTGGTGTTCTTCAGCGCCTTGACGAAGAGGGCTTCGGCCGTGTTGGTGTGGTCGGCGGCAAACTCGCCCACTTGATAGGTGCGTCCGCCGAGGGTATATTCGTAGGCTACAGCGAGTACCTGGTCGGGCTGCAGCGTGGTGCGGAGGGAGAGGTAGCCGAGGGCGGTATTGATGGTATATTCGGAACTGCTTAGGAGACGAGCAGACGACAGGTTCTCGTAGTCTGTCCCACCCGTAAACTGCGGCACGCCGTCCAGTATGGTCGTGGTCTGTTCTATCTGACGGGCGGCCACATAGTCGGTAGTCATGGCCTGGTATTCACCGTTGGCCGTGTTGGCCGGGGCTGCCGACGTGCTCCCTCCGCTACCCCATCGCCCAGAACGGCTCTCACCGAGGTCGGCCAGCGCGATGATGTTGCGCGTATTGGCAGTCGTTCCCGTCTTGTTGGTCACCCACACCTCCACCCTCGTAATCTGGATGCCCGTGGTGAGGTTCGGCAACTGCCGCATGGCGGCATCGTAGCGTTCGCGAAAGTAATGGGACAGGAAGAAATGGCGGTTCTCCTCGTAGTCGGCCACATTGATTTCGAAGGGAGTCAACTGTACACCGCCCTTCGACGAGACACTGGTGGTCGACGACTTCTTTTGGGAGAATACGGTCTGTAGCTTCAGACGGCCGAACTGCATGTCGGTGCGCACACCGAAGAGACTCGATGCTCCCTTGATGAGGGAGTTCTGGGAGGGGAAGGTGATATTGCCAGCCTCCACGAGTTTGATGATCTCGTCCTCCTTGCCCTCGTAGCGCAGCTTGATGTTCTTGGAGTCGAAGTCGAAGGTGGCATCGGTGTTGTAGTTAAGGCTCATGTCCAACTTGTCTCCAACCTTTCCTGTCACATTGAGGTTGATTTTCTCGTCGAAGTCCATCCCCGTCGTCTTCCGGTTGCGCACGGGCAGCGACGGGTTGTCGGTACTTTTGATGTTGCCGCCCAGCTTCAACTCTGCCGTACCCGTCATCTTGATGCGCACGCCGCCGGGGCCGAAAATCTTGTCGGCAGGCCCGAGGTCGAAGTGCATGTCGGAGAAGTCGAATTTGTTCTTGCCCTTGGCCGCCACGTTGTCTGCATTCTTCTTGCGGAAGAAGCGTGCCATCTGTTGCTTGAACGACCATTGCGCGTATTCCTCGGGCGACAGGAGCGTGGGGGTGGTCAGAAAGCGTCCTCCCATCGTCTGCCCCAGCAGGTAGACGTTGGCCGTGTCGTCATACTCCACATGCACCGAGTCGGCCTTGTGCGACACCGTCGGTTGTAACCGGGGTGCCGTACGGTGCTGCTGGGGCGACATGGCAAGGGCACTGGTCCCCAACAGCATGATGGCGATATGGCTGACCCGGAACAACAACCGCTTCTGGATGGGGTTATTTGATTTGCTTCAAGGCCATCTTTACTACCTGCTCTACAGGGGCATCGGGCTGCTCTTTCAGAATCTGCACCACCACCTTCTGGGTGGGAGCAGGCGAGAAACCCAGCATGGTGAGGGCAGCCACGGCCTCGTCTCTGACGGTGGTGTCCACGGCTGCTGCCACAGGGCCTCCGGCCGGCAATTCGTCGGCAATGCCTAAGGCCATAATCTTGTCTTTCAGGTCTACGATGATGCGTTGGGCGGTCTTGAGACCGATGCCCTTGATGCTCTTGATGAGGCGTTCGTCACCGGTCGATATGGCGGCACACAGCTCGGCCACGCTCATCGACGAGAGCACCATGCGTGCCGTATTGGCTCCCACACCGCTCACGGTAATCAGCAGTTCAAACATCTCGCGTTCCTTCTTCCCTGCGAAACCGTAAAGCACGTGAGCATCCTCACGGATGGACTCATAGACGTAGAGTTTCACGTTTTTCTTTCCCTGTATGCCGCTGTAGGTGGTCAGCGAGATGTTGAGCGCATATCCCACGCCACCGGCTTCGACGGTGGCGCTGGCTGGACTGATCTCGGTCAGTTCTCCCTTGATATAGTCTATCATAACTTGCAATATGGTATTAATACGTCTCCTATAACGTAGCTTGCTGACGATTTATTGTGTGAAACGCCCGTAAATCTTCAAATTGTCAGAAAGGGCGACGGCCAAAGAAAATATCTTCACCAAGCGACACGTTTGTCGTGCAAAAAGTGTAATTTTGCAACCCGACAGACAATCAAACAACTCAAACAAAGAAAACAACATGAAGAAGATTCGCGCTGCCGTCGTTGGTTACGGCAACATTGGTAAGTACACGGTGGAGGCTCTGGAGGCTGCTGCCGATTTCGAGATTGCAGGCATCGTTCGCAGGAACGGGGCTGACAACAAACCCGCCGAGCTGGCCGCCTGGCCGGTGGTCAAGGATATCCGGGAACTCAAAGAGGTGGATGTGGCCATCCTCGCCACGCCCACGCGCTCGTGTGAGGAGTATGCCATGCAGATCCTGCCATTGGGCATCAACACGGTGGACTCGTTCGACATCCACACCGATATCCGGGGCTACCGCGAACGGTTGATGGCGGTCAACAAAAAGACGGGAACGGTCAGCGTGATTGCCGCAGGATGGGACCCGGGGTCTGACTCCATCGTGCGTATGCTGATGCAGAGCCTGGCACCCAAGGGACTCACCTACACGAATTTCGGACCGGGCATGTCGATGGGACACTCGGTGTGTGTGCGCTCGAAGGCCGGGGTGAAGAACGCCCTCTCGATGACCATCCCCTTGGGCGAGGGTATACACCGCCGTATGGTATATGTGGAACTGGAAGACGGTGCCAAGCTCGACGAGGTGACGGCTGCCATCAAGGCCGACCCCTACTTCGCCCATGATGAGACGCATGTCTTCGCCGTGGAGTCGGTGGATGCGGTGCGCGATATGGGACACGGGGTGCATCTGGTGCGCAAGGGTGTCAGCGGAAAGACACAGAACCAACACCTGTCGTTCGACATGAGCATCAACAACCCGGCACTCACCGCACAGGTGCTGGTCAACGTGGCTCGCGCCTCCATGCGCCAGACGCCCGGCTGCTATACCATGGTGGAGCTTCCCGTCATCGATATGCTGCCCGGCGAGCGTGCGGACTTGATCGAACATCTTGTGTAATACATGCACCATCCTGAAATATCTGACGAGCAGTCGCTCGACAATGCGGGCATCCGTGTCACGGCAGTGCGTCTCCTGGTGTGGCGCACTGTCCGTCATGGTTTCCACGATGCCTTTAGCCTGGCGGACGTGGAACGGGCACTGCCCACCGTAGACCGCTCCACGCTGTTCCGCACCCTCTCCCTCTTTGCTCAGGTACATCTGCTCCATGACATCGACGACGGCACGGGTATGCAGAAGTATTGCGTCTGTCATCTCGACAACACACTACAGTGTGACGGCCATGTCCACCTGACTTGCAGAAGGTGCAACCGCACCTTCTGCCTGACGAATGTGCGTATTCCTCATGTGCCGCTGCCTGACGGGTTCGTGATGGAGGAGGCGGAGTATATCGTGAAAGGTATATGTGCCGACTGCGTGCAGAACGAGGAGAGCGGCCATAAGCATGCGCGGTGAGGTCTTGTACTTTCCTCACTGATGGTTCGTTGCTGATCTTGGACTTACCGGATGTACTCCACCTTACTCTCGTCCCTCGGTTTGGCCTCCGGGGTCTCGTCGGGGTAGCCTACGGCGAGGATGTAGCAAATCTCGTAGCCGTCAGGGAGGTTCAGCTGGGCCAGATAGGGCTTGCAGGCCTCGCTGGTTTGGAGGAAACGGACGGGACCCCCCAGACAGCAGGTACCTAAGCCGAGTGACTGGGCAGCCAGCATCATGTTCTCGCCGAGAAGCCCGGCATCCAACTGGCCTGAGCCTTTTGGCGTGGCCACCACGATGATGTTCGGTGCATTGCGGTACATATTCTTGAAATGGGCATCGCGTTTCACCTGCTCGGGGTTCTCCTTCCGGAAGATGTCGGTGGTGCCTTTGATGAAGTCGGCGTTCTCCACCACACGCACGGCCCAGGGCTGTCGGTTCATGCCGCTCGGTGCGTTGATGCCGCACTTGGCGATGAGGGCAAGCTTCTCATGCTCCACGGGTTTGTCGAGATACTGGCGGACGGAACGGCGGGCCATAATGGTCTGGATGACCGCGTTGTCGGTCTTGCAGCAGTCCTGCGCCTGGATGAACGACGGAAGCAGCAGCATGCCGCACACCGTCAAGGTCTTCAAATAGATAGTCATTTCTTGTTGCTATTAGGGTTTCGGGGGATAAAGGTAAGCGTTTTTCTGCAACTGTGCAAGGAAAACGTTTTTTTTCTTCGTTTTCCCAATAAAAAATGTGGACGGGCTTATGCCTGCACGGCATTTCCCGTCCACGTCATGAGAGAGTGTGTACAATGTTGTTCTGACACCGAGGTCACTCCTGCGGACGCAGGATAGCCTTCAGCTCGGCAGGACGTGCCCACTCACCGTTGGGCAGTTCCTTCATGCAACCGTTCTTGGCGGCAGACTGGGGGTCATCGCTCTGTGACTCGCTCACCAGATATGGATCAGCGAAGCGTTTGAGGTATCCGGCATTGTTGGCCGAGGTGAACGCCTTGCCCTTCATGGCCTGGAAGATCCAGGTGTCAATGTCGTAGGTCGTACCCATATACCGGTAGGTGCCTTGCCAGTTGATGCAGGTCACCAACTTGCCCGCCTGGGTCTTGTTGACATAAACGATACCAGTCATGGCGGCGTTCTTCACCGAGACGGTAGACCACCGTGAGCCGCTGCCCCATGCCAGATAGACATAGTAGGGGGTGTCCTTGTAGACGTAATCGCCGAGATAGGTGCCGCACTTGGCCGTCGTTACGGTGTTGGTGAAGGGGTTCACATAGATGGGTATATTAAACTCGTAGCCGTCACCGAACGGTTCCACGGTGATGTACTCCTCGGTCACCTTGACGGGCGTATAGTACCAAGCCACATCGCTGGTGTCGAAGTAGATGAGTTTGTACGTGCCGGTGAACTGGGAGGCGAAGTCGAGCTGTCCCAGATAGACGGTCTTCGATACCTTGCCCGCGGTCACGGTGAGGGTGCCGTAGCGGCGCTCGTCGGTGCTGGCCGTGGCGGAGACGGTGATGACATCACCGTCCTGCGAGGCTGTAGCCCAGTCGGCGTTGCACGTCACGGTGTAGGGCTTGCTGTGCTCCACCTCGATGGTCTGTGTGCCTTCATCCTTGGTGAGGAACGAGGCCAGGTTGGTGGAGAGGTTGAACGTCATGGCATCCTGGTTCACATACAGGGTGTCTGTCAACAGGCCGCAGGTGATGAGAATCTTGCCCTGACGGCTCACGTCATAGTCGTTGGAGGCCACATCCACCGTCACGCTGTTGCTCTCGGTGTTCACATTGGTGGTCACCCAGTCGGTGAGGCTCTTCACACTGATGGTGCCGTCCACTTTGCCGATGGCAATGCTGTAGGACGCGGGCTGGTCTGTGGCTTCAATCTCATCGCTCTCCAGCGAGAGGATGCCGCCCGACTGCATGATGCTCACCCTGTAGCTGTCGCCGTTGGATGCCGTCACGTCGACGTGGGTGGCACGCGACTCGCGGGTGGGGTTGGCATCGGCTGAGGCGGTCAGCACGTTGCCGCTAATGGTGACGGTGAGCCAGTCAGCGGCCGACGTAGCCGTCAGTCCGCTGCCGGTGAGCGTGATGTTGACTGAACCGCCCGTGGAGGCGATCAGTCGCTCTGACTGCTCCACCTGGATGGAGTTGACTTTCTCGGTGTAGGTGTCGTCACTGCAGGAACCCAAGGCAAGGAGTCCCAGGGCAAGGACGACCAGATGATATATCTTTTTCATACGTTTACAAGTCTTTTTGTTGGATGTAATGGGATTAATGCTGACCGGGGTAGCCCACGTAGTCTTTCACCAGCTTGATGACGTTCTTCGGGTCGTTCTGGTCGGTGAGAGTCCATTCCGTGGGGTCGTCCACGTTGTCCACGCTCAACTTGAAGGTGGTGAGGAACTTCTTGTAGGCATCACCGAAGTTGCAGACACCGGCATAGTAGTTGCCGCTGCCGCCGTATTCGGTGAACTCGAAGGTGATGAGGTCAGGGTCGTTCACGGGGGCGATGATGCTGTATCCGGCCACGCCCCAGTAGACACCACCGCTGAGGAAGACATAACCGTAGTAGTTGTTACCGTAATAGTCCGTGCAGGAACCGATGTAGCAGTATTCCACGTCTTCAGCCTCATGGGTCTTGCAGCCGTTGATGAACAAGTCCAGTCCGGGACCGGCCACCTCGCCCATATTGCTCCGTGCAATGTACCAGTTGCCGTTCGGGAAGAGGTCGTTGAGATCCTTCGAGATGGTCAGCGGCTGCGATGCATCGTTGGAGACGGTGATGGTCTTGGGCAGCAGCTTGCCGCCCACAGTAGCCGTGTCTGAGGTGTTGATGCCGTTGATGGTCTTGCCGTACAGCTCGATGGGTTCATTGAACACTACACCATAGTCGGTTATGTTGAGGGGCACAGTCATGGAGGCATCATCACCGTTGTCGTCGGTGTAGCGTACCGTATAGCCTACCGTGGCGGGGGAGAACTTGGCGCGTTTGTCACCGATGGTGAGAATCAGGTTTCCAGCATTGGCCAGACACTCCGCCATCTTGCTGGACGCATCGAAATAGTCGGCAACGGGACGGGTCAGACGCTCCATCATCATGGTGTTGCCGAACTTCTTGCCCTGGAGGATGATGGTGTTCTCGTCCTCGCTGATGCTCATCACCACAAACTCATAGTCGGCCTCATAGCCGTCCACGTCAGTGGGACCACCAGCTGGGTCGCCGTAGCTGTGGAGCAGTTCGTTGTAAGTGTCGAAGGCCAGCACAGGACCCTGGTCGCGCGTAATCTTATAGGTGGAGCTGATGGAGGGATAGCTGCCGCCAGCGCCCTGGGCCATCTGGTTGTACATCTCCACCTTGCTGTCGTTGAACTTCATAGCGAGGTTCAAGCCGCCGTAGGCATACTCGCGGCCGGCATAGTAGTGCATCACCCAGCCGTTCTCCGCGCTGGTCAGCACGCGCTTGGTGTTGGCCACGGCCTCGTTGATGCGCTCTGCGGCCGACTTCTCGAAGACCTCGTTGTCATCGTGTAGACAAGACTGGAGGGACAGCCCTGTCACGGCAATCATGATATAGAAAAATATTTTCTTCATGGCGTTGTCTTTACTTTAAGTGTTCGAAATCAAGTTTCTTGTATTCCCTGGCTCTGCGCTGTACTACAGCACGCATCTCCTCAAGGTCGATGTTCCAGTTCTGTGCCATGTAGGAGCGGATGTGGGCCAGTTTCTGTTCGATGATGGCCTGGCCAGTCTCTCCGGCATACTCCATCTTCGATGCCCACAGCTCGTCGTTGTTGGTCAGGTACTGCGAGTACAGCTCGGCATAGTCCTCCTTCGGTTCCACCATAGCGTAGTTGCGGATGAAACCATTGGGCAGGGCATCGGATTCGGTGTTGTACATATACCAGTCACCGCTGACGTACAGACCCTCGGAAATCAAGTCAAACGAGGTGTCGTAGGGCTTCTTCTGGTTCAGGATGTGCTGGAACTCGTGGTGCAGGGTGGTGAAGTACCACTCGTTCAGTGCGTCGTAGTCATCGAGGGCGAACTCGGTACCGAGGTTGTTCACGTTGTAGAGGGTGATTTTGTAGCCGCCTTCTGCTGTACCCATCACGACGGTTCCGTTGTTGTTGATGGCTAAGGAGCCGATGAACTGCAACACACGCGGCGTGTTGGCCTTCACGAAGTCGGGACCGGCCACCTCTGCGTATGCGTCGTACCACAGGTACTTCACAATCATGGCCAGCTTGGCGCACTTGGCGGAGTCGGCAGGGGTCAACGTATAGGTGTGGTCAATCTCGGTGTCCTTCATGCGGTAGAGCACCTCCACGTTGTAGGGATAGGTGAAGTTCTCCAGCAACCATTGCTCGAAGGCATCGGGTGCAGCACTGTCGTTCACAAAGATGCTGTCGCCGGAGGGCTGGTCACCGTCTGAACAGGCCGTGAAGCCGAGGGCGGCAACGGCGGCCAACAGGATGAAATATATCTTTTTCATTGTGTCCTTGAATTAGAATGTGTCATTACTTGTTAATCTCGTAGATGTATCCAGCGTCTTCTAAGATGTTGCCGCTCTTGTTACCCACGGTCACGCGGTCGTTGGGTTCCAGACCAGAGGTGATGACATCCTGCGGCAACTGGATGGCGCGGCGCGGGTCGTCCACGGTGAGGGAGTCGGTCACGGCAGAGATGGTGTAGCTCGTGTTGGTCTGCCTGCGGTAGATGACGATGCCGTAGCGTTTCACGTCCTGCATGCGGTAGCCTTCACCCTGCTCCATGATGCGGCGCAGGTGCAGAATAGCCTGCAACAGTGCTTCCTGGTCGGAACCCTCGGCACCGATGGTGTAGACGGGCTTCTTCAGGTGCTTCTTGACGGTCGGATCCTTGGGCGTGTAGTATTCCTTGCCATTGTAGAACTCGACAATCTGCTCCAGGGTAAAGGTCTTCGGCGACTTCATAAAGATCTTCATGATGGTGTTGTAGTCGTCCACGGCCTTCTGTAGATTGCCGCTTAGGGCGTATGCCTCGGCGCGCTCCAGCAGGAGCTGCTCGGTGGTGAACACGGCATATTCGGCATGGGCATAGCCGATGCCGGCCTGTACATCGGTGTATTCGAATTCGTAGGGAATCTTGCGGTGGAACAGCTTGGCTAAGGAGGTGTTGCTCCATACCCGCTGATAGAAGACGGAGGATGCTGCACCGAACGGACCCTTGGAGGCGATATCCTCGTCGTAGGTGATGCGGTAGCTATGGGCAAATTTGTCACCATAGATATAGGGACCGCTGATAGCACCCCACTCCGAATAGACGGTCTGGAGCAGGAAGTTGCACTTCTCGTCGGCCGAAATCCAGGCCTCGGGGCGAATCTGCTGGTTCATGCCCAGCGAGGCGTAGTATGCCCAGTCGCGGGCCTTGCTGGTGGGGTCGGAACCCAGTGCCACAGTGGCGTAGGAGATGGCCTTGTCGAAGTCGCCCTTGTAGAGGTAGAAACGGGCGGCAAAGGCGTTGGCGGCCTCGGTGTTGAAGTGGAACTTGGGCTTGCTGTAGTTGCTGCTGATCAGTGGCAGACCGCGCTGCAGGTCTGCGTCGATCTTGCTGTATAGTTCCTCCATGGTGCCGCGTTCATAGGTGACACCGACCACACTCTCGGTGTGCAGGGGGTAGGGCAGTCCCAGGTCGGTTGATGCCGTGGCGGGGTTGTATGCCTTGCAGAACACGGTGGAGAGCTGGAACATGGCGTAGGCACGGCAGAGCAGTGCTTCGCCCAGCTGTTCGTTGTATTCCTCGGGCGCACCCTGCTCGTCGATGAAGTCGATGGCGGCGTTGGCCGATGCGATAGCGAGGTAGTGGCTGTCCCAGAGCACCTGCGGGGACTCATTGTCACCCGTCTCGGTGATGTCTTCCCAATGATAGGCTTGACTCTGGAAGCGGTCTGTCTCTGTCCAGCTGGGGTTGACACATTCGTCGGTGTTGTCCGAGTACATCTCCAGCAGGTAGGCGGGGTGTACGTTGGGATATGCGCTGACCAGCAGACCGCTGACATCGTCGGGACTATGAAGCTCCATGCGGTTGTCGGGCAACTTATCGAGCCAGTCGTCGCAGGAGGTCAAGGCCAGACCCAGCGCGAGGATAGAAAATCCGATATGTTTTTTCATATTGTTGTGCTTTTGATTGTTACGTTATTTCCGTTACCTGAATTAGAAACCAACCTTGAGGGTGGCGGTAAACTGCTTGGGCACAGGAGCCGACACACCGCCGGAGCGGAAGAACTCGGGGTCTTGGCCGTTCAGCTTCTTGTCGGCGTAGATGAGGAAGAGGTTGGTGGCCTGCAACTTCAGCGAGAGGTTGGTCAGGGGTTTGATCCACGTCTTGGGGAAGTCATACTGCAAGGAGATTTCCTTCATGCGCACGAAGTCGCCCTTCGCGATGCGGACATCGGAGTAGTTGTAGGCGTTGTAGCCGTAGCTCAGCAGGGTGTTGTTTTTATACTGGGCGTAGCTCAAGATGACAGGCACGTTGGTCTGGGTCTCGTCGCCGGGCACCATCCAGCGGTTCTTGAACTCCTTGGTCATTGAACTCAGGTCGTTGTAGGTGGCCGAGAAGACGGGGTCCAGACGTACCACGTTGCCCAACGAGTAGGTGATGAAGAGGTTCAGCGTGAAGTTCTTGTACTTGAAGAGGTTGCCCAGAGAGCCTTGCACGGTGGGGTCTGTCGGACCTTCATACTTCAGGTAGTCCACCTTGTCGCGTTCCTGGAAGTTGATGTCGTAGCTGGTAATCTCGCCGGCCTCGTTGTAGAAGGTGGG
Organism: Acutalibacteraceae bacterium; assembly: GCA_963599475.1. Taxonomy (GTDB): domain Bacteria; phylum Bacteroidota; class Bacteroidia; order Bacteroidales; family Bacteroidaceae; genus Prevotella. The sequence continues at coordinate 13,718 of CAVBXH010000012.1, read as the reverse complement.
CAGACCGTTCTTGTCCAGTCCGGCAAAGGGGATGGAGAACAGGGAACGCACGGGGTAGCCCACGCGGCGTCCGCCGAAGTTGGTGACCATGTCGATCACGCGGTCTTGGCTGGCCAGGTCGGTAATCTCGGTCTTGGTGTGCGAGTAGACCAGTGAGGAGGTCCAGCTGAAGTCCTTTGTCTTGATGTTGGTCGAAGAGATGGAGAGCTCCTCACCGCTCGACTTCATGTCGGCGGCGTTGGCCCAGCGGATAATCTGTCCGCCGATACCCTGTGTGGCCACAGGACCGATTTCGTCGTAGTTGCGGCGGGTGTAGATGTCGAACGCCACGTTGATGCGGTCGTTCAGGAAGCCGGCCTCGAAGCCGAAGTTGAACTCATTCTTCTTCTCGTAGGTCAGCTCGTCGTTCTCTAGGTCGGAGAGCTGGATACCGGTCTCCTTATCAGCGGTGAAGATACGGTAGGGGTTGTAGGCCTTGAAAACGTTGGTGGAGCTGGTGTAGGAGGAGGGCGGCGGGGTGGCCGTCAGCGAGTAGCTGGCCTTCAGCTTCAGGTGGGAAACGATGTGCTCCCAGTTCTTGAAGAAGTCCTCCTGGTCCACGTTCCACGAACCGGCGATGTTCCACGTCGGGGTCCAGCGGGCGGAACGGCTCTTACCCATGGCGTTCGAACCCTCGTAGCGGATGGTGCCGTTCAGCACGTAGCGGTTGTTGTAGCCGTAGGTCATGTTGGCGAAGAAGGCGGCCGAACGCGAGTTGGTGTTCGAGAGGGAGTAGTAGTCGGTGTTCTCCTCCAGGCTCTTCTTGAAGAACTGGTAGGTGTAGTAGGGTATCTCGCCCTTGGCATACTGCATACCCCAGCCGTTGAACCACGAGCGGCTGCGCTGGATCTCGGTGGTCTCCATACCGCCGAACAGGTTCACGTAGTGGATGTGGTTGAAGGTGTGCACGTAGTTGGCCGTGGCGCGGAAGTTATAATCGCGCATGCGGTTGTCGGTGCGCTTGTACATACCGCCCTCGGGCAGCACGCTGATGGCCAGGGCATACAACTCGTCCTTGTCTGTATAGAGGTATTTGTTGGCGTCGCGGATGATGGAGTTTTCCATGGCGCGGTAGGCCTCGGCCTGGTTGGAGTCGTCCAGAATCTTGTATTCCTGCGAGGTGGTGGTGTATTTCAACGCACCCAGCACGGCAATCTCCAAGTCTTGGATGGGCTTGTATTTCAGCTCGGCCTGGAACTTGGCATCGATGAAGTTCACGTCGATGTAGTTGGTTTCCAACTCATGCAGGATGTTGAAGGCGGCATAGTTGCTGCGGTAGTAGGTGTTGGGGTCGAGAGCACGCGAGGTGTTCAGCGCGTAGGAGTAGGGGTTGATGTCGAAGTCGCGCTTCACCTTGCCGCTCACCACGTCCACGTCCTGGCTCAGCGTACCGGGGGCGCGCTGGTTACGGTAGCTACCGCTGCCGATGATGTTCAGCGTGAGGTTGTCCAAAATCTTGTGGCTCACGTTCATGTTCAGCGTGTAGCGGTCCACCTGCGACTGCTTGTACCATCCCGGGTCGGTCATGGCACTGACGGAAGCGTAGTAGTTGGACTTGGCCGTACCGCCGCTCATGCTGACGGAGTGGTTCTGCTGGATGCCGGTGGAGAAAAGCTCGTCAAACCAGTCGGTGTTGCGGAACTCGGCGTTGCTTAGGTAGGCGTTCCGAGCATCCTCGGTGTTCTGTAGGGCGAAGGCACCGGTCTTCGTGTCGTAGGTGTTGATGAGCTCGTACATCTTGCCGTACACACCGTAGTCACTGCCGTTCAGCGTGCTGCTGAGGTTCAGCCATCCCTTGTCGTACAGCTCGCGATAGATGCCCATCTGGTCTTGTGAGTTCAGAATATTGAAGTTGCCGTAGGTGGGCTTCAGACGCATGGTGAACTCACCAGTGTAGTTGATGTGGGACGTGCCGGCCTTACCTTTCTTGGTGGTGACGACAATCACACCGGCCATGGCGCGCGCACCGTAGATGGAGGTGGCGGAACCGTCCTTCAAAATCTGGAACGACTCAATATCGTCGGAGTTGAGACCTGCAATGGCGGAGGAGATCAGCGTCTCGGGGTCACCCGACGACAGAGCGTCGGAGTCGATGTCGGTGACGTCCTCCATGATCACGCCGTCCACCACCCACAGTGGCTTCGAGGAACCGTAGATGGAGGTGGCACCGCGCACGCGGATCTTCGGGGCTGTACCGAAGGTGCCGCTGACGTTCTGTACCGATACACCGGCGGAACGTCCCTCCAACGAACGGGAGATGTCGGCGATACCGTTGATGATGGCATCCTCAGCGTTCACACGGTCGGTGGCTCCGGTAAACAGACGGCGGTCCGTCTTCTGCATACCGGTGACCACCACTTCCTCCAGCTCGGCACTCGAACGGAGCACGATGGTCATTTTGGCTTTGGGAACCAGTGTCTGTGTTTCCATACCGATGTAGCTGACACTGATTTTTGCCCCCCCCCCCGGAACCGTTAAACTGAAGTGGCCATTGGCATCGGTCACTGTTCCGGTGTGTTGCCCTTGAATGAGCACGGATGCGCCGATGACGGGTTCGCCATCTTCCTGAGATACTACGGTACCGGTTACTTTCGTCTGTGCCAATAGTCCTCCGCATAGAAGGAACACATTGACCAGCAAGATAAGCAGTCTTTTTTCCATAAAAAACTCTCAATAATTTAAATTAAACACTTTTTGACGGATGATACCCTGAATAACATGGTTAGTTATCTTTTTAGGTACTTTTCACAATCTTTCACGTGCAAAAGTACTCTAATTGGCTCGAATAACCAAACAAAATTTCATAAAAAGATTGAGAATTTCGCGAATATGTTAGTTTAAGGGGTGTAAAAAAGTAAATATGCCAGTTTTATGCGGATATTAACAGAAAAAAGTCAGAAAGGCGCACGCCTGTCTGCTTATTCGTACCTCTGGCCGACAGGCCGAAGGTACTCGTGCTCGGAAATGCTCAAATAAATTTGGTTTTTCGCTCGGTTTGCACTACCTTTGTCCCCAAGAAAACGATAGGCTTATGGCACTCAACTTGAACAAAGACCTGAAGGTGTACTATTCTATCCGCGAGGTGGCGGAGATGTTTGGCGTCAACGAAAGCACGCTGCGCTACTGGGAAACGGAGTTCCCGACCCTCAAGCCCAAGACTACCGGGCCGGCGCGTGTGCGGCAGTACCGCCAGGCGGACATCGACCAACTGCGCATCATCCATAACCTCGTGAAGGTGCGCGGTTTCAAGATTGCGGCAGCGCGGAAACTCCTCAATGCCAACCGGCAGGGCACGGCCAGCAAGGCGGATGTCATCAGTCGGCTCATCACGGTGCGAACGGAACTGCAGGAGCTGAAAAAGCAGATGGACTACCTCACTTGAGGTCGCCCATCTGTCTGTTTGTTCATCTGTTAGTCGGTTCTTTTACTTACACTGCACGGGTGCCCAATGGTCGTCGCGGGCGAAGACGCTGGCCACGGTGATGGCCTTGGCTTCCTTTTTCGTGATCTGTCGGCTCCACGGGGCGCGCTGGCCGGTGGACGCTCCCTCACCACGGTTGTTATACTCCATGTAGCGCGCAGTCTCTTTGGCCGCCTCGCGCCAGGGATGCCAGCCCTCGGGACGTATCTCCTTCGGCAACTCGCAGTTCATAAACAGCGTGTAGCCGTAGTCGCGCCAGGGCCGTCCCAAGTACACGCGGTCCACGTCCGCAGCAGCGGTGATGCGGCAGTTGTTGAAGACATAGCCGTAGGTCACGTCCTGTGGAGTCGATGCGGCGGTGATGTAGGAATTGGCCTTGCAGTGGATGTCGCAATGCTCAAACCATACCGTGGCAGGGCCGAAGATGAAGTCGGTGGTTCCCTCGATGTAACAGTCGGAGAAATAGAGGCGTGTCTTGGCATTGCCGGTGTAGACGGTGTCCTGATGTCCCAGGAAGCGGCAGTTGACAAATAGCAGGCAGTCGCCTTCGGTGTGCAGGGCAACGGCCTGTCCCAACCGCGCCGAGTTGTTCTCGATGGTGATGTTCTTCAGCGTGATGTGGCTTCCTTCGATGCGTAGCGTGTAGGTGCGGAAGGTACCCATACCCTTGCCGATGGCGGGCAGGTAGATGTTGGCGTGGTCGTCCCAGGTGATGATGGTGTTGTCGCGGTCCTCACCGCAGATCTCCACGTTGGTGAGCCACTGCGGTATGATGACCTTTTCCTTGTACACGCCCTTCTTCACATAGATGACCTTGTGGTAGTCCATGAAGGCGCGGCACACCTCGATGGCCTCGGCCACGTTGCGGAAACGACCCGTGCCGTCCCGTGCCACGACGATGGTGTCGGGGTTGTCGAAATTCTCTTTGCCTTCCATGCTGGCGGCTGCACAGAGGAAGGCCATGAGGCAGATCAGTTTTTTCATGTTGTTCATTGTAGTGTTGTTTGTATTGTAGTTGACTTGTTTCTCTCGTTACATGATCTGTGCCACCTCCGTGACATCCTTGATTTTCTTGAGCTTGTTCACGATGACCTTGGCGTCCTCCCGGTCGTGGACGCGCAGCTCGATGGTGCCGTCGAAGAGTCCCTCCTCGCTGGTGATGGCGAACTTGTGGATGTTCACGTTGAGTTGGGAAGAGACGATGCTGGTGATGTCCATCACGATGCCCACGCGGTCAATGCCGCGCAGTCGGATAGTGGCGTCGAAGTAGAGTTTCTTGTGCATGTCCCACTTGGCGTCGAGGATGCGGTTGCCGTAGCTGCTCTTGAGCTTGGCGGCCACAGGACAGGTGCGCTTGTGGATCTCGATGCGCCGTGTGTTATCGATGAAGCCCAAGATGTCGTCGCCGGGGATGGGGTGACAGCAGTGCCGGAACTTGTACTGTCCGATGTTGTTATCGGTGATGTAGATGGGCTTCTTGCGGTTGAAGTTGTCGGGGACGATGAAGAGCTCCTGTTGTGCCTCGCCGTCCTTCTTCTGTTTGCCGCGGCCGAGGAAGGGCACGAGGCGACGCCAACCGCGCTTCGTGCCTGGCTTGTTCTTGCCGTGCAGCTCGTCAAGGTCTTTGTCGCCCAGCAGGATGGCCTTCTCGCCGATGGCCTCCAGCAGGGCTTCCCGACTGCCAGCCTCGTGGAAGGCGGTCAGGCGGTCCACGGTGGCGGCGGTGTTCTCTATCTCGTTCTTGGCGAGGAAGGCGTCGAGGATTTCCTCGCCGCGCTTCTGCATCTCGCGACTATCGCGCCGCAGGATGGCCTGTATCTTGGCGCGCGCCTTCGCCGTCGATACGAAATTGATCCAGTCGGGCTGCACGTGCTGCGACTTGGAGGTGAGCACCTCCACCTGGTCGCCGCTGTTGAGCTTGTGGCTCAGTGGCACGAGGCGGTGGTTCACCTTCGCGCCGATGCAGTGGGAACCGAGGAAGGTATGGATGCTGAAGGCGAAGTCGAGGGCGGTACAGCCGGCCGGCATCGTCTTGATCTCGCCCTTCGGGGTGAAGACGAAGATCTCCGAGGCGAAGAGGTTGAGCTTGACGGCATCGAGGAAGTCCATGGCATCGGGCTGCGGGTCATCGAGGATTTCCTTGATGGTGCGCAGCCATTCGTTCAACTCGTTCTCGTCCTCGGTGTATTCACCGTCTTCGCCCTCCTTGTATTTCCAGTGGGCTGCGAAGCCCTGCTCTGCCACCTCGTCCATGCGGTCGGACCGGATCTGTACCTCAATCCAGCGCCCCTGCTTCGACATCAGCGTGACGTGCAGCGCCTGGTAGCCGTTGGCCTTCGGGTGGTTGAGCCAGTCGCGGAGCCGGTCGGGGTGCGACTTGTAGATCTTCGAGATGGCCACGTAGATGTTGAAGCACTCGTTGACCTCCTCCTCGCGCTTCTCGGGGGTGAAGATGATGCGCACGGCCAGGATGTCGTAGATTTCGTCGAAGCTGACGTGCTTGGTCTGCATCTTGTTCCAGATGGAGTAGGGGGTCTTTACGCGCTCCTTGATCTCGTATTTGATGCCCATCTTATTGAGGGCTTCCTCGATGGGGGCGGTAAACTGGTCGAACAGCTCATGGCGCGAAGCCTCGGTGGAGGCGAGCTTCTCGGTGATGCGGGCGTATTCGTCGGGGTGCTCATACTGGAAGCTGAGGTTCTCCAGCTCGGTCTTGATGCGGTTCAGTCCAAGGCGGTTGGCCAGCGGGGCGTAGATGTAGAGGGTCTCTCCGGCAATCTTGTACTGCTTGTTGGCGGGCTGCGACTGCAGCGTACGCATATTGTGCAGGCGGTCGCAAATCTTGATGAGGATGACGTGGATGTCGTTGCTCATCGTGAGCAGTAGCTTCTTGAAGTTCTCGGCCTGGGCGGAGGCCTGGTCGCCGAAGATGCCGCCGCTGATCTTCGTCAGTCCGTCCACAATCTGGGCTATCTTCGGACCAAAGATGTTCTCGATGTCCTCGGTGGTGTAGTCGGTGTCTTCCACCACGTCGTGCAGCAGGGCGGCGCAGATGCTGGTGGAACCCAGCCCCACCTCCTCGCAGGCAATCTGTGCCACTGCGATGGGGTGCATGATGTAAGGCTCGCCGGACAGGCGGCGCACACCCTTGTGGGCCTGCCGCGCGAAGTTGAAGGCCTTGGTGATGATGTCCACCTTCTTGCGGTGGCGCGAGGCCAGGTAGGTGTCCAGCAGGTGCTGGAACGCACCGTCCACCATCGCGCTGTCGGCGTTCTCTTTGTTGCGTATGTCTTCGTCCATGGTTGTCTGGCTGTTTCTCTCTTTGGGGTTACACCTTATTATGTATAGGGCCGTGCGGTGCTTATCTGCGGCGGCGCCGCCGTGCCTTGCTCTTCTTGCTGCGCCGCGCCTTCGACCGCTTCGTGTAGCGGCTGCTCTTTTTCTTCACGTAGCGCTTGCTCTTGTGGTAGTAGGTGGGTGTCTCGTCGTTCACGGCCACCTGCAGGCGGTTGCTCAGCAACTCGCCGGCGCGGAAGCGGGCGATGGAGTCTTCCATCTCAATGAAGCGGTTCACGTCGCCCTGCGGCAGGCGGATGGCATAGGGCTGCGAGGCTCCGGGCACCACGTCGCGGCGGAACATCGGGTTCAAGGCGCGCAGGGCCTCGATGTCGATGTCAAGCACACCGGCAATCTGTTGCAGATGGATGTTCTGCGAGACCACCACGGTGTCGGTCTGGGCGGGCAGCCGGCTACTCATCGGACAGATGTTGTGCTTCGAGTAGTAAGCCATCATGTAGTTGGCGGCGATGAAGGCGGGCACGTAGCCGCGCGTCTCCTTCGGCAGGTAGGGGTAGATGTGCCAGTAGTCTTTCGAGCCGCCGGCGCGCTGGATGGCCTTCGTCACGTTGCCCGGCCCACAGTTGTAGGCGGCAATCACGAGGTTCCAGTCGCCGAAGATTTTATACAGGTCGCTGAGGTAGTGGGCGGCGGCAAAGGAGGCCTTCACGGGGTCGCGTCGCTCGTCCACGAGGGAGTTGATCTGCAGGCCATAGCTCTTCGCGGTGGCCAGCATGAACTGCCAGAGGCCGGTGGCTCCCACGCGCGACACGGCCTTGGGGTTCAGTGCCGACTCGATGATGGGTAGGTGGCGCAGCTCCAGAGGAATCTGGTAGAGGTCGAGGGCTTCCTCGAAGATGGGCATGTAGAAGTTGGATGCACCGAGGGCGTAGCCGATAGTGCCGCGCAGTCGCGTGCAGTAGCGGTCGATGAACTGCTGCACCACACTATTGTGGGCCATCTCCATCACGGTGGGCAGGCGGTGCAGTCGGTCCACGTAGTCGGCGGTGGTCCAGACGGGGTTCTCGTCCTTCATGTGGCAGGTGTCGGGGGTGAGGTAGGTCTTTGCCATGTATTCACTCAACAGGCTGTCAAGGTCGTAGGTCATGGCCTCGGGAAACCGGATCAGCTCCTGCTTGCCCGTCTCTTGGTCGATGACCACCAACTCGTCGTCGGCATCCATAGCTAAGGTGTCGGCCACGAGGGTGTCGGCCACTATGGTGTCTATGGCCACCTGCGCTCGGACGGCAGTCAGCGTGACTAACAGGAGAAGGAGTATGGTTGTTCGTTTGATGTTCATTGCGTTTCGTCTTTTTGTTTTAGAAGGTCAGGCTACAGTTCAGTCCCACGGACTGTGCTGCCAGCGTGCGGCCGTCGCCCGTGGTGGGAATCACGGTGGGACTCACCCGCAGGCTGAGGTCGTTGGAGATGTCGAACACGGAGAGCTCCGCATCCACGTAGGCATCGATGACGGAGAGGGCGTAGACGCCCACCATCACGAAGAAGCTCATGTCGCGCCAGCGGCGGTATTTGTCCTTTCTGCTCTTGAAGATTTGCTTGTAGCGTTCCTCGTTGCTGCTGTTGATCTGCATCCCTAAGTGCAGGAACTTGTTGTAGCTGTTGGTGTTGGGGTCGTCGTCCATGATGTCGAGGTAGGCCTGGGAGTAGTCCTTGTACATCATGTCGTTCCACGTCAGGGCGTAGACGCATCCCATGAAGCCGCCATAGACGAGGGGCAACTTCCAGTATTTCCGGTTGTAGATCTGTCCGGCACCAGGCAGCACGAGGGCCAGCCAGAGGGCGCGCTGTGGGTCGGGCCGCCATGTGTTCCAGTCGCGCCGTGCGTGTTTCTTCAGGGGGATGGTGTCCGTGCGCAGGGGAGGCAGCGCGTCGGGCATCGCCAGCGTGTCTGTGGCCAATGGACGGGTGAGACTACGCTCCTGGAGACTGTCCCGAGGCACGCTGTCCATCGCCAGAGGTTGCAGCCTCTGGGCAGCGGCGGCGGTGCAGAGTGCTGTCAGCAGGGTGCAGACGACCGCCCTCAGTGTCTCTATGGTGCTATTCGGTCTCAACGTCAGTTTCGGTGGTGTGACAGCGGTCCAGCGCGTTCAGCAGGTGCTCCAGCTGCTCCTCGCTGTCGAAGGCGAAGGTGAGTTTGCCGTTGCCCTTGGGGGAGAGGCTGAGCTTGACCTTGGTGTCGAAATGGTAGGAGAGGCGGTCGCGCAGTAGGGCAAACTCCTTGGGGAGCGGGTTGGCGGGGGCGATGCGCCGCCGTCCGGCCTTGATGTCGTTGCCGTTCTTGAAGTCCTGCGCCATCTCCTCCACCTTGCGAACGGAGAAGTCGCCGTGCTGGATGGCCTTGAAGAGGCGGATCTGGGCAGACGGACTGTCGATGGCCAGCAGGGCACGGGCGTGACCCATGTCGATCTTGTGTTCCTTTAGGGCCATCTGCACCTGGGCGGGCAATCGCAACAGGCGCAGGTGGTTGGCCACGTCGGCGCGGCTCTTGCCCACACGCTCGGCGATGCGAGCCTGCGTCATGCCGCTCTTCTCGGCCAGCGACTGGTAGGCCAGGGCGACCTCAATGGCGTTGAGGTCTTCGCGCTGGATGTTCTCCACGAGAGCCATCTCCATCACGTTCTCGTCGTCCACGGTGACGATATAGGCTGGAATGGTCTTCAGACCGGCCATCTGCGAGGCGCGCCAGCGGCGCTCGCCGGCGATGATCTGGTACTTGCCGCCCTCCGCTTTGTGGAGGGTGACGGGCTGGATGATGCCCAGCTCCTTGATGCTGGTGGACAACTCCTGCAGGGCGGTCTCGTCAAACTCGCGGCGCGGCTGGTTGGGGTTGGGCTCGATGTCTTCGATGGCGATAGCACTGAGGTTCGACGAGCCTTGCGTATGCACTGCACTGGTGTCTATCAGGGCATCCAGGCCGCGCCCAGCACTGATGTCGTCGAGGCCGCGCCCCAGCACGTTGTGGTCGTATTTCTTCTTTACTGCCATGGTGTCATTGCTGTTGTGGTTCTTGCTGCTGGTCCTGTTCCTTGTTCTTGTCAATGATTTCCTTGGCCAGGGCGAGGTGGTTCTTTGCACCCGTGGACTCGGCGTCGTAGAGGATGACGGGCAGACCGTGGCTCGGGCTTTCCGAGATCTTCACGTTGCGCTGGATGACGGTCTTGAAGACGAGCTCCTGGAAGTGGCGCTTCACCTCGTCGTAGATCTGGTTGGCCAGGCGCAGTCGCGAGTCGTACATCGTCAGCAGGAAGCCCTCAATCTCCAGCACGGGGTTGAGCTTGCTCTTGATGATGCGCACGGTGTTCAGCAGCTTGCTGATGCCCTCCAGCGCGAAGTACTCGCACTGCACGGGGATGATGACCGAGTCGGCGGCGGTCAGCGCGTTGACGGTGATGAGACCCAGTGAGGGGGAACAGTCGATGAGGATGAAGTCGTAGTCTTTGCGCACGACGCTGAGCAGCCGCGCCAGCACGTGTTCGCGCTTCTCAAGGTTCAACATCTCTATCTCTGCACCCACCAGGTCGATGTGGCTCGGCACGATGTCCAAACCCTCGATGTCGGTGGTGTAGATGGCGTCGCGCACGTCAGCGTTGTTGATGATGCACTCGTAGAGCGAGCACTCCACCTGTTTGATGTCCACGCCAAGACCGCTGGAGGCGTTGGCCTGCGGGTCGGCATCCACCACGAGGACGCTCTTCTCCAGTGTCGCCAGCGAGGCGGCAAGATTGATGGTGGTGGTAGTCTTGCCCACACCGCCCTTTTGGTTTGCCAGTGCTATGATTTTTCCCATTTCTTCAGTCTCTTTTTTTGTTGTAGGGCGGGCAAAGTTACGAAAAAAATGTGAGAAAAGGCTGTTTTTCAACCTTTTTTAGTACTTTTGCACGCAAAACATCATATCAACCACCCTGATGAAGTACTACCTCATAGCCGGCGAGGCCAGCGGCGACCTCCATGCCTCACACCTCATAAAGGCCCTCCGCGCGGAGGACCCGCAGGCGCAGTGTCGCTGTGTCGGTGGAGAACAGATGCAGCGAGCCGGGGGCACACTGGTGCGCCACTACCGCGAACTGGCCTTCATGGGTTTCGTGCCGGTCCTGCTCCACCTGCCCACCATCCTGCGCGCCCTCGGCCAGTGCAAGGCGGACATCCGCCGCTGGCAGCCCGATGCCGTCGTCCTCGTGGACTATCCGGGCTTCAACCTGCGCATTGCGCGCTTCGTGCGCCAACATACAGATATTCCCGTCTACTACTACATCGCACCGAAGCTGTGGGCGTGGAAAGAGTATCGCATCAAGAACATCCAGCGCGACGTGGACGAGCTGTTCTCCATTCTGCCCTTCGAGGTGGACTTCTTCGAGGGGAAGCACCATTACCCGATTCACTACGTGGGAAACCCGACGGTGCAGGAGGTGGCGGAGTTCCAACGCGCTGGTCAGGAAAATAAAACGCGCTGCCCAGAGAAAAATTTTTCTCTGCCCAGCGCGTTAGGAGACGCTCGACTGGTCATCGCGCTCCTTGCAGGATCTCGCCGACAGGAGATCAAGGACAACCTGCCAGCGATGCTACAGGCCACGGCACACCTCGCCGACCGTTACGACATCGTGGTGGCAGGGGCACCGGGCATCGAACCCTCGTTCTACGACGGCTTCCTTCGCACCTCGGCGGCGCGCCTCGTGCACGACAAGACCTACGCCCTCCTGTCCACGGCCACGGCGGCACTTGTCACCAGTGGCACGGCCACGCTCGAAACGGCACTCTTCCACGTGCCGCAGGTGGTGTGCTACCGTACACCACTGCCGCGCCTTGTGGGCTTCCTGCGCCGCCGCTTCCTCCATGTGCCTTTCGTCTCGCTGGTCAACCTCATCGCAGGGCGCGAAGTGGTGCCGGAGCTGGTGGCGGAGTCGTTCTCCGTGGACAATATCCGCGACAGCCTCGAAGCCATCCTCCCCGGTGGCTCCGCCCGCGACACCATGCTCCAGGGCTACTGCGACGTGCAGCGCGCCCTCGGCGACCGCTGTGCGCCAACGACTGCCGCCTCCCTCATCGTACAACTGCTGAAAAGAAAAACAATGCCAAATACAGAACAACGGATGAAAAAGATTACTGTGGCCATTGACGGCCACTCCTCTTGCGGGAAAAGCACCATGGCGCGACGACTTGCTGCCGCCGTGGGCTATGTTTATGTGGATACGGGGGCGATGTACCGCAGTGTCACGCTCTACGCCCTGCGCCACGGACTGTTCGCCCAGGACGGCACGCTCGACACGGCCGCCCTGCAGCGCGACCTCGACGCGGGCAGGGTGCAGGTGTCCTTCCGCCCCGGCACGGCGGACACACCGCCGCAGACGCTCCTCAACGGCGAGGACGTGGAGCGCGAGATACGCGCCATGGAGGTGTCGGCACACGTCAGTACGGTCGCCGCACTGCCTTTCGTGCGCACCGCCATGGTGGCGCAACAGCGACTGATGGGACAGGACAAAGGGGTCGTCATGGACGGACGCGACATTGGCACAGCAGTGTTTCCCGACGCGGAGCTGAAGGTGTTTGTCACGGCATCGGCCGAGGTGCGCGCCCAGCGACGCTACGACGAACTGACGGCGAAAGGAATGGCGGCAGACTATGCGGACATTCTTCATAACGTCCAGGAGCGCGACTACATCGACAGCCATCGGGCGGTGTCGCCGCTACGTCCAGCACCCGATGCCGTGCTGCTTGACAACTCGATCATGACCATCGACGAGCAGCAGCAGTGGCTGATCGACCGCTTCCGCCAAACGGTTTCTGCCCAATGACGCACCGCACCTGCCACCGCGTAGCATTGTTGGGGTGCGCTGCTTGGAGTGGCCGCATCCTCGCACTGCTCTGCCTTACCCTGGCCGCACTGACATCGCAGGCGCAGGACACGGCCGACGGGGTGTTTGCCTTCCTCCAGTTACCAGCCTCGCCGCATGCCGCCGCTCTTGGCGGCGACAACATCAGCATCGACGACGACGATGCCACGCTGGTGTTCCACAATCCGGCACTGCTCTGCAACGTCTCAGCGCGATCGCTCGCCCTTTCTTATATGAACGTGATGGAGGACGTGAAGACGGCTACGGCGGCCTACACGGACACGTGGGGGGATCGCACGGCGTGGGCGGTCAGCGCGCGGTTGGCCGACTACGGGGAGATGCACCGCACGGACGCGGCAAACACGGACTTGGGTACGTTCAGCGCGAAGGACATCGCCTTGGCGGCCTCACTGGCTTACCTGCTCTCCGACCGCTGGAGTGGGGGACTCACGCTGCGCTACTGTGCCTCGCACATTGCGGAATACCGCGCACGAGCCATCGCTGCCGACCTCGGACTGAACTACACGGATGCGGAGCGGCTCTTCTCGCTCTCGGCCACGGTGCGCGGCCTCGGTGCTGAGGTGGAGACGTACGACGGACTGCGCGAGGCGCTGCCCACGGAGGTGACTGTTGGACTCTCCAAACAACTGGCCAACGCACCGCTGCGCTTCTCGGCCACGCTCTCAGACGTCACCCGTTGGAACCGCCCGTTCTTCCGCCACCTCGCCGTCGGTGCCGACCTTTTCCTCGGATCGCGCGTCTACCTGGCGGCAGGGTATAACTTCCTGGGCGACAGCGACGCCTCACGCCTCGACGGCGATGATACCCTCGACAGCCGCCGCGCCGCCGGCTTCTCCTGCGGAGGCGGTCTCCGCCTCCAGCGTCTCCAGTTTCATGTGGCCTGGACGAGTCCGCGTTCCTCCTCGTCCTCCCTTCTCCTTTCCCTCGCCTACGTGTTGTGAGTACCTTCGACGCGAAGCGTCAGAGTACGATTAAGCGAGGACAAATATAGGAATTAAGGCGACTGCCTTTGTTGTTCACATCAACGACTTGATTTCCTGTTCCGTCAGGCC
>CAVBXH010000011.1:22887-40912 GCA_963599475.1 Acutalibacteraceae bacterium | reverse complement strand
CGTTAAATTATTTAAGAGTTCGTAAGGACACTCTTTACAGACTGCAAAGTTAAAGTAAGGGCATAAGTCCTTAGACTGTCGCATCATGGTTTATGCACTTTTGCCCTTTCAGGACGGAGGTTGATGGACGCGATGTACCCAGGGCGTTGCCCTGGGCTATGTACTGATGGGCCTTCAGCCCATTGTGTGTCATCCTTTCCCACGAAACCGCAAAGGTTTTGCGGGAGAAAACGTGGTTAGGCGGGGCGTTCTTTCAATTATAATGTTTGTGTGCGCGACGGTCTGAATGACCCTTGTGCCTTGAACGTGGCATGAAAAGAAAGTGGACGAGTCCTCACGGATTCGTCCACGCTCCAGTTGTTAGTATTATAAATAGGTAGTAGAAGTCTGATTCGCGTTGCTCAGCACTCGCGGTAAAAGTCCAGTGCCTCCTTGATTTCGTCCTCCGTGGCGGTCTGGTTGATGCGGATGTCACCGATGTCGGCCAGCAGGGTGAAGTTCACCTCGTCCCCGATGTTCTTCTTGTCGTGGTGCATCAGTTCTATCAGCCGGGGATAGTCGTCGCAGGTGACGGGCATCCGTCCGTAGTGTTCCTTGATGTAGGCCACGGTCTGACGCATGATGTCGGTGGGGAAACCGGTCTTGACACAGCAGAGATACAGCTCGGCAATCAGTCCGTAGGCGACGGCATAGCCGTGGAGAATGGGCTGGCGCTCCAGTGCCAGCGACTCAAAGGCGTGACCGGCCGTGTGCCCTAAGTTGAGGGCCTTGCGGATGCCGTGCTCTGTGGGGTCTTCTGCCACGATGCGCTGCTTGACGCTGACGTTGTCGGCCACCATCGCACTGGTGATGTGCTCCGCGGCCGGGTCGAAGTTGACCAGACTGGCCCATCGTTCCTTGGAGGAAATCAGGCCGTGTTTCAGCATCTCAGCGTAGCCGGAGAGGATGTTCTCCCGGTCCATGGAGTGCAGGAATACGGTATCGAGGATGACGCTCTGGGCGTTGTTGAACACGCCAATCTCGTTCTTCAGTCCTCCGAAGTTGATGCCCGTCTTGCCGCCCACGCTGGCATCGATCATGGCCAGCAGCGTGGTGGGGATGTTGATGTAGTTGATGCCTCGCTTGAAGGTGGAGGCGGCGAAACCGCCCAGGTCGGTCACCATGCCGCCGCCGATGTTGACCAGCAGCGAATGGCGGGTGGCTTCGAGGCGTTGCAACTCGCTCCACACCCGCGACAGGGTGTCGAGTGTCTTGTGCGTGTCGGTGCATCCGATAGTGATGAGTCGGGCATCGCGCATGGATGCGCAGTCCTTGACCAGCGGCCAGCACGCCTGCCGTGTGGTCTCGTCGGTCAGCACCAGCAGGCGGTCGTGCGGGCAGGCTGCCACAGCGTCGTCGAGTGTCTGACGGGTGTTTTGGGAGATGATAACCTTCTGTTGTTCCATTTCGAAGTGCAAAATTAATATAAAATTTGCAGTTTCATCTATAAAACTGGCGTATAATGGACGAAAAGGGCTTTTTTTCTGCCCTATGGGTTAAACGCTTTGGCCGTTGGCGCGTCAAAACCCCCAGAATAATCCAAAAAGTGACCGAAAGAAAGATGAAGAAGCGACTCTTGATGACCCTGATGACGGTGGCAGTAGCCATGGTTGCCATGGCGCAGCGCGCCATTACGGGAAAAGTGATCGAAAACGACTCGCAGGATCCGGTGCCTCAGACCACCGTGCGACTGTTGAAAACCGACAGCACCCTGGTGAAGGGCGCGCTGACCAATCAGGAGGGGCAGTTCTCCCTGCAGGCTCCGTCGGCAGGACGTTACATCGTGCAGGTGACGTGTGTCGGGTTCAAGACCTATACTAAGCGCGTCAACGTGTCGGGCGACAAGAACGTGCAGCTGGGCACCATCGCCCTCTCGCCCGATGCCATTATGCTGAAGGGTGCCACCGTCACGGGCAATGCCGCCAAGGTGACGGTCAAGGCGGACACCTTTGTCTATAATGCTTCGGCCTACCGCACGCCCGAAGGGTCGGTGGTCGAGGAATTGGTGCGTCGCCTGCCCGGTGCACAGGTGGACGACGACGGCAAGGTCACCATCAACGGACAGGAGGTGAAGAAGATACTCATTGACGGCAAGGAGTTCATGACGGGCGACACGAAGACGGCCATGAAAAACCTGCCCACGTCTATCGTGGAGCGCGTGCGCGCCTACAACCAGAAGAGCGACCAGGCTCGCGTGACGGGCATCGACGACGGTGAGGAGGAGACGGTGCTCGACTTCGGCGTGAAGAAGGGCATGAACCGTGGCCAGATGCTTAACGTCAACCTCGGGGCAGGTACGCAGGATCGCTACAGCAACCGCGCTTTCGGAGGCACACAGAGCGAAAACCTAAAGGCGTTCGGCATGATGAGTGCCAACAACGTCAACGATATGGGATTTCCCGGCGGGGGCGGCGGACGCTTCGGTGGCGGGCGGCAGGGACTGACGGCCACCAAGATGGTGGGCTTCAACCTCAACTATGAAATTCCCAAGAAGCTGATTCTCGACGGTAGCGTGCGCTGGAACCACAGTGACGGCGATGCCTATGTGCTGAAATCCACGGAGAACTTCCTGGACGGCAGCACGTCGACCTTCGGCAACAGCCGCAACCAGAACTACACGCGCTCCAACAACTGGGATATGCGTATGCGACTGGAATGGACGCCGGACACCATGACCAATATCATGTTCCGTCCGCAGTTCACCTACGGCAGCAACGACGGACTGAGCAAGGGCTACTCGTTGACCTTCGACGCCGACCCCTACGAATACGGTTCAGACCCACTGGACAACACGACGCTCCAGGAGGAGATGCTGCAGCTCGGATACTTCAAAAACCGCAACAACGACACTTCGCTCAGCTACAGCGACTCCAAGAGTGCGGGGGCGCGGTTGCAGATGAACCGCAAGCTCAGTGCCAGCGGACGCAACGTCACGCTGACCCTGGCCGGCAACTACGGCGACGGTATGAGCAAGTCGTTTACCAACAACATGGTGGAGTATTTCCAGCTGGTCAACAGTGCAGGCAGCGACTCCACCTATCAGGCCAACCGCTACGCCGTGACCCCGACGACCAACTGGAACTACAGCGTCAAGGCTCTCTACAGCGAACCCATCCTGCCGCGCACCTACTTGCAGTTCAGCTACCAGTATCAGTACAAATACTCCAAGAGCGACCGCGGCACTTACGACCTCAGCAATGTCGGGGCAGACTTCTTCAATGTCAATGCCGCCTACCGTGGATGGGACAACTATCTGGACCTGCTCGGCAACGCGTCGCTCGACAGCTATCGCGACAGCAAACTCAGCCGCTATTCGGAGTATAAGAACTACATCCATACGGCCGATGTGATGCTGCGCGTGGTACGCAATGACTACAACCTCAACGTCGGCGTGCAGGTGGTGCCGCAGAAGTCGCATTTCATTCAGGACTACCAGAACCTCCATGCCGACACCACACGCACCGTGACCAACATCACGCCGACGGCCGACTTCCGCTGGAAGATTTCGCAGCTGAGCCAACTGCGCTTCACCTATCGCGGACGCACCAGCCAGCCCTCGATGAGCGACCTGCTCGACATTACCGACGACAGCAATCCGCTGAACGTGCAGAAGGGTAACCCGGGACTGAAGCCGTCCTTCACGCAGAACTTCCGCCTCTTCTACAACAACTATATCCAGAACCACCAGCGCAGCATCATGGCGCACGTGAACTTCTCGATGACGGACAACTCCATCTCGAACATGGTGACCTACGACAAGACCACTGGCGGACGCACCACACGGCCGGAGAACATCAACGGCAACTGGAACGCCTCCGGAATGTTCATGTTCAACACGGCACTGGACTCGGCGGCCTTCTTCAACGTGAACACCTTCACCACGGTGAACTACAGCAACAGCGTGGGCTACGTCAGCGTGGACCAGGCCGACTCGCAGAAGTCAACCACCCGCACCATGACGCTGGGCGAGCGGTTGGCCACCAGCTACCGCAACGACTGGCTGGAAATAGAGCTCAACGGGTCGCTCAACTACATGCGGGCGCGCAGCGAGCTGCAGAGCAGCAACAACCTCGACACGTGGACCTACTCCTATGGTGCCAGCCTCATGCTGACCGCTCCCTGGGGCACGCAACTCTCGTCGGGACTCAACATGAACAGCCGGCGCGGCTTCAACGACTCGTCCATGAACACCAACGAACTGATATGGAATGCGCAGGTGTCGCAGTCGTTCCTGCGCGGCAATGCCCTCACCGTGTCGTTGCAGCTCTATGACATCCTGCACCAGCAGTCCACCTTCAGCCGCACGGTCAACGCGATGCAGCGCGCCGATACGGAATACAATGCCATCACCAACTATGCCATGCTGACGGCCTCGTACCGCCTGAATGTCTTCGGCGGAAAGTCCAGCATGCGCGGTGGACGGGACGGTCGGCGCGGACCTGGCTTCGGTGGACCCGGCGGTCCTGGCGGTGGTCCTGGCGGTGGCCCCGGCGGCGGTCCTGGCTTCGGCGGACCGCGTCGGTTCTGAACAAAAAAAAGCTGGATTCCGTGTCAGGAGTCCAGTTTTTTTTGTTGGGTATGTTCCGGTCTATTATAGAATAGGAGATGGGGGATTATTTCTCCTTGCCTTTGTCGGCGTCGCTGTCCTCGTCGGGAGCTGCTTCGTCCTCAAAGTCGGTGATGCCCGCCTTGACCAGGATGTTGTACCATTGGATGAGCTTCTTGATGTCGCTGTTGTGGACGCGGTCGCGATCCCATTCGGGCAGCACCTTGCTGAAATATGCATGAAGTTCATCGGCACTGGCTTTCTTGTAGTTGAGACTGGACTCCTTGCCTCCCTCCAGGTCGCGCAGTGTGGCAAGTACCTTCGTCAAGGGCACGTCGTCGCTCTCGGTGAACATGGCGATGTCGCCCAGCGAGGAGATGCGGTCGTTGCCGAAGGTAGGCATGCGCTTATGCGTCTCGTCGAGTGCTTCAACGATGAGGCTGTTGTTGCCCCGTGACACGAGTTTGTAAAGTCCCGGTTTCCCCGAGATGGCTAAAATGGTCTGTTTCATGATTGGTTTATGATAATTGTTTGATGATTGTTTCTATCTGTGATTCGAGGGGCTGCACGCCGTCGTTGATGATCTCGAAGTCGGCCAGTTGGCGCACCTTGTCCTGCGGCCATTGCCGCTGCATCCACTGGATCACCTGTTCGCGACTGATGTGGTCGCGCGCCATGACGCGACTGATGCGCACCTCGTCGGGTGCACTGACCACAACTACGCGGTCCACCAGGCGGTTGATGCCAGACTCGAAGAGGATGGCACTCTCCATCCATTGCAGGCCGCTCTCCTCGAAATCGCGGAACACGGCCGGATGGACAATGGTATTGATAGCCTGCACGTTGTTGTCACTCTGCAGGAGGAAGCGCGTCACGGCGGCCTTGTTGAGCACGTGGTCTCCGTCACTCGACGGGGCGAGGAATGCGTCCGGGCCGATAAGGCCGCACAACTCCTTATATATAATAGGGTCGGTGCGGATGAGGCGTTTGGCTGCCTCGTCGCAGTCGTAGACGGCAATGCCCCGTTGCCTCAGCATCTGGCACACATAGCTCTTTCCCGTTCCGATGCCTCCGGTGATGCCTGTCTTCATTCTTCTTCGATGAGGTAGTCCACCTGTTTCACCTCCAGTGTGGCGCGACTGATGCCGTGGGGCACACCGCGCAGGTAGATGTTACACTTTTCCGACGGATGCAACATGATTTCCCTGTAGTTGGCCACGACGGTGAAGTCCTCTGCCCGTAGGGTCTTGAACTGGTTGACACCGGTGACGAAGTTGACTGCCACTTTCTGGGGGAAGGTGCGCAACACTTTCCCCTGCGGCATGTTGATGGCCTGGATGGCAATGCCGTCCATACGCTCTTCGGTGAGCACATCCGTCAGGAAGCCGACGCGCACGCGATCCGGCACGATCTTCACATCCTTGATGTGGGCCAGGCGGCACTCCACTGTCAGCGTGTCGCGGAAACCCGTATGGTGGAGCAGATCCGTGGACACATAGCGTATGCTGTCGAGCTTCTCGCTGGAGGCATAGATGTCGACGCTGTCGGGCCAGTATTGCACGTTGGAGATGAAGTAGGGCTGTTCTGGGACGACGTGTCCTGCCCATCTGACGGGCAGTCGCTTGTGCTCGCCGTTGTTGTAGGCAAAGTCCACCCTGTCGGGCTTCATGGCGACGATGGCGGTCGACGATGCCAGTTGCTGTTCGACGAGTCGTTTGAGTTCTGCCGTTCCCACCAGTCCTGCTCCCTTGCCGCGGTCGTAGGTCTTGAACGGGATATTGATGGCCGGATGGTTGTTGTGGAGATAGCCCAGAAGCACCCATCCCTTGTCGCGCAGGGTGAGGGTGACGGTGTCCGTCTCGTAGGAGGTGAGCACGGTGTTGTGGGGCACGCCCTTGATGCGCACCAACAACTTCACCTCCTGCTCGTAGGACTCGTTGAGCGTGAGTATCAGCCAGAAGGCTCCCGAGAGGAAGAGAAAAAACAGAAACACCAGAAGCTGCCTGCTCATGGTGTTGAACAAGACGCGTCTGGTGATTCGTGTCAGTTGCTGTGTGCCCAAAATGTCGCCCAGTAGCCTTTGTCGTTCGGGACGGAGTTACTTTACTTGCCGGTGGTCTGCATGGTGGCAGCCACATTGTCGTAGACGAAGTTCTTGTCCACCTTGACGGTCACGCCGTGGGCGATTTCCACGTCAATGACGCCCGTGGCCACGTCGACGCGCTTCACTTTTCCGTAGAGTCCGCCGCCGGTCACCACTTCTTTGCCTTCCGTCAGCGAGTTTTGGAACTGCTGGATCTTCTTCCGCTGTTTCTGTTGCGGGCGGATCATGAAGAAATACATGATGGCGAAGATGGCCACCATCATAATGAGAAAACTCATTCCGCCGCCTTGTGCGCCGCCTTGTGCGGCCAGGATAATCTGTGTCATAGTCTGATAGTATTGTTGTTGATTGTGTTACTGTTGTGGTGCGCCCATGTCGTCCTTGCTGTCCATGCGCTTGAGCAGCCTTCCGGTCTCGATGAGGTGGCGTGCAATGCCGTCGAGCATGCCGTTGATGTATCCGCCACTGCGCGAGGTAGAGTAGGCCTTGGCAATCTCCACGTACTCGTTGATGGTGACGCTGACGGGAATGCTGGGGAAGGTCAGCAGCTCGGCAATGGCCACCTGCATGATGATGATGTCCATGTAGGCCAGTCGGGAGAAGTCCCAGTTGCGGGAGGCTTCGCTCATGAGGCGCTGGTATTCGTCGGCATTGAGGATGGCCGCGCGGAACAGCTTGCGGGCGTAGTCCTTGTCTTCCTCGCTGTCGTATTCGGGCAGCAGCTCCTGTCGCGTCCCCTTCGTTTCGTCGAATCGCTTGATGGTCTTCAGCACGAAGGTGTCCACGACCTCCTTGTCGTCGTTCCAGTAGATGCTCTGCTCTTCCAGCAGTGCGTCCAGGTCTTCGTTGTTCTGGATGAGCGTCCGGTAGATTTTCCGCCACACCTCGCGGTCGGCAGCGTAGTCGTCCTGCTCGTCGGCCATGTAGTCCTTGTAGATTTGGCTTTCCGTGATTTGCAGGTAGATTTTCTTGAGAAACTCGGGATTGTCAATCCACGTCTTCTGCTGGTTTTCCGTCAGCTCACAGAGCATTTTGTTCTCTTCGAGCTGTAGGGCGAAACGGTTGTAGGCAAACTTCTGCGACGGCATTTCCGTGCCTTCGCGCTGAGCCTTGGCCTGTGCCACTTCCAGGTGGCGGCGCGACTCTTTGGTGATGCCCACGATGAGTGTCAGCAGGCAGACATACATATCGTATGCCTTTGACAGACTGAAAAGGAGTTCTTTCTCTGCCGTTTCGATGTTTTTGCTGCCGTTGAGATAGTAGGCGTAGGCCAGCTGGACAGTCTTGATTCTTATTAGTTCCCGATTAATCATAAATCCACTGAAAATAGTTGTTCGATACTCTTATCAAGTGCAAAAATACAAAGAAATCCATTTCTGTGCAAGAAAAGCCCCGAAATAATACAAAAAAGTAGTGGAGGGTGCGTGTAATTCCCGAATTATTTGTACCTTTGCACCGCTTTTTCGCTTCGTGTGATGGTGAATTAGGCAAAACAACTTAATTTAGAGTAACACATTATTAGTTATTATGAGAGAAATCAACGTAAACGGTCAGAAGCGTACCGACGTGGGCAAGAAGGCCTCAAAACTGCTTCGTAAGGAAGGATTGATTCCCTGCAACCTGTATGGCGAGAAGAAGGACGAGAAGGGTCTCCCCGTTGCATCCTCGTTCGTAGTTCCTATGACTGAGCTGCGCAAGGTCATCTACACGCCTCACGTGTACATCGTGGTGCTCAACATTGACGGTGAGGAGCACAAGGCCATCGTCAAGGAGCTGCAGTTCCATCCCACCACAGACGCACTGCTCCACGCAGACTTCTACGAGGTGACCGAGACCAAGAACATCACCGTGGGCATTCCCGTGAAGCTCAACGGTCTGGCACAGGGTGTGCGCGATGGTGGTAAGCTGCAGTTGCAGATTCGCAAGATCAATGTGACCGCTCCCTACAAGCAGATTCCTGAGGTGCTGAACATCGATGTCACCAGTCTGGAGCTGGGCAAGAGCATCAAGGTGGCTGCTCTGGAGTTCGAGGGCTTGGAGATTGCCACACCGAAGGAGGTTATCGTATGCTCTGTTCGCGCTACTCGTGCATCGCGCTCGGCTGCGGCAGCCGCTGCAGAGTCATAACCTGCCGGTAAACGTATGGACAAATATCTGATTGTTGGTTTGGGAAACGTCGGCAGTGAGTACGACATGACCCGCCACAATATGGGCTTTATGGTATTGGACGCTTTCGCAAAGGCGTCCAATATCGTTTTTGACGACCGGCGCTACGGCTATGTGACCGAGACCTCGCTCAAGGGGCGCAAGGTGTTCCTGCTGAAGCCCTCCACCTATATGAACCTCAGCGGCAATGCCGTGCGCTACTGGCTCAACAAGGAAAACATCGACCAAAGCCGACTATTGGTGGTCAGCGACGATGTGGCCTTGCCTCTCGGCCATTTCCGTCTGAAGGCCAACGGATCGAATGGTGGCCACAACGGTTTGGGGCACATCCAGCAGCTTATCGGTCAGCAGTATGCCCGTCTGCGCATGGGCATCGGCAACGATTATCCGCAAGGGGCGCAGATAGACTATGTGTTGGGGCGGTTCAGCGACGATGAACTGAAGGTGCTCCAGCCAGCCATTGACCTGGGGACGGACATCATCCGGAGCTTTGTGCTGGCAGGCATTGACGTCACCATGAACCAGTATAATAAGCTGGGGAAAGGAGGGGCGCAGCATGGCTGACCTCGCACGAATAGACAAATGGCTGTGGGCAGCGCGCATCTTCAAGACGCGTAGCATTGCTGCCGACGCCATCAAGAACGGGCGTGTCACGATTGGTGGTGTCAACGTGAAGCCCTCGCGCATGGTCAAGGTGGGCGAGACGGTGAGCGTGCGCAAGCCTCCCGTCACCTATTCCTTCAAGGTGCTGAAGACCATTGAGCAGCGCGTCGGCGCGAAGCTCCTGTCCGAAATCTATGAAAATGTGACCACCGCCAACCAGTACGAACTGCTGGAGATGAACCGCATCAGCGGCTTTGTGGACCGTGCCCGCGGAACGGGACGACCCACAAAGAAAGAGCGACGCGCACTCGATGACTTCATCGGACCGTCGCTCGAAGGTTTTGACGATTTCGACTGGGAGGACGGCGAATAGCAGTTATTCGCCGTAGATTTCCTTCAGTTTCTCTCCCACCTCTTCACCACGCAAATCCATGGCTACGATGGTGCCGTCGGGACCCACCAGGATGTTCGACGGGATGCTGGACACGCCGTATATCTCAGCGGCGGCACACTTCCAGCCCTTGAGGTCGCTGATTTGCGGCCATTTCATGCCGAGTTTCTGGATGCTGTTTACCCAGGCTTCCTTCTTCTGGTCGAACGACACACCGACTATCTCGAAGCCCTTGCCGTGGTATTTTTCGTAGTTCGCCACCAGATTGGGCATTTCCTGACGGCAGGGACCGCACCAAGAAGCCCAAAAGTCCACCAGCACATACTGTCCCTTGCCCACCCATTGGCTCAAGGAGGCCAGACGGTCGTCGGTGTCGTTCATCTGCAGGTCGGTGTACTTCGTGCCGGGTGCTCGCCGCTCCATGCCTGCCAGCAACTTCTTCGGGCGGTCCAGTTCGGGACTGCTGTAGTAGGGAGCTGCCGGGTCAAGCAGTGCCTTCAGTTCTTCGAGACTGAGGGAGTACATGACATCGGCGATGTACTTGGCCGGAATCATGTCGCTTTTGTTGTCGCGCACGAGGGAGCGTACCAAGGAGAGCTGTTCCTCATAGATGGAGTCCATCGTCTCCGACAACTGTGCAAAACGGGCCTTGGTCTCCGGCTGTTCACCCTTTGGGTCTTTCTCGCGCAACGCGTTGACCTCCTTCATCACCTGTGCCGTTCGCGCGTTGATGTTGTCCATCTGCGCCTTGCGGTCGTCTTCCTTGGGCTGTGCACACAGCGTCAGCGTTCCCATTACCATAGCGGCTATCAGAGCCGACATCAAATTCTTCTTCATTGTTGTTTCGTGTTTTGGTTTATGGCGCAAAGGTACGAATATTTTTCGGATTTTCCAACACGCGACTACGGGAAATGATACGCAGTGTTCCCTAACGCTTGTTAAGGGATAATGGATGTTAAAACGCAAGCAGATATTTGGTTATTTCCGTCTGAATGTGTACCTTTGCGCGCGAAAAACTCATAAACAGAACTATAAAAAAGAAAAGGACTACATCTATTATGGCAAAACGTATGTCAAGTCGCAGAGAAGAAGTGTGGGCATCCATGTTCAAGGAGGCAGTAGCCTACGTGGAGAAACATCGTCAGATGCCGCCCAAGAGCAGTAAGGAATACGGGCGCATCTTAAACTGGTGGAAATACAACCGGAAGATGTTTAAAAAGGGATTACTCAACAAGGACAAAGCGGAAAAGTTGATTAAACTTAGCAATATGCGCGATTACCATGTCTTTTCCTGACGGGATCTCCGTAGCGCTACTAACTAACCCCGATTAACCATGACTGTAAAACGAAGTATTCTTGTTGCCTTAGTGGTAATGAGTATGGGTGTGTCGCACCTTTCTGTGGCCTTTGGTCGGAGCAAGCATTATCCGTTGGTTTACGACAAGGAAAACACCGAGCTGGCGCGCACCCTAAAGGCTTTTCACGCCAAGGCTGAGCTACAGGCTGAGCCGCAGTTGCCCAATCCTTTTCTGATGGCCAACGGCAAGCAGGAGGTCAAGCGCATTGGTCAATGGGGGCGGCGGCGCGCTGAGCTGCTGGCCAGCATCCAGAAATATGAGACGGGGCTGAAGCCCGCTGTGGATATGAAGGACATTGATGCACGCATGAGCGGCGACACCCTCATCGTTGATGTTCACGTGAACGGACAGACACTCACGCTCTCTGCGGTTATCACCTATCCCCGTGGCGGACAAGCTCCTTGGCCCCTCATCATCGGTGCCAGCCACAACGCCATTCCTGCCCATCTCTTCATCGAGCGCAACATCGCCCTGATGACCTTCTCGGAGCGGCAGGTAAACAACTACACCCAATGGGGCAAGCACGACACGCGGGGACAGTTTCCCTTCGACCGCCTCTATCCCTCGCTCACGGCCAATGGTGCCTACAGCGAATGGGCATGGGGCTTCAGCCGTTTGCTCGACGGTCTGCAAAAGCTCGGGCCCGAGGTGACGCGCATCGATATGAAGCACATCGGCGTGACGGGATGCTCGTATGCCGGGAAGATGGCGCTCTTCTGTGGAGCTATGGATGAGCGCGTGGCACTGACCATCGCTCAGGAGCCAGGTGGTGGCGGTGCTGCCGCTTGGCGCGTGTCGCGCACGCTGGGTAAGGTGGAGACCCTCGACCGCACTGATTATAACTGGTTCTTGGAGTCTATGAAAACCGCGTTTGCCGAGGAGCGTGTGGCTCTGCTGCCGCACGACCATCATGAGCTCATCGCCCTGTGCTGTCCGCGTGCCGTCCTGTTGCTGGGCAATCCAGACTACGAATGGCTGGCCGATCCCTCAATGTATGTGTCTGCCGAAGCCGCCGTCAAGGTGTGGGAGCGTTTTGGCATTGCCGACCGCATTGGCTACTCCATCGTACCCGGCCACGGCCATTGCCAATTGCCCGAATCGCAGTATCCGGAAGTCATCGCCTTCATCGACCGCTTTCTGTTGGGCAAGAACGATGTCCCCACCACTGTGCGCATTGCCCCGGCGGACTATCAACAGAAGTACGATGTCAAGCAATGGGTGAATTGGTAGCAAAATAAACGGATGTTTTCTTTGTATTTTCCTCGGTTTGCACTACCTTTGACCTGCGGCCGAAGGTACTCACGTTCGAGAATAAAAATAAATTTGCATTTATTTTGTATTCTGCTCACTTAATCGTACCTTTGCAGGCGTTATAGAGCAACAAAAAAAGGATAAAAATGAGAGTTATTATTGAATCTGACTATCAGAAGCTGTCGCAATGGGCTGCAGAGCACGTCATTGAACGTATCAACAGTGCTAAACCCACCAAGGAACGTCCCTTTGTACTGGGACTGCCCACCGGTTCTTCCCCTGAAGGGATGTACGCTTGTCTGGTCAAGGCCTGTCAGGAAGGGCGCGTATCGTTCAAAAACGTTGTGACCTTCAATATGGACGAGTATGTCGGCCTGCCGGAGGAGCACCCGCAGAGTTACCACTCGTTTATGGCCCGCAACCTCTTCGACCACATCGATTGTTCGAAGGAAAACATCCACATCCTCAACGGTAATGCTGCAGATATAGAAGCAGAGTGTGCCCATTATGAGGAGATGATTGTTGAGGCGGGCGGCATCGACCTCTTCATCGGTGGCATTGGTCCGGACGGCCATATCGCCTTCAATGAGCCTTATTCGTCGCTGACCTCGCGCACGCGTGTCAAGACACTGACCACCGACACCATCATCGCCAACTCCCGCTTCTTCGACAACGATGTTAATAAGGTTCCCAAGCTGGCGCTGACCGTAGGCGTGGGCACCGTGATGGATGCACGTGAGGTGATGATCCTCGTCAACGGCCATCACAAGGCGCGTGCCATGAAGGCGGTCGTAGAGGGACCGGTGACCCACGAGTGGACTATCTCAGCCCTGCAGATGCACCGCCACGGCATTATTGTGGCAGATGAGCCTGCTACCGATGAACTAAAGGTTTCCACCTATAAATACTTCAAGGATATTGAAAAGAAAAATCTGCTGTAACCCAGCAGATTTTCTTTTCAATGTGTGCTCAGCCGTCTTGCCAGAGCGTATTATTGTTTCAGTTTGAATGAATCTTCTATTCCGTTCACTTCCTCTCCGAAAGCCTTGTCTACCTTCAACCGCTGCGCTATTGCGTTGCAGCTGTGGATGACAGTGGAGTGATCGCGGTTGCCCACGAGCAGGCCGATGCGCGAGGCCGGCATCTTGGTGTATTTCTGGGCGAAGTACATGGAGAGCTGGCGTGCCTCCACAAACTCGCGCTTGCGTGAACGGCTCATAACAGCGGCCTGCGTGACGTTGTAGTGCGCACAGACCTTCTCCAGAATGTCGTCAACTGTCAGCGGACGGTTGTCTACCTTCACGGCGCGCTTGATGACGCGCTCCGCCAGACGCATGTCGATGTTGCTGTTGTAAACGATGGAGTAGGCCATCAGCGAGTTGACCACACCCTCCAGTTCTCGTACGGAATCGTTGGCAGTCTCGGCAATGAACTGAATCACGTTGGCCGGGAAACGCAGTCCGTCGCGACGGCATTTTGCGTTGAGGATGTCGATGCACAACTGCACGTTGGGCTTCTGCAATTCTGCAATCATACCGCAGGAGAAGCGCGTCAGCAGGCGGTCCTTCACGCCCACGAGGTCGACGGGCGGACGGTCGGCGGCCAGGATAATCTGCTTGCCGCAGCGGAACAGGTGGTCGAACACGTGGAAGAACGTGTCCAGCGTCTTGGTGGCGGCAGCCCACTCCTGGATGTCGTCGACGATGAGCACGTCGATGGTCTGGTAGAAATGGATGAAGTCGTTGACCGTGTTCTGGCGGACAGCGTCCGTATACTGCACCTGAAACAGGCGTGCCGACACGTACAGCACGCGCTTCTGCGGATAGATTTCCTTGCAGCGTACACCGATGGCATTGATGAGGTGCGTCTTGCCGCTACCCGAGGGGCCATACACGAAGAAGGGATTGAACGTGGTGCGTCCCGGATGCTCGGCGACGGACAGGCCGATGGTGCGCGGCAGTTTGTTGCTGTCACCCTCAATATACCGCTGGAACGTCTTGTGCGGATCCAACTGTGGGTTCAAGTCCTGCGGCGTGGCCGCATCGAGTGCGGTAGGTGCCTTGTTGCCGCGCGTGGTGGCCTTTGGCGCATCGATGGCTACCGCCTCGCTGCCCTCCTCGTCGAGCGTCAGCCCGTGGGTTTTGTCCACCACCACCCGGTATTTCAGTGCGATATGTTCCCCGAAACAACGGTGTAGCACCTTGCTCAGCAACTCCACATAGTACTGCTCCAGCACCTCGTAGATGTAGCGGCTCGGAATCTGTACAAGCAGAGTCCGCTCGCCTTCATCGAAACTGCTGAAGGCGATAGGCTCGAACCACGTTTTGTACTGTTGCTCTGAAACATTCTCCCGGATAAGGGCGAGACAATCATTCCAAAGCATTCTTGGTGTTTTTTCCATGCTGGAGTTGCTTTGTTCTGTGGGGCAAAAGATGCCGTTGTTTTCAATTAGCGAATGCAAAGGTCGCACTTTTTTTTGAATTGACCAAATCCGCTTTTCTTTCCTTTTTTACGCGTCCATGTCTAACTCGTTATTCTTGTGGGATTTATAGGAGAATGTTTTGGAAGCATTGCCGTGAAACACTTTTGTAGTGCCGTAAGGCGTTTTCCTACAACCGCTTAAAGTCTCCGTAGGGACTGCCCGTTGCGGTTTTTTTTATGCTTTTTCCGTATGGTGCGTGTAATCGTCTATTTAGACGAAATAAAAACACGCTCCTTCGGTCACTTATCTTTCCTCCCGAAGAGTGAGAAGTGGACGTAGCGTTTGGGGTGTGCTTTCAGGTCAATAAGCAGGGAGTCGGCACTGGCTGCCGTGTTGCTGAGACGATAGTAGAGCTGCGGGTCGCGCATCAGCAGTCCGAGCGTGCCCTCCGTGCTGTTGAGCCGCCCTGTCATCTGCTCCACGTTCTCCAGTGTTTGGTTGACCTTTGCCGTCAGGGTGGCGATGTCCACCGCACTGAGGTTGGCCGTGAGTTGGCGCGTGTTGTCGAGCACGCCGTCCGCCTTCTCCACGACCGACGGTACGCTGCGGTTCAGACTGGCCGAAAGCGTCTGTAGCTCGGCACTGGTCTGGTTGAGCCGTCCGGTCATTCCCTCCACGTTGTGCAGCGTGTTGCGCAGTGCGGGGTCTGCCAGCAGCGTGTTGAGGCTCGCCATGATGGAGTCGAGCTTGGGCAGCATCCGTTCCACAACGGGCATCATCTGTCCCACCTTGCTCATCATGCCCTGTTCCAGCCCGCCACGGATGGAGTCGCCGACGGCAACAAACTGCGTGGGGTCGCCCGCCAGAATCAGGTTGATCTTGATATTGCCCAGCAGGTCGCTGGCCAGTTCCGCGCGCGAACCGACAGGGATGTGCATGGCCTTGTCGAGTCCCGCCACGGCCACGATGCGGTCGGGTCTGTCGTAGTTATAGTCAATGCGCTCCACCACCCCGACCTTATAGCCGTTGGCATAGATGGGCGACGATGCCGACAGTCCGCTGACATCGTTGAACACGATATAATAGGTGTTGCTGTTGGAGAAGATGCTCAGTCCCTTGAGGAACTGCAGTCCGTAGAACAGCACGAGGATGCCGAGGATGGCCGTCAGTGCGATTTTAACTTCTTTCGTGAAAAATTTCATAGCTCTTCGAGTCTTTATTTCTTGCTGTTTTTGTATTCCTGTATGGCTTTCTGCACGTCCGTGCGCTGCCCGTCCTTGAAGGCGACGATGAAGGCCTGCGGGAAACGCTCGGCCAGTTGCCTACGCTGCCGGCTCGCCTCCTGATAGTCGGCTGTAGCCCCCACGGTGTATTTATACATGCCGTTCTCCTGATAGCAGTCCACGCCGTCCAGGTCTTTCAGTTTGGGACTATTGGTCGGCAACCGCGTGGAACTGACGAAGATCTGCACCTTGAAGACTGCGGCTGTCGGAGCAGGAGCGAGCTTTTCATGTACCTGCGGCTGCTCCGGGGCTTTCGGCTGTTCAATCACTTTCGGTTGCTCCACCGCTTTCGGTTGCTCTATCACCTTGGGTTGCTCCTGTGCTTTCGGCGTTTCTACCGCTGTCGGTTGTTCCACCACCTTCGGCTGTACCTGTGCCTTGGTGTTGTCCTCTGCCAGATAGGCGGGCAGTGTCGCCGTAGTGGCGGGCTTTTTCCGATAGTCGAGGAAAGCCTGATAGATGCCGTAGCCGAGTTTCTCGATGCCGTCGCTGGAGTTGAGGAAGCGTTCCTCGTCCGGTGTGGAGATAAAGCCCAACTCGATGAGGCAACTGGGCATGGAGGTTTCGCGGAGCACGAGGAAGCCGGCCTGCTTCACGCCCTTGTCCGGTCTGTTGGCCGAGGCGCACGTCCGGCGCTGCACGGCCTTGGCCAGTTCAATGCTCTTCTCCATATTCTTGTCCTGGATCAGTTCAAACATGATGTAGCTCTCGCTGGACCTTGGGTCGAAGCCCTGGTAGCGCTGCTGGTAGTCTTTCTCCACGAGAATGACGGAGTTTTCGCGCTTGGCCACCTCCAGGTTGTCCTTGGCGCGGTGCATTCCGAGTGTGTAGGTCTCCAGTCCGCGTGCAATCCTGCCGTTGGGCAGTGCGTTGGTGTGGATGGAGATGAAGAGGTCGGCCTTAGCATGGTTGGCAATGTCAGCGCGCGTGTGAAGTGGGATGAACACATCCGTCTTCCGGGTGTAAACCACCTTGACGTCAGGGCAGCTACGCTCCACATAGCGTCCGAAGGCCAGTGCCACGTTGAGGTTGATGTTTTTTTCCTTGGAGAACGTGCCGACGGCTCCGGCATCGTGTCCGCCGTGTCCGGCATCGATGACCAGTGTGAAGCGGTCGGCGGCGACGGCCTGCAGGGCGGTCGCCATCATGGCTATCAGTAAGTATGTTATTTTCTTTCTACTCATGTTCCTTCTCGTTGTTTTCCATCGTTATCCTTACCCCTGCTCCGTCGCAGTCGGCACCCATAGGTGGGTTTTTCTTGATGACCTCAAGGCTGACCCGTCGGATGGTGGGGAAAGCTTCGAAGAGCCTGCGGCAGATTCTCCCTGCCACGTGTTCCAGCAGTCTGCTCGGTGTCTGCATCTCCTCGGCCATGAGCCGGTAGATGTCGGCGTAGTTGACCGTGCTGTCCAGGCAGTCGTGCTGCATGGCGCGCGTGATGTCGCAGTCCACCTGGGCGCTGACCTCATAGTCGTTGCCCACCGTCCGCTCCTGTTCCATCACGCCGTGATAGGCATGGAAGCGCGCCTTGCGGATGATGACGCTACTGTTCGACAGCATCGTCGCCCTCCTTCTCTGCGGCCGTGCCGTCGTTCACATATTTCTTGAGGGCGCGTTCCACGCCCACCTTCCACGTGTTGATGCTCTCGCTCTGCAACTGCAGCGAACCCACCAGCCGCACCACGTGGGCGATGGGCATCCGGTAGCGCAGCACGCCGGAGATGAGCTTGGCGTAGTTCCAGTACTCAGGGTTGAACTTCTCGGAAAGCCCCTCTACGGTGGTCTTGTAGCCCCGCTTGTTGACGAACTGGAAATCGTAGCGTTTCGTGCCGTCCTCGTTGACTTGCTTCACGATCTTGCCG
>CAVBXH010000011.1:0-22877 GCA_963599475.1 Acutalibacteraceae bacterium | reverse complement strand
ATCTTGCCGTGGGTGACCGACTTGGGTAGCATAATGCCCTCATCGTCGTCCTGCAGACCCGTGAATATCTCGTAGGGGTAGCCGTTGAGCAGTCCGACAAGTGCCACCCACTTGTCTTTGTTGTTTTGGAAGCGCACTACGTCGCACTCCAGTTCCTTGGGGCGTACCTCTGTCACTTCTGCGCGCTCGGCTTTGTGGACAATGCGCATAAGCAGTTGTAGCAGGATGTCTGCCTGTTCAGGTTGCAGCGCGTTGAAGCAGGTGTGCAGGATCTGTCCCATGATGTTTGCATTCAGTGGATGTCCGGCCTGCGTGCTGATGTCGGCCAGTTTACCTGCGATAGTCTGCAGTTCTTCTGCTGTTGTCGGAGCGCCTCCGCCCGTTGTTCCTTTTTCCGTTGTCATGCCTGCAAAGGTACGATTAAGTGAGCAGAATACAAAATAAAT
Organism: Acutalibacteraceae bacterium; assembly: GCA_963599475.1. Classification (GTDB taxonomy): domain Bacteria; phylum Bacteroidota; class Bacteroidia; order Bacteroidales; family Bacteroidaceae; genus Prevotella. Next base: position 22,431 of record CAVBXH010000011.1, on the reverse strand, counting down.
GCAAATTTATTTTTATTCTCGAACTGACGAACGAAGCAAGAGCAGAGCGGAGCTTGCTCCTGCTATGCCTTGCGAGGAGGAAGAAAACCGATGGAAATGTAAAAGCCGTCTGTCAAAACGGCGCACGTTTCTGTCTAAATGACATAAAGCAGCGGTTAGGCACAAGACTTGAATAAAGAGACCGCAGAACAACAAACAAAAAGAAACATAAAAACAGGAGGACAACAATATGACATTTGACAAGTTTACCATCAAGGCACAAGAGGTGGTGCAAGAGGCCGTCAACACCGCACAGAGCAACGGCCAGCAGACCATCGAACCTACCCACCTGCTGAAAGGCATCCTGACGAAAGCCAAGGATGTGGCGACCTTCATCTTCCAGAAGTTAGGGGTCAATGCGGCCCAGATTGCGACGCTCGTGGACCAGGACATCCAGCACCTGCCCAAGGTGCAGGGCGGCCAGCCGTATCTGTCGAACGACACCAACACCGTGCTCAGTAAGGCCATGGAGACCGCCAAGCAGATGGGCGACGAGTTCGTCAGCGTGGAACCCATCCTGCTGGCCCTACTCACAGTGAACTCTACGGCCAGCCGCATTCTCCGCGATGCTGGCTGCAACGAGAAGGAGATGCGCGCCGCCATTCAGGAGCTGCGGCAGGGGCAGCACGTGCAGAGCCAGAGTGGTGACGAGAATTTTCAGAGTCTCGACAAGTACGCCAAGAACCTGGTGGAACAGGCGCGCGCCGGCAAGCTCGACCCCGTCATCGGGCGCGACGACGAAATCCGTCGCGTGCTACAGATTCTCTCGCGCCGCACGAAGAACAATCCTATCCTCATCGGTGAGCCGGGCACGGGAAAGACCGCCATCGTGGAGGGCCTGGCCGAGCGCATTGTGCGCGGCGACGTGCCTGAGAACCTGAAGGACAAGCAACTCTATTCGCTCGACATGGGCGCGCTGGTGGCCGGTGCCAAGTACAAGGGCGAGTTTGAGGAACGCCTGAAGAGCGTCATCAACGAGGTGACGAAGAGCGAGGGGCGCATCATCCTCTTCATCGACGAGATCCACACGCTGGTGGGTGCGGGCGGCGGCGAGGGCGCCATGGACGCCGCCAACATCTTGAAGCCTGCGCTGGCGCGTGGCGAACTGCGCGCCATCGGTGCCACCACGCTCAACGAATATCAGAAATACTTTGAGAAGGATAAGGCCCTGGAGCGCAGGTTCCAGACCGTGATGGTGGACGAGCCAGACGAGCTGAGTGCCATCTCCATCCTGCGCGGACTGAAGGAACGCTACGAGAACCACCACAAGGTGCGCATCCAGGACGATGCCTGCATTGCCGCCGTGAAGCTCTCCGAGCGGTACATTAGCGACCGCTTCCTGCCCGACAAGGCCATCGACCTTATGGACGAGGCTGCCGCCAAGCTGCGCATGGAGCGCGACTCCGTGCCCGACGAGCTGGACGAGATTACGCGCCGCCTCAAGCAGCTCGAGATCGAGCGCGAGGCCATCAAGCGCGAGAACGACCAGCCGAAGATTGAGCAGCTTGACAAGGACATTGCCGACCTGCGCGACCAGGAGAAGCAGTTCCGCGCCAAGTGGGAAGGCGAGAAGGCACTGGTCAACAAGATTCAGGAGGACAAGCAGCAGATGGAGAACCTGAAGCTGGAGGCCGAGCGCGCTGAGCGCGAGGGCAACTACGAACGCGTGGCCGAGATACGCTACAGCAAGCTCAAGACGCTGGAGGACGACATCAAGCACATCCAGGAGCAGCTGCGCAGCACGCAGGGCGGCGAGGCCATGGTGCGCGAGGAGGTGACGGCCGACGACATTGCCGAGGTGGTGAGCCGCTGGACGGGCATTCCCGTCACGCGAATGATGCAGAGCGAGCGAGAGAAGCTACTGCATCTGGAGGAGGAACTTCACCACCGCGTCATCGGACAGGACGAGGCCATCCGCGCTGTGAGCGACGCCGTGCGCCGCAGCCGCGCTGGACTGCAAGATCCGAAGCGGCCTATCGCCTCGTTCATCTTCCTGGGCACTACGGGTGTCGGAAAGACGGAGCTGGCCAAGGCCTTGGCCGACTACCTGTTCAACGACGAGACGATGATGACGCGCATTGACATGAGCGAATACCAGGAGAAGTTCAGCGTCTCCCGCCTGATTGGTGCGCCTCCGGGCTACGTGGGCTACGACGAGGGTGGACAGCTCACCGAGGCCGTGCGCCGCAAACCCTACTCCGTCGTGCTCTTCGACGAGATAGAGAAGGCGCACCCCGACGTGTTCAACATCCTGCTGCAAGTGCTCGATGACGGCCGCCTCACCGACAACAAGGGGCGCACGGTCAACTTCAAGAACACCATCATCATCATGACCTCCAACCTGGGGAGCCAGTACATCCAACAGGAGTTCGAGAAGATCACCGAGGCCAACCGCAACACCATCGTGGCAGAGACCAAGACGCAGGTGATGGAGATGCTGAAGAAGACCATCCGCCCGGAGTTCCTCAACCGTATCGACGAGACCATCATGTTCCTGCCGCTGACGCGGGCGGAGATTGCCAATGTGGTGCGCCTGCAGATGGACGGCGTGTGCCGGATGCTCGATGCGCAGGGCTTTACCCTCCGCGTGACCGACGCTGCCGTCGACTACATCGCCGACCAGGGCTACGACCCGGAGTTTGGCGCACGCCCCGTGAAGCGCGCCATCCAGCGTCTGGTGCTCAACGACCTGTCGAAGCGCATCCTGGCCGAGGAGATCAGCCGCGACAAGCCCGTCACGGTCGATGCGAACGGTGCAGGACTGCAGTTCCGCAACTGACCGCAGGAAATCTTGCCACAGGACAGATGCCAACGCCCTGCCGAGAGCGTTTTTTTTCTCTGCCTAGAAAGTTTATTTTCCCTGCCTAGCGAAAAATATTTCTCTGGGCAGGGAATTTTTTTTGGCGGTTTCGGTTTTTTGCCGTAACTTTGTAGCTTAGAACTTCAAAAGGCTGCAATGAAAAATCTTCTGACGCGCACATCGATACGCAAATATAGTGACCAGCCCGTCGACGAGGCCTTGCTCGACCGGCTGATGAGTGAGGCTGCGCGCACGCAGACCATGGGCAATCTCCAGCTCTACAGCGTGGTGGTGACGCGCTCCGACGAGATGAAGCGCAAGCTCGCACCAGCCCATTTCAACCAGCCCATGGTGACGGAAGCCCCCGTGGTGCTCACCGTCTGCGCCGACTTCCACCGCACCTCGGTGTGGGCACGCCAGCGCAAGGCCGAACCGGGCTACAACAATTTCCTCTCCTTCGTCAACGCGGCCATCGACGCACTGCTCTACACCCAGACGCTCTGCAACCTGATGGACGAGGCTGGGCTGGGCTACTGCTACCTCGGCACGACTGTCTACATGCCGCAGCAGATCATCGAAACGCTTCGTCTGCCGGAGCAGGTCGTTCCGCTGGCTACGCTCACCGTAGGATGGCCGGCCGAAAAACCTGCACAGACCGACCGCCTGCCACTGGAGAGCTTTGTCCACCGCGAGACGTACCGCGACTACACGGCCGAACAGATAGACCGCTTCTACCAGTTGAAGGAGGGGCTGGAGGAGAACCGCCGCTTCTGCGAAATCAACCACAAGGAGACGCTCGCCCAAATCTTCACCGACATCCGCTACACGCGGAAGGACAACGAAACCATGTCGGCAGGACTGCTGGACGTGCTCCGCAGGCAGGGCTTTTTGGAATAGTACGCGAAACATAGAACAATAACGCATAACGATTATCACTCATGAGAGAATTTATCAAATCCGTAGCAGCCACCATGACGGGCGTCGCCCTGCTGATTGGCATCGCCATCGCACTGGGCATCGTGTCCATCATCGGAATGGCCGCCTCGTCCAGCTCCTCCGTTCCCGTAAAGGACGGCTCTGTGTTCACCCTCGTCCTCGGCAACACCATCGAGGAGCGCGGCAGTGAAGACCCCATGCAGCTGCTGACGGGCGGTGAGTCCACCGTCGACGGACTGAACGACATCGTGGCTTCCATTCGCAAGGCCAAGGACAACGACAAAATCAAAGGCATCTACCTCCAGGCCGACGGTATGGCCATTGATTCGCCGGCCTCGCTCCACGCCATCCGCGAGGCGCTGCTCGACTTCAAGAAGAGCGGCAAGTGGATTGTCAGCTACGCCGACAGCTACAGCCAGAGCGAATACTACCTCTGCTCCGTGGCCGACCAGATTCTGCTCAACCCGCAGGGACAGGTTGGCTGGCACGGACTGGCCGCACAGCCCATGTTCCTCAAGGACATGCTCGCCAAGGTGGGCGTCAGCTTCGAGCTGTGCAAGGTGGGCAAGTATAAGAGTGCACCGGAGATGATGACCGCCGACGGCATGAGTGAACCGAACCGTGAACAGGTGACGGCCTATCTGACCGGCATCTGGAAGGTCATGCTCAAGGACGTGGCGGTCAGCCGCAAGATTCCGGCAGACACGCTCAACGCCTATGCTGACCGCTTCATGGACTTGGCGGATGCCAGTGAGCTGGTCAAGCTGCGCCTTGTGGACAAGGTGATGTACGCTGACGAGGTGAAGAACGTCATCAAGAAACGCCTCGAACTCGATAGCTCCGACCAGATTCCGCAGCTGACCCTGACCGACATGATCGGTGTGGAGGGACAGAAACAGCGCGGCGAAGAGGTGGCCGTCTACTACGCCTGCGGCGACATCGTGGACGAACTCGGCACCGACCCGTTCTCTTCGGCCACCTGCATCGTGGGCACGGAGATGTGTAAAGACCTGGAAGCACTGGCCGCCGACGACCACGTGAAGGCCGTGGTGCTCCGTGTCAACTCCCCCGGCGGCTCGGCCTATGCCTCGGAGCAGATCTGGCACGCCGTCAGCAAGCTGAAGGCCAAGAAGCCTGTAGTGGTTTCTATGGGCGGCTATGCGGCCTCGGGCGGCTACTATATCAGTTGCGCCGCCAACTACATCTACTCCGAGCCGACCACCATCACAGGCTCCATCGGCATCTTCGGCATGTTCCTGAACTACAGCACGCTGATGAAGGACAAACTCGGCATTAAGTTTGACGAGGTGAAGACCAACCGCCACGCCGCCTTCGGCAGTCGGACACGCTATCTGAACGACGAAGAGATGGACATCCTCGACCGCTACATCGGAAAGGGTTACAGCCTGTTTCGCAAGCGTGTGGCCGACGGACGTAAGATGTCCGTCCAGCAGGTGGAGCAGATTGCACAGGGACGCGTATGGCTGGGCAACGATGCACTGGGCATCCATCTTGTCGATGCCATCGGCTCGCTCGGTGATGCCGTCCAGAAGGCAGCCAAGCTGGCCAAGCTCGACAACTACTACGCCTGCGAATATCCTCTCCCCGCCAGTTGGTTCGACTGTCTGCTGGCCTCGACCACAGCCTCTAAGGAGAGCTACCTTGACGAGCAGTTGAGGGCCACCTTCGGTGAGCTTTACGAACCACTGCGCTACATCCGCCAGACGGAAAACATGGGCAGGATACAGGCCCGGTTGCCCTACGTCCTGAATATCCAATAAGTACACCTTATTATATATATGATAGGCGAGAGAGATAACCTCATCCACATCAAAAGATGGTTGTTGCCGCTGAGCTGGCTTTATGGGCTCGGTGTCGGACTGCGCAATATGGCCTTCAAGATGAACATCCTGAAGAGCCGTGCGTTCGACATTCCCGTCATCTCGGTGGGAAACATCACCGTGGGCGGAACGGGCAAGACCCCTCACGTGGAATACCTCGTCCGGCTACTGAAAGATCACTGCCGACTGGCCGTGCTGAGCCGCGGCTACAAGCGGAAAAGCCGTGGCTTCGTGCTGGCGACTCCCGACACGCCGGCCAGACGCATCGGCGATGAGCCGTTCCAGATAAAGAGGAAGTTTCCGGAGGTCACGGTGGCCGTGGACAAGAACCGCTGCCACGGCATTGACCAGCTGACCGAAGCGGGCGGCGTGGATGTGGTCCTGCTCGACGATGCCTTCCAGCACCGCTACGTGCAGCCCGGCGTCAACATCCTGCTCGTGGACTACCACCGGATGATTCTCGACGACTGTCTGCTGCCGGCTGGTCGCCTGCGCGAACCCTTGTCGGCCAAAGACCGCGCCGACGTGGTCATCGTGACGAAATGTCCGAAAGATATGTCGGCCATCGCGTACCGAGTCATCAGAAAGGCCATGCACCTCTATGCCTACCAGACTCTGTTTTTCACCACAATGGAGTATGGTGCTCTGCAACCCTTGTTCAGGGAAGCGGAAGGGCAGGGCGGTGAGCGGACGCTGGAACAAATCCGTTCCGACGAGCACATCCTGTTGCTGACGGGCATCGCCACGCCCGAACACCTGCACCGCGACCTCCGGCCTTACTCCTCCCACGTGACCCCGCTGACCTACGGCGACCACCATCGCTTCAGTCGCAGGGACATCAAGAACATCAACCGCGCCTTCGAGCAACTGCCGGAGCCGCGCCTGCTCATCACGACCGAGAAAGACGCGGCGCGTCTCTGCACGGCCGACGGCCTGAGCGACGAAGTGAAAAAGCATTTGTATGTCCTGCCCGTCCGCATCCGCTTCTTGCTGGACGAGGAGGAAAAGTTTAACCAATATATTACTCGCTATGTACGAAAAAATTCAAGAAACGGCATCCTGGATCAGGGAAAGGATGACCACCAGTCCCACAACAGCCATCATTCTGGGAACGGGACTCGGACAATTAGCTTCTGAGATAACAGACAAATACGAATTTCCCTACACCGACATTCCCAACTTCCCCGTCTCCACGGTGGAAGGCCACTCCGGCAAGCTCATCTTTGGCAAACTGGGCAGCAAGGACATCATGGCCATGCAGGGACGCTTCCATTTCTACGAGGGCTACTCGATGAAGGAGGTGACCTTCCCCGTGCGCGTCATGTACGAGCTGGGCATCAGGACGCTCTTTGTGTCAAATGCGGCCGGGGGCATGAACCCGCAGTTCAGCATCGGTGACCTGATGATTATCACCGACCACATCAACCTTTTCCCGGAGCATCCGCTGCGCGGCAAGAACTTCCCCACAGGACCGCGCTTCCCGGACATGCACGAGCCTTACGACCTGCAACTGGTGGCCGAGGCCGACAAGATTGCAGCCGAGAGGGGCATCAAGGTGCAACACGGCGTGTACGTCGGCGTGCAGGGCCCGACCTTCGAGACACCGGCAGAGTATCGGATGTTTGCGCGCATGGGCGGCGACGCCATCGGTATGAGCACCGTGCCTGAGGTTATCGTGGCTCACCACTGCGGCATCAAGACCTTCGGTGTGAGCGTCATCACCGACCTTGGCGGCTTTGACAACCCCGTGGAGGTGAGCCATGAAGAGGTGCAGGAGGCGGCCAACCGCTCGCAGCCGCTGATGACAGAGATTATGCGTGAGATGATTAACCGGGCATAGACGGGCATGGAGATAGCGAAACTGGGGGAGTTCGGTCTGATAGACCGGCTGACCAAAGACATCAAACCGCAGAACGAGGCGACGAAGTACGGCGTGGGCGACGACTGCGCCGTGCTCCGCTACCCCGACCGTGAGGTGCTCGTCACCACGGACATGCTGATGGAGGGCGTGCATTTCGACTTGACCTACATCGACATGGAACACCTCGGCTACAAGGCCGCCATGGTCAACATCAGTGACATCTTTGCTATGAACGGCACGCCGCGCCAACTCACGGTCAGCCTCGCCGTGGGCAAGCGCACCACTGTCGAAGACCTGGAGCAGTTCTACAGCGGTCTGCGTCTGGCCTGCGACAAGTGGCACGTGGACATCGTGGGTGGCGACACCACCTCATCCTACACGGGCTTAGCCATCTCCATCACGTGTATCGGCGAAGCGCAAGCGGAGGACATCGTCTACCGCAACGGGGCGAAGGAGACGGATCTTATCTGTGTCAGTGGTGACCTCGGGGCGGCCTATATGGGACTGCAACTGTTGGAGCGCGAGAAGTCGGTGTACTATGCGCAGGTGGACGAGGCCAAGCGCAAGGGCGACAAGAAAGCACTGGAGAGCCTGGCGCAGTTCCAGCCCGACTTTGCCGGGAAGGAGTACCTGCTGCAGCGCCAGCTACGGACTGAAGCCCGCGGCGACATCATCGAGAAGCTGCGCGCTGCCGGCATCCGCCCCACCGCCATGATAGACATTAGCGATGGACTGTCCAGCGAACTGATGCACATCTGCCGGCAGAGCCACGTGGGTTGCCGCATCTTCGAGAAGCAGTTGCCCATCGACTACCAGACCGCCCTGATGGCCGAAGAGCTGAACATGAACGTGACCACCTGCGCACTGAACGGCGGCGAGGACTACGAGCTGCTGTTCACCGTCCCCATCGGCGACCACGAGAAAATCGAGGCCATCGACGATGTCCGTCTTATCGGCCACATCACGAAAAACACCCTCGGCCACGTGCTCGTTTCCCGCGACGGTCAGGAGTTTGAGCTGAAGGCGCAGGGCTGGAATCCGCTTCAAAGTTCTTAAAATTCGTTAACACTATACACTTTTTGCGAGCATTGTTTTGGTATGTTGAAAATATATAGTACCTTTGCAACCGCAAACGAAAGGATGCACCCAATATGGTGCCTTAGCTCAGGTGGTAGAGCATCGGACTGAAAATCCGTGTGTCCCCGGTTCGAATCCTGGAGGTACCACTCCTCCTTTCATTATTAGGGCTGAAAGCTGAAAAGCTGGAAGCCCTTTTCCTTTTTATATCAGCCGTTTACGTTCCAGCACTTCTTTCCTGCGTGAAGTGTCCCTTAACACCTTGCACCACATTTGCACCACATTTGTGCGACTTTATCACAGATGAGTCTGATTTCTTCTTTGCCTGTAGTGCTACTGTAGACAGACATGTTTCTTGTAATGCCGCAAATTATCCGCATCCTTTTCGGTCATGGGTCAGTGGCGTCCACCGCTGCCACTGCTCTTTACCACAGCAGTGGCAGTGGCCGATGCCGAACCGCAGGCGACGGTGTAACTGCTGCCGGAAGAGAGCGAGGGGCAGGAGATGAGTATCGAACTGCCGGAGTTTCCGCCGCCACCGGGACCGTTCATGCCGCCGAAACCTCCGCCTCCGCCGCTACTGCCAGACGAGTAGTTGGACGGAACGGTGAATGTGGCCAGCGTCGTGGAACCGCTCTTGATGGCAATCTCGCTGCTGGCACTTACCGACAGGGTCGTCGTGACATACGGCTGTGTCGACTCGGACGTGCTGGGCACTGAGTTGCCGCCACCCACGGCGAGCAGTGTGCCGCCCGTGAAGATGACCGTGTATCCGTCCTCCTCGTTGGCATCGATGCCGCATTCGGGCGCTTTAGTGCCGAAGGCCTTGATGGTGCCGCCGCTGATGTACATGTTCCCGTTGCTGTCCAGACCATCGTTGTTGCTGGCCACGACGGTGATGTCGCCGCCCTTGATGTACATGTGGCTGGAGGAGTTGATGGCATCGTCATAGGCGTTGATCACGATGGTTCCATCGTTGATGGTCAATACGGCCTTGCTCTCAATGCCCTCTGCCCCGTTGCCGCTGGTGGTGACGTTGACGGTGCCGCCGCTGATCTCCACATTGCCGTCTATCTTCATGCCCTTCGGCGACGACTTGTAGTCGCTGTCGAGGTTGTCGGTGTTGCCCGTATAGTTGGTGTGCGCTGTTCCGTTTACGTAGGCAAACAGGCCGCCTGTGGTGCTGATGGTGATGGTTCCACCATTGATGACGAGTGTGCCGTCACCATTGATGCCCTTGCCGCCGCTGCCGCTGCTGGTTAGGGAGAGTGTGCCCCCGTCTATCTGTATGTTGCCGTCGGCACTGATGCAGCTCGCAGCCTTCGTCTTCTGGTCATCGGAATCCCATGTGCCGTCTCCCGAGGTGGAGATGGAGAGTGTGCCATCCGACACGGTGAGGTCGCCTTCAGCCTTCAGTCCCTTGGAAGCCGTCCCTGTGACGGCAATGTTCACCGTGCCGCCAGTGATGGTGAGGGTCCCCGTGTCCTCCTCCTCGCGGTCGGAGTCGTCCTTATAGGACACCTGCACGCCGTCGTCTGCCACGCCCGAGATGTTAAGCGAACCGCTCTCCATAAGGAAGTACTGGTTGCAGTTGATGCCGTCCTTCACGGCGGAGAGCACGTTGACGGTGCAGTTCTTCATCTCGACGTACTCCTTGGCATAGATGGCGTGAGCCGTGTTGCCATAGACGTTGAGCGTTCCCTTGCCCTTCAGTTCGAGGTGTCCCTTGCAGACGATGCATCCCTTCCAGTCGCCTGAGGAGGCATCGGTGAGGGTATTCTCCGTACCCTTCTTCACGCTGAGGTCAATGCGCTTGCCGTTCTGGATATTGATCGGTGCGCCGGAGGGGTTGGTGAGGGTCAGGCCGTTCAGCTCCAGCGTGGCTTTGTAGGAGCCTTCCATCGTAAACTCGCCGTCGGTGGACGAACCCGCCAGCGTGTAGGTAATCTCGCCGCACACGTCGTCGCTCACCTCCGAGCTTTGCACGATGCTGACGTGTGCCCCAGTGATGGTGGGTGTGACATATTGCGCCACGTTGCCCGCCACGGTGACGGTAGCCGTCGTTCCGCTGTAGCTCACGCCCACGCTATTGTCTGTCACCTCGCTATTGTCCACATACATCCGCGTGATGTCTGCCGCGCTGAAGGTCTTGCCCATGATGGTGAGGGTTTCGCCGTCTTGATAGGTCATGGTGCCCGTTTGGGTAGCCGGGAAGGCGTAAGTCACGTTGCCACTCACCACGTTGAGGGTCTGTGCAGCCGCTCCAAGGACTACGAAAGCGACCATAATCACTGCGCTAAGAAATCTTTTCATTTCACTGTGATTTTCAAGGTTTTACCATTTGCCATTTTTACGATATACATGCCTGAGGGCACACTTCCCTGCACGGCCTTCACGCTGCTGAATGTGCCGTAGCTCGTGCCTTTCAGTGAAAAGACTTCCACCTTGCCGTCCGTGCTGCCAACGACAACAGGAGTGATGGCCGTTGCATCGGATGCAGAGAAGTACATGGCGGCGAGGTCGGCCAAGGTCAGCGTGCCTGTCCCAGCGCTGTTGGTATAGGTGAGTTTTCCGTCCTGCAAAGTCATCTCCAGCGACTCCACGTCTATGGAGACCACCGTGCCGTCTGCCTTTTGGAAGGTGAGATAGGCGTAGCTTTCGGCATGTGCCGCCATAAAAGGCAGGCACACCATGGTTAGAAACAAAACCTTCGTCTTCATCATAGTCTATGACTTTTAAGATATAAATTTCCTGCAAAAATACCAATTTTCCACATCGCCTGCAAATTTATTCAACGAATCGCTCCTTTCCTTCAACGAATCGCTCCTTTGGAATTTTCTGGCGCAGATTGATGTCATAGAATTTGGTAATGGAAATGAAAAGAAAAACGAGTTTTTCTTTTGCATTTCGCTCACTTAATCGTACCTTTGCACCGCGTAAAAACAAAGGGGTACTTGCTCAACCCCCTTCAACAAAACAAGACAATGAAACAAGACAATCAGAAAGTCAGTGTGCTGTTTATGCTTTTCGGCATCCTGTTCTGCGTCTGCCTGATTACGGCAAACGTATTGGAAATAAAGCAAATATCATTTGGTGGAGTGAATATGACGGGCGGACTGCTCGTGTTCCCAGTCAGCTACATTATCAACGATGTGGTGTGCGAGGTGTGGGGATTCCGCCGCACGCGTATGCTCATTTGGTTGGGCTTCGCCATGAACTTCTTCTTTGTGGCGTTGGGAGCACTGGCCGACTGGATTCCCGGAGCCGACTACTGGGACGGGGAAGAGGCCTTCCACCAGATCTTCGGACTGGCGCCGCGCATCGCCGCTGCCTCGTTCGTGGCCTTCCTCACGGGGTCGTTCATCAATGCCTACGTGATGAGCCGCATGAAGACGATGACGGAAGGGCGGGGCTTCTCGCTGCGCGCCATTGCCAGTACGGTGTTTGGCGAACTGGGCGATTCCCTAATCTTCTTCCCGCTGGCCTTCGGCGGCGTGCTGCCCTGGGGCGAGATGCCGTCGCTCATCATCTCGCAGGTGTGCATCAAGACGCTCTATGAGGTCATCGTGCTGCCTGTGACCATTCGCGTGGTGGCATTCACCAAGCGTCACGACCAGGAGGACGTCTACGACCAGGATGTCAACTACAACATTTTCAAGGTGTTCTCGTTCTGACGCAGAAATATTTCGGGTTTTGGTGCTACGATTGGTTTTTTATTCGTACTTTTGCAGTGGAATTTCCATTAACTAAACGCATTTTGGTATTATGAAGAAGAAAATCAGATTCAGTCTTGTCTACCGCGATATGTGGCAGTCGTCTGGTAAATTCCAGCCCCGTAAGGATCAGCTGGCACGCGTGGCACCCGCCATCATCGATATGGGATGTTTCGCTCGCGTGGAGACCAACGGTGGTGCCTTCGAGCAGGTGAACCTGCTGGCCGGAGAGAACCCCAACGAGGCCGTGCGCGCCTTTTGCAAGCCCTTCAACGAGGCCGGCATACAGACCCACATGCTCGATCGCGGACTCAACGCCCTGCGGATGTATCCCGTCCCCGACGACGTGCGCCGTCTGATGTATAAGGTGAAGAAGGCACAGGGTACGGACATCACCCGCATCTTCTGCGGCCTCAACGATACGCGCAACATCATTCCCTCCATCCATTGGGCCAAGGAGGCCGGTATGATTCCGCAGGCCACCCTCTGCATCACCACGTCACCCATCCATACGGCGGAATACTATGCCACCATTGCCGATGAGGTGATTGCCGCCGGAGCGGAGGAAATCTGTCTGAAGGACATGGCTGGCATCGGACAGCCTGCCCTGCTGGGCAAGCTGACCCGGCTCATCAAGACCAAGCATCCCGACATCCTTATTCAGTATCACGGACACTCAGGTCCCGGCCTGTCGATGGCCTCTGTGCTGGAGGTGTGCAACAACGGTGCCGACATCATCGACACGGCAGTAGAGCCGCTGTCGTGGGGCAAGGTGCATCCCGACATCATCTCGGTGCAGTCGATGCTGAAGAACGAAGGTTTCGACGTGCCCAACATTAATATGAACGCCTATATGCAGGTGCGCGCGCTGACGCAGGAGTTTATCGACGACTGGCTGGGCTATTTCATCAATCCTGCAAACAAGCTCATGTCATCGCTGCTGCTGGGCTGCGGACTGCCCGGTGGCATGATGGGTTCCATGATGGCCGACCTCGGTGGCATCTACAGTGCCATCAACAAGTTGCGCGTGAAGAAGGGCGAGGCGGAACTGTCGATGGACGACATGCTGGTGAAGCTCTTCAACGAGGTGGAGTATGTGTGGCCGCGCGTGGGTTATCCCCCACTGGTGACCCCCTTCTCGCAATACACCAAGAACATCGCCCTGATGAACCTGTTGACCATGGAGCAGGGCAAGGGCCGCTATGTCATGATGGACGATGCCATGTGGGGCATGATTCTGGGCAAGAGCGGCAAGGTGCCTGGCGAAATCGCACCCGAGCTGAAGGAGCTGGCTGAAAAGCAGCACCGCGAGTTTACGGACGTTGACCCGCACACGCTGTTGACCGATGCCCTCGACGGATTCCGTAAGGAGATGAAGGACAACGGCTGGGACTGCGGACAGGACGACGAGGAACTCTTCGAACTGGCCATGCACCCCGAGCAGTACCGTGTGTACAAGAGCGGAATGGCCAAGAAGAACTTCCTGGCCGACCTGCAGAAGGCGAAGGACGCAAAGCTCGGCACCCAACTGTCGGTTGAGGAACTTTCCGCCTTCAAGCACGCCAAGGCCGACGCACTGACGGCTCCCGTCGCCGGACAGGTGTACTACGAGTTCTCGGGCGAAGGTGCCTGCGAGCCCTGTCTCGAACCCTTCGTCGGACAACGCTACAAGGAGGGCGACACCTTCTGCTACATCCAGGCTCCCTGGGGCGAGATTGTGCCCATTGCCGCTGCCCTCGGCGGCAAGCTGGTGGAGGTGGCCGCCAAGCAAGGTGCGAAGGTGCGCCGCGGCGATAACCTCGGCTGGATAGAACGCGAACAATGATCAACTACGAGGCCGTCATTGAACGGTATTATCCACAAGACAACGCACTGCGCCGCCTGTTGCTGAAACACAGCAGACAGGTGGCGCAGCGTGCCTTGCGGATTGCCCGGCAACATCCCGAGCTGCAGGCCGACCTGCGCTTTCTGGAAGAGGGGGCGATGCTCCACGACATCGGCGTGTTCCGCTGCCATGCACCGTCCATCCACTGTGAGGGCACCGAGCCTTACCTGCGCCACGGACTCATTGGCGGACAACTGCTCCGCGAGGCGGGGCTTCCCGACCATGCGCGGGTCTGCGAGCGCCACACCGGCACGGGACTCACCGCCGAGGAAATCCGCGAGCAACATCTGCCGCTGCCGCCTGCTGACTACGTACCGGAGACCATTGAAGAGCAGATCATCTGTTACGCTGACAAGTTCTACTCCAAGTCAAACCCCGACCGCGTGGCCACCGTCGAAGACGTCGTCGCATCGCTCCAGAAGTTCGGATCGAAGGGCGTGGATAAGTTTCGGGCATGGGCAGAAAAATTCGAGACAGACCCTCAATGAAGGTCCGCCTCGTTTTTAGAGTTTCTTACTGTTGTTTACTTGCCCGGGTTAATCTTGTTCATCACGTGGATGGCCTGAGCGATAGTGATGGCCACGATGGCCAGAATTGTCAATGTTAAAGTCATTTTGTGTCCTTTCTTTTAAGTGTTATCCTATTCATGTTATCCTGTGCATTTCTCTTAATGCACTGCAAAGGTATGCACTTTTTATGGACCTTACAAGCTTTGTGTGCGCAAACACCACAAAAATACCCTATTCTTTGACCCATATCAACGGCTTTGACCTGCGTCAATGACCTGCATCAATGGACGGAAATACAAAAGAAAACGATTTTTCTTTTGCATTTCTCTCACTTATTCGTACCTTTGTCTCGCGAAATATGAAAACAGGAAACATCATCATCAAGATACTGCTGCCGCTGATGCTGGGCGGCGCGATACTCTACTGGATGTATCGCGGAGAAGACTGGCAGGAGATGCGGCACGTCATGACCGACGAAATGGACTGGACATGGATGCTGCTGTCGTTTCCCTTCGGCATCCTGGCGCAGTTGTTCCGGGGGTGGCGGTGGCGGCAGACCTTGGAGCCGATGGGTGAGCAGCCACGCGCGTCCGTCCGTGTCCATGCCGTATTCCTGTCGTATGCTGCCTCACTCATCGTGCCGCGCGTGGGCGAGTTCACACGCTGCGGCGTGTTGAAACGCTATGATGGTGTGTCGTTTCCCAAGGCATTGGGCACCGTAGTGACCGAGCGCGCCATCGACTCGCTGCTCGTCATGGGCATCACCGCCCTGGTGCTCCTGTTGGAGATGAGCACCTTCGGTATGTTCTTCCAGCAGACGGGCACCAATATCCCAACCATCCTTCATGACTTCTCGTGGACGGGCTATCTCGTCGTGGCGGTCTGTTTGGGGGCACTCTTGGTGTTGCTCCACTTCCTGTTGCGCAAACTGTCTATATATAATAGGGTGAAGACCACGTTGACGGGCATCTGGCAGGGTATCATCTCGCTGAAGGACGTGAGGAACGTGCCGCTCTTCGTCGTGTTCACAGTGGGCATCTGGCTGAGCTATTTCCTTCACTACTACCTGACGTTCTTCTGCTTCGACTTCACGGCACACTTGGGAGTGGCGTGCGCCCTGGTCACCTTCATCGTCGGCAGCATCGCCGTCATCGTGCCTACACCCAACGGGGCTGGCCCCTGGCACTTTGCCGTGAAGACCATGCTCATCCTCTATGGCGTGGCAGACACGCAGGCGTTGTGCTTTGTCTTCATTGTCCACACCATACAGACGCTACTCGTCGTCTTGCTTGGCATCTATGCCTGCATCGCCCTCTCGTTTACCCACAGGCGGAGCGAAGGACGCAACCTTTCCGAAACACCATTATTGTACAACAAATAAAAAAACACAAAGACTATGAACGAAATCGCAAAACTCGAGCCGCAGTGCATCTGGAAGAACTTCTATGCACTCACGCAAGTGCCGCGCCCCAGCGGTCATCTGGAGAGAATCCAGCAGTTCCTGCTCGACTTCGGCAAGCAGGCCAGTGTTGAAGCTTTCAAAGATCCCGCCGGAAACATCGTGTTCCGCAAACCCGCCACCCCGGGCATGGAAAACCGCAAAGGGGTCATCCTGCAAGCCCACATGGACATGGTGCCGCAGAAAACACCCGACTCTACGCACAACTTTGAGACAGACCCCATCCAGCCGTGGATTGACGGCGAATGGGTCAAGGCCAAGAACACCACGCTCGGCGCCGACAACGGACTCGGTGTGGCAGCCATTATGGCGGTCATGGAGGACAAAACACTGGTGCACGGCCCCATCGACGCACTGATTACCGCCGACGAGGAGACCCATATGTGCGGTGTCAACGACCTGCCCGAGGGCGAGCTGCAGGGCGACATCCTGCTTAACCTCGACTCGGAGCTGTGGGGTAAGTTCGTCATCGGATCGGCCGGCGGCATCGACGTGACCGCCACCCTCGACTATCAGGAGGCAGACACCGACCCCGAGGATGCCGCCGTCAAGGTGACGCTGCAGGGACTGCGCGGCGGACACAGCGGACTGGAAATCCACGAAGGACGTGGCAACGCCAACAAGATGATGGTGCGTTTCGTGCGCGAGGCCATCGAGGAAACGGAGGCACGGCTGGCCTCTTGGCATGGTGGTAATATGCGCAACGCCATTCCCTTCAAGGCCGAGGTGGTGCTGACACTGCCCAAGGAGAACGTGGCTGCGCTGAAGGAGCTGGCTGCTGCATGGCTGGCCGACTTCAAGGACGAATACACCCCGATAGAGGAGCACATCGAACTGACCGTGGAGGAGGTGGCCACGCCGGCCAAGGAAGTGCCCGTGGAGATTCAGGACAACCTTGTCAACGTTATCTACGGTTGCCACAACGGTGTGCTGCGCATGATTCCCCACTATCCCGACGTGGTGGAGACTTCCAGCAACCTTGCCATCATCGACATCGCCGACGGAAAGGCCGACATGAAGATTCTGGTACGTTCCAGCCGCGAAGACATGAAGGAGTACATGGTCAACACGTTGGAGAGCTGCTTCAACATGGCCGGCATGAAGGTGGAGACCAGCGGTAGCTACGGCGGCTGGGACCCGAACCCCAATTCGGAGATTCTGAACCTGCTGCTCAAGGAGTACAAGGAGATGTTCGGAAACGATGGCATCATCCAGGTGGACCATGCCGGACTGGAGTGCTCCGTAATTCTCGGCAAGTACCCACACCTCGACGTAGTGAGCCTCGGCCCGACGCTGAAGTCGCCGCACACCACCACCGAGCGCGCTCTCATCGCCACGGTAGCCCCGTTCTGGCAACTGCTGAAGAAGACACTGGCAGACATCCCCGTGAAATAACGCGGCTGTGGCCAGACCACGGTACAACCTCAAGTGGCAGCGAGGTACTACCTCGTTGCCACTTGAAACATTGGGCCTTCGGCCGAAGGTAGGCGGCACCTCGGAAATGCAAAATTAAACACCGTTTTGTTTTGCATTTCTCTCGGTTTGCACTATTCTGACGCTACGCGTCGAAGGTACTCACGCTCGGAAAAACTCAAATAAATTTGTTTTTTCCCTCGCTTAATCGTACCTTTGTAACCAATATGAACAAGAGTAATTGGATGATATGGATTCTGAGGGTCATTGTGGCCTACGGAATATACCTTATTCAGTATGGACGAACCACCTCGCGGCTGTCGGCATTCTGCATGGCACTCGGCATCATGATACTGCTGATGTTTGCAGAATATGCCGTGGAGCAGTGGGTAAGACAGCGTAGAGAACGGAAAGAACGAAAGGAGGACGACGATGAGCAATAGATGGTTGACGGCTGTGAGCGCGTGGCTTTGCCTCGCGGCGACGACAGCAGGACAGGGTTACCGGCCTGAGGGACGCGCCTTTGTCTGTGAGAATGGCAACAACCGCTATACGCGTGCCTTGTATGGCGGACCTACCGACTACCGCATCGAGACCAGTGACCGCCCCGTGTTCGCCATCGCCAAGAAGGGACACCACCGTCATGTGGCGTTCCGCGTCAACGGCGTGGACTTGGAGCAGGTGGCGTGGTGCAAGGCGTGGTATGTGGACGGCATGCGGAGCTACTGCCTGCGCGACAGCAGATGGGGCAAGCAGGAGGTGCAGGTGGACGTGGTCGCCCTGCACGACCAGGAGGGTGCCGTATGGCGCTTCATGGCCGGTGAGGAGACGCTGACGGTGACCAGCACGCTGAGCCGCGTGAAGCAACCGAAGCTCTACCGCAACGGAGACCTCGGCGTGGATAGCCGCGACTGCTTCGATGCGGCGGAGGGAGATGCCGAACGACAGGTGGTGGAAAGCCCAGCGGCCTCGCCCGTCTATGTGACCGTGATACTCGACAAGGTGGTTTCGATGACGGCCGACCAGCAGGCGGCACGCTTTGCCGAGGCGGTGACGTACAACCGACAGATGGCGTCGCGTGTGGAGTTTGACACGCCAGACCCCTATATCAACACGCTGGGCGGCGCACTCGTGATGGCTGCCGACGGCGACTGGGACGGAGAGACGTGGCTGCACGGATGTGTGGGCTGGCGGATGCCGCTGGCCGGTTGGCGAGCCGGCTATTTAGGCGATGTACTGGGGTGGGGCGACCGCGCCCGTTCCCATTTCGATGCGTATGCCCGCAGTCAGGTGGACACGGTGCCGGCGCAGCTGGCGCACCCTACGCAGGACGAGCAACAGCATCTGGCACGCGCTGAGAAGCGGTGGGGGACACCCATGTACAGTAACGGCTACATCTGCCGGAACCCGAACCGCAATGACCAGATGCACCACTATGACATGAACCTCAACTACATCGATGAGCTGCTCTGGCATTTCCAGTATGATGCCGACACGGCCTATATCCGGAAGATGTGGCCCGTGGTGGAGCGACACCTCGCGTGGGAGAAGCGGAACTTCGACCCCGACGGCGACCACCTCTACGATGCCTACTGCTGCATTTGGGCTTCCGATGCCCTGTACTACAACGGCGGAGCCGTCACCCATTCGTCGGCCTACAACTACCGCGCCAACCTTTTGGCAGCGCGTATGGCGGAGCTGATTGGGCGCGATGCCGCACCATACTGGCAGGAGGCCGCCGACATCCTCGCGGCCATGAACAGCCGGCTGTGGCTCGACGGCAAGGGACACTGGGTGGAATATGAAGACCTGATGGGACTGAAGCGCAAACATGAGCACGCCGCCGTATGGTCCATCTATACGCCCATCGATTGTGGGGCGTGCTCGCCCGAACAGGCGTTTCGCGCCACACGCTACGTAGACCGCGCCATTCCGCATATTCCCGTGCGCGGTGACTATGCCACCATCGCCACTTCTGACTGGCAACCTTACATCTGGAGCGTGAACAACGTGGCGGCGGCCGAGGTGATGCATACGGCACTGGCCTTCTATCAGGCTGGACGCGCGGATGCCGCCTACCGCCTCTTGATGGGTAACATCATCGACCAGATGTACGAAGGACAGAGTCCTGCCAACTTCGGACAAATCAGTAAATACGATGCAGCACGGGGAGAATGCTACCGTGACTTCGGCGACTGCATCGGCATCTCGGCACGGACGCTCCTGCAGGGACTCTTCGGCATCCAACCGCAGGCTCTCTACGGACAGTGTGTCATCCGTCCGGGCTTCCCCTCGTCGTGGGACCGCGCATCGGTGAAGACCCCCTACCTGTCCTATTCCTTCCGCCGCATGGGACGGAGAATACGGATCGAGGTGACGCAACACTTCCCGCAGCCCCTAAAGATTGTGGTGCGGCAGAACACGGGCGGTGGCCACTACCGCGACATCGAGGGGACGACAGAGCAGCACCAGGTGCTGTGGATGGAGGAACCCGTAGCGCTGCCCGAGGTGGAGATGACGGAGACGATGGCAGCACCTGCGGCAACGCCCACCGACGAACCCACCTTCGACCGTAAGTTCAGAAGGCAGAAGCTGGCACGGTATTACAACGCCAGCGTCACCGACATCTTCCGGCAGGAATACCGATCGCCGCGTCCGCCATACACAACCTTGCAGATACCCGTGCAGGGTGTGGGCGAATGGTGCCATCCTGACTACTGCCCGGAGATTGTGGACACGGCCTTCCGCGCACGTATTGTGAAGGATGAATTCGTGATGATGGGCGTGCCATTCACCACACCCGCCGAAGGGCCGAACATCGTGTTTACCTCGCTGTGGGACAACTACCCCGACAGTGTGACCGTGCCCGTGAAGGGAAAGGCGGAGAAGGCCTGGCTGCTGATGGCCGGGTCGACCAACCATATGCAGAGCCATATGGTCAATGCCGAAGTGGTGGCACGCTACTCCGATGGTACGGCAGACATCCTGCCGCTGGTCAACCCCGACAACTGGTGTCCTATCGATCAAGACTACTACATCGACGGCAAGGCTTTCCGTGCCCCGCTGCCGCGCCCGTACCGCGTGAGCCTTGCCACGGGACAGGTGAGCCGCGATCTCGGGAAGGTGATGCACCTTGGCGGTCCTGGCTCGCGAACCATTCCCGGTGGAGCGGCGCAGATGATCTGCATGCCGCTGAACCCGAAGAAATCGCTGCGAACCATGACACTGCGCACGTGTTCCAACGATGTCGTCGTCGGACTGATGGGCATCACCCTGCAATGACCCCCCCAAAAAAAAAACCGGTATGCAACAACTCATAACACTCTATCAGGAATGGTGCGGACAGCCACCCGCACAGGTGGATCGCCTGCCCGGCGCAGGCAGCAACCGCGAGTATTACCGTATGACGGCACAGGACGGAACCACCGTGGTGGGTTGCATCGGAACCAGTCGCGACGAGAACCATGCCTTTGTCTACCTCTGCCGCCACTTCACCCGGTGCCAGCTGCCCGTGCCGAAGCTCCTGGCGGTCAGCAGCGACGAACTGCGCTATCTGCAGTCGGACTTGGGCAGTGTGTCGCTCTTTGATGCCGTCCGCAAGGGACGCGAGGCGGGCGGCCACTACTCCCCCCACGAGCAGGAACTGCTGAAGCGCACCATTCGCCTGTTGCCGGAGATACAACTGCGCGGCGTGCATGGCCTCGACTTCAGCAACTGCTATCCGCAGGCGGAGTTTGACCGCGACAGCGTGCTGTTCGACCTCAACTATTTCAAATACTGCTTCCTCAAGGCCACGGGGCTGGATTTCCATGAGCTGAAACTCGAAGCGGACTTCCGCCTGCTGGCCAAAGACCTGACGGCCGAACGCGGCGAGGCCTTCCTCTACCGCGACTTCCAGGCGCGCAACGTGATGCTGGACGGGGCGGGTCATCCGTATTTTATCGACTTCCAGGGCGGTCGGCGCGGCCCGTACTACTACGACGTGGCCTCTTTCCTGTGGCAAGCATCCGCCCGCTATTCGCACCAGCTGCGCCGCGAAATGGTCTTCGAATACTACAATGCGCTGAAGCAACTCACCGAGGTGCCTGTCCCCCGCCATTTCGTCCACCAGTTGTCGCTCTTTGTGCTGTTCCGCATCCTGCAGGTGTTGGGTGCCTACGGATTCCGGGGCTATTTCGAGCGCAAGCAGCATTTCATCAGTAGCATTCCGCCAGCCATGCAGAACCTTCGCGAGCTGTTGACCGACATGTCGTTCCCTTACCCTTATCTCGTCGGACTGCTCCAGCGTCTCGTCGCGTTGCCGCAGTTTGCACCGACTGTCCCTCCTGTCTCTAAGCAGAAGGGACCGCTGGTGGTTCGGGTGTTTAGCTTTTCCTACCGCAAGGGCATTCCCGAGGACGAGAGCGGCAATGGCGGTGGCTACGTCTTCGACTGCCGCAGCACGAACAATCCGGGTCGCTACGAGCCTTACAAGCAGTTGACAGGACTGGACGAACCCGTCATCCGTTTTCTGGAGGAGGACGGTGAGATACTGACCTTCTTGGAGTCGATCTATCGCCTGGCCGATGCCCACGTGGCGCGCTACATCCAGCGTGGCTTCACCTCCCTGATGTTCTGCTTCGGTTGCACGGGCGGACAGCATCGCAGCGTCTACAGTGCCCAGCACTTGGCCGATCATCTCCACGAGAAGTTCGGCATCGAGGTGCGCATCTGCCACCGCGAGCAGAACATCACGCAGACACTGCCGGCGCGCAACCCTTAGCGGACGGCACACCTCAGACAACAAGAAAGGGAAGGGACAAACCCCTTCCCTTTTCTGATGGCCGTGCATAGCAGAACTTATCCCAACTTTAACACAGTATAGAGCATTTTGATTGCTAATCAGCACATTGTGCGTT
>CAVBXH010000010.1:15396-42276 GCA_963599475.1 Acutalibacteraceae bacterium | reverse complement strand
TTTCGTACAGCGTCAAGATGAGCGACGGCAAGACGCACATCGTGCGGCGCGACCGTATGTACAACGTCATTGCCTGCCGACGCAAGGGCGCCTGGCGCGGACCGGACGACGCGGGTGCAGGCGGCAGCGTGGACCTCAACCCCGACTGGGACGATGGCGACGAGGTCATCATCCCGCAGGCGAAATAACAGTAACCAACAGTGAAACACGATATGAAGAGTTTGATGAAATACGGTTGTGCCGGTGGATTGCTGCTGCTGACTGTCCTGTCGGCGGGCTGCTCGGCCGACGAAGGGGAGGCGGTGAAGGAACAGGCCACCTGCTCCTTCAAGGTGCGCACCCGCGGAGCAACGGCAACCGCTCCCAACGATGCGGTGCAATACACCCAACTCTACGTGGCAGAACGGTTGCAGGAGCACGATGCCGACCACCTGCACTGCGCCACCGACCGACGCTATCAGCTGACGGAAGGCACGTACGCGCTGGACGACCTCTACGGTCAGTGGTATAAGTTTGCCTTTGTCTGCGTGCCGCAGTGGACGGACGGCGGTGGTGCGAATCTGCTGACGGAGGAGACACCGGTGGACCAGACGTGCGACTTCAACAAACTGCTGATCGACTTCAGTCCGGTGCTGACGTACCAGAAAAACAACATAAACATCGCAGAGACGGCCGACCTGAATGTCTACCGCCAGGTGATAGACCGATGGATAGACCCGGACGCGGAGAACACGGAGGATGTGGAGCTGACCCGGGTGACGGGCGAGCTGCACATCGACATGGGCATCCCGGCAGACCAGTTTGAAAACCCCGTGAGGGCCATCACGCTGACGCTGAAGACCCCTGCCGAGAAGGTGTATGTGCGCGACGGATCGGCCGACGAGGTGACCACGGTGGCCAGCACGACGGACAGGGTCTACACGCTCGACTTCTCGGGACTGACCGACGAGGCGTACAAGACGGCGATGGCCACGCGACAGGTGTTCCGCCTCTGTCTGTTGCCGCAGGTGTTGAGCGGCACCATCGCCGTGACGTTCAAGGGCACGACCTCGTCGACAACCCTGCCCATCGGTACGGACACGGACGAGACACCCGTGGAGGTGCGCAAGAACCGTGTGACCACGGTGCTCTACAACGGCATGGAGAAGGACGAGTTCGAGGTGCGCTATGCTGGGTTTGCCACGGGGGATGATTCCACTGTGGGAGTGGATGAGGATGACTGGGATGGATGGGAGTGAATGGGAATGAATGGGAGTGAATGGGAGTAATGGGAACTATGGGAATAATGGGAACTATGGGATTCATGAAGACTACAAATAACGACAGAGCCGCTGGGCGACGCGGGAGGGGCTTTGGCCTGTGGATGGCCTTTGCCGGGCTGTTGCTCTGCACGGGGTGCAGTGAGGAGACGTTGCCGGCGGACAAGATAACCCCGGTTCGGGGACAGGTGATCGTGGACTATACGGTGGGCGAGGGGCAGACGCGTAGCGTCAGCCACGAGGCCCTGCCAGCATACCAACGCATCAAGTCGCTCACTTATCTGCTGTATGACAATGAAGGCATCTTCGTGAAGAAGCGCGAGATTCCTGGCATCAGCGACATGGGGGAGGGCGACTGGCCCATGAAACGTTCCACGATGACGTGGGCACAGCGCGAGGCCCTGAAGGACACGCTGGAGCAGGGACGAACCTACACGGCGGTGTTCATCGCCAACGCCGACAAGTCGCTGTTCGGCGATGAGGAGGTGTTGCACCTCACGACGACGACCGAGGGCGAGGAGACTGCCGTGGCGCTGGACGAGGTCTACCTGTCGCTGCCCACAACCACGGCGTTCAACGACCATAATATGTTCTACCTCTGCGTGAAGCAGATTACCTCAGACGGCTACGACCGGGACACGCACTGCGACTGCCCCATCACGCTGCAGCGCATCGTCAGCCGCACGGACTTCTTCTCCGATGACTATCCGGCATGGGACACGGACGACACCAAAGGGAAGATTCGGGCGTTTACTGACAGTAAAGTGTATGATGTGCTGCTGCCGGGTAACATTACAGAAGAGATGCCTCTTGAAATCAAAACATGGCTGGACAGTTTTACGGACGCTTTTGCCTTATACGCAACCACAAAAGGCTATATGGCGGTACCTACGTTCCCGTCGTGGATAGCTGACTTCACCATCGCACTGAAGAACAAGATAGACTACAGCGTGTACGTCAACTCCATATCGGACACGGACAAGGAGGCTATTCAAACATTGCTGTATAACGATTGCCGACAGAACGAAACGTTGAAAGGACTTTGGCAACCGTGGGAAGGGCTACAGGCGAAGGTGGTGTACGGCTCTCGTGCCGACCGCTTCTACGTGAGTGGCAAGACGGCTAAGGTGGGCGATGCTACTGCTACGGAGGCATTCAGCCCCTTCCTCGACATGATACAGAAAGAGACTACCACGTCGGACGGTACTACCGTCACACAGAATACGTTTACCCTGATTGGCTTCGGGGAGAACGCGGACGCAACAAGCGGGAGCGAGCTGAACAAGATGACCGCCGTGCGACTCTACGAATCGGCTACGGCAACGACTCCTGTCACGGAGATTCCGATGACGACGGATGTGCAGTCCTTTGCCACACAGGGCGGCAACAAACGGGTGCAATTGGTGTACTGCCCCATCAAGACACTGACGTATAACTCCACCTATACGACGGGGAAAACCTATAAGTTGGAACCAGTCAACATAAAAACCGGCATAGAAGCGGGGATGGGCAGTTATTCAGCGCATTCAAGTTATCTTGACGAGTTCTTCACTACCGAGGATTGCAAGAACAAATACGGTGAAAGCCTGGAGAAGTTCGTGCTTCAGATTACCCTGCCCGACTTGTCGAACGAGTCGGCCTTGACGGTGACACCGGAATGGAGCGTGAAAGAATAAATGAAAGGAGAGACAATATGAGAGGAAATAACTATATACGGTTGGTCGGTGGACTGATAGGGCTGTTGGCCGTTGTCGGCTGTCAGTCGGCAGACGTGGCACAGGACGGAACGGACGAGGGTACTTGGGACGTGCCGGTGTCGTTTGTCGTGCAGTCTGCGCGGCTGTCGTCGACCTCTACGGGAGGCAGCAGTGGGGAAAACCCTACCTACGACAATCCGAGAACGTTGTATACCGACCATATCCTGTTGAATGTCTATAAACGACTGAAGGACGGCAGCTATGCGAATGATACGGCGGGGTTTACCCTCGACAAGCAGGTGGAACTGACGTGCCGGGAGCCTGATGCGGCAGACCCCTACTACAGCGACCACTTCCGCTACGCCTATGCCAGTGGGGTCGTCAACATGGATAAAGCGTATGAGTACCGTTGCACCGCCCTCGGCTATGCGGAGCAGAAAGGGGAGCAGAACCTGTTTAGCTTCACGGGAACTGCCTTCAGCGATGCACAGGTCAGCCTGACCAACACGGCGCAGTACACGACCCCGGAACTGTTCTTCGGTACGCCGCGCTATGGTGCCGACATGAGCGACAAGGATGCTGGCACGGTGGTGTTCTCCTATCAGTCGGGCGCCATCAACGCCTTAGGCGGATGGCTCTACCGCTGCGTGGCCGGTACGGAGCTGACGCTACGGAAAGTGCCGCCCGAGGTGAAGGCGCTGACGCTGCTCACCAATGCGGTGAACACAAAGTGCCAGTCTACGTGCTACGACGACTATCTGACACCCCTTACCGACGGCAAGAAGGAGGTGGCGGATATGGACGAGGGAAGCCAGTTTGTGATGGACGCATGGACGCGTCCCGACAACTGGGTAAGCGTATACGGTGTGGAAACGGAGACGGACAGCATCACGGTGACCATAAACGAGTCGAACCTGTTTCCCGTCACAGCTACGCTGTACGTGCGGATTACCATAGATAAGGGAGAGGGAGTGGACGATGAGGTGATGGTGGTGCCCCTGCGCATGAAGAAAAGGGCGACCAGCAGCAGTTCCAGCTCGGACACCGTCAATACCGACGAACAACTGACCAACGGCACGCTGGTGTTCCAGCGCAACCACTACTACGAGATTGCCGGGGAGTACGAGTCACTGGTCATCAAGAAACTGCCCCTCGTGGTCTATGTCAATCCCAACTGGGATGGAGATATTGACTTGATATTGGGCAAGTAGGTGCGGTTTGCACTACCTCTGCCGCTTCGCGGCGAAGGTACTCACGCTTGAGAATAAAAAGAAAAACGAGTTTTCCTTTTGTATTCTTCTCGCTTATTCGTACCTTTGACCCTCGTATGATTACCGAGGAACTGACTTGCCGCATCCGGCAACACTTCAGACATGTGCCGACGGCGGAACAGGAACGAGCCATCAGCACGTTTGCCGCCTTTATGACCGACCGCCGCGAGGAGGCCATCATGGTGCTGCGCGGATCGGCAGGAACGGGAAAGACGTCGCTGGCTGCCGCCATCGTGAAGACCATGGCGGGACTGCAGCAGCGCATGGTGTTGCTGGCACCGACGGGGCGCGCCGCCAAGGTGTTCTCGCTCTATGCCGGCCATCCGGCCTATACGATACACCGCCATATCTACCGGCAGAAGTCGCTGGAGGGGCCGTTCACGCTGGACTACAACAAGGCGCGCAACACACTGTTTGTCGTGGACGAGGCTTCGATGATTGCCAATGCCTCGGCATTCGGCGACACGCCCTTTGCCCAGGGGCAGCTGCTGGACGACCTCATCCGATACGTCTACAACGGCAACAACTGCCGACTGATGCTGATCGGCGACCGCGCCCAGCTGCCACCCGTGGGCGAGGATGAGAGTCCGGCACTGCAGGGCGATGTGCTGCGAGGCTACGGCCTGCACGTCAGTGCGTGTGACCTCAACGAGGTGGTGCGGCAGAGCCAGGACTCGGGCATCCTCTACAACGCCACGGGCATCCGACAGCTGCTGGCGGCGATGGAGGAGGATGGCGGCATCGACCTGCCCAAGGTGCGCTTCGGGGACTTCCCCGACATCCGCATCGTGATGGGCAACGAACTGATAGAGACGCTGGCAGCCAGCTACAGGGAGGTGGGGCTGGACGAGACGCTGGTGGTCACGCGCTCCAACAAACGGGCGAACATCTACAACGAGGGCATCCGACGCACCGTGCTGGACCGCGAGGGGGAGCTGACCGCAGGCGACCAGCTGATGATCGTGAAGAACAACTATTTCTGGCCACTGCCCGTCGCTGGACAGGCCAACGGGGAGAACGAGACGTTCATCGCCAATGGCGACCGGGCGGAGGTGCACCGTGTGCGCAACTGCCGCACGCTGTACGGTTTCCGCTTTGCCGACGTGACCATGACCTTCCCCGACTACGACGACGTGGAGCTGACGGCCACCGTGCTGCTGGACACGCTGACCTCGGAGGCGCCGGCACTGCCCCGCGAACGGCAGGAGCAACTCTTCCAACAGGTGATGGCCGACTATGCCGACATTCCCACCAAGCGGGAGCGGTTCAGGAAGCTGAAGCAAGACCCTTACTTCAACGCGCTGCAGGTGAAGTTTGCCTACGCCGCCACTTGCCACAAGGCGCAGGGCGGACAGTGGGCGCACGTCTATGTGGACCAGGGCTACATGACCGAGGAGATGCTGTTGCCCGACTATATCCACTGGCTCTACACCGCCTTCACACGCGCCACGGAACGCCTCTATCTGGTGAACTGGCCACCGGCACAGACGGAAGGGGCGGAAACAACGGGAAAAGACGAGAGACGATGATTTACCTGAACGACCGACTGGATCTGCTGGACGTGGAGCGCGCACTGCCGCTCCTCTCGGAACAGCGCCGACAACAGGCACTGGCCTTCCGCCACGACCTGGGACGGCGCACGTGTGTGGCGGCCTACCTGTTGCTGTGCGAGGGGCTACGCCGCGAGTATGGCATCGAAGAGCCGCCCGTGTTCTCCTACGGGGCACACGGCAAGCCGTTCATCGTGGGTCATCCCGACATCTGCTTCAACATGAGCCACTGCAAGGAGGCGGCCATCTGCGTCATTGACGCAAAGCCCGTTGGCGTGGACATTGAGTCGATGCGCGCCTGTCGGGAGTCGTTGGTGCGCTACACGATGAGCGAGGAGGAGGCGCGGCAGATAGCGGCCGCGCCACAGCCCGATCTGGAGTTTGTGCGCCTGTGGACGATGAAGGAGGCGGTGCAGAAGCGAACGGGCGAGGGGCTCCGCAGCGACATGAAGACGATACTCCAACAGAAAGGGAGCCGGATTGACACTGTGGTCAGTTCCGACTCCCGTTATGTGTATTCCGTGGCCTACAGCGACTAAAGCTTGGCCAGCTCCACCACTTTCTCGATGGCGGCATTCAGGCCGTCCACGTTCTTTCCGCCAGCTGAGGCGAAATGGGGCTGTCCGCCGCCACCGCCCTGGATGAGCTTGGCAGCCTCGCGCACCATCTGTCCAGCGTGGAGACCCTGATCCTTCACGAGGTCTTCACTGATCATGATGCTGAGCAACGGCTTGCCGTCGTGCACCGTGCCGACGACGCAGAGCAGGTGGGAGGGAACGGCTTCGCGCACCTTGAACACCAGATCCTTGGCCGACTGGGCATCGAACGGCAGGACGGCCTTGACCAGTGTCACGCCGTTCACGATCTGTGCTTTCTCGATGAGCTTGTCCTTCGCACGCTCCACGGCCTGCGCCTTGAAGCGTTCGATGTCTTTCTTCATGATGTCGTGCTCGTCGATGTACTTCTTGATGACACCCTGCAGGTCCTTGGCGTTGTTGAAGAACGTGCGCACGGCCTTCAGCGTGTCTTCCAGCTGATAGAGTATCTCTTCGCAGTCCCGTCCCGTCTTGGCCTCGATGCGGCGGATGCCGGCAGCCACACTGCTCTCCGCCAGTATCTTGAAAAAACCGATGCGGCCAGTCGACGTGGCATGGATGCCGCCGCAGAACTCGCAGGAGGGGCCGAAGCGCACCACGCGCACCTTGTCTCCGTACTTCTCGCCGAAGAGGGCGATGGCGCCCAGTTGCTTGGCTTCCTCGAACGGCACGTCGCGGTGCTCGTCGATGTGGATGTCCTGACGAATCATGCCGTTGACGATGCGCTCCACCTGGCGCAGCTCCTCGTCGGTGACCTTCTGGAAGTGGGAGAAGTCGAAGCGCAGGGTGTCGGCACTGACATACGATCCTTTCTGCTCCACATGGTCGCCCAGCACCTGGCGCAGGGCGTAGTCGAGCAGGTGGGTGGCTGTGTGGTTGGCAGCCGAGGCATCGCGCTTGTCGGTGTCGACGCAGGCCATGAACTCGGCGGTCGGGTCTTTGGGCAGCTGCTTGACGATGTGGACGCTCTGGTTGTTCTCGCGCTTGGTATCGATGACCTCGATGGTCTCGTTCTCATTGACGAGCACGCCGCAGTCGCCCACCTGTCCACCCATCTCGCCGTAGAACGGGGTCTGGTCGAGCACCAGCTCATAGAACTCATTCTTCTTCTGCGTCACCTTGCGGTAGCGGAGGATGTGGCAGTTGTATTCCGTATAGTCGTAGCCCACGAACTGCTGTTCGCCGGTCTGCAGATCCGTCCAGTCGGAGTTCTCCACGGCAGCGGCGTTGCGTGCGCGCTCCTTCTGTTTCTGCATCTCGACGTTGAACTGCTCCTCGTCGACGGTGAAGCCGTTCTCGCGGCAGATCAGCTCGGTGAGGTCGAGGGGGAAACCGTAGGTGTCGAAGAGGCGGAAGGCCTGCACGCCGTCCAGCTGGCTCTTACCCTCAGCCTTGAGGTGCTCCATGGCCTCGCCAATCATGGCGATGCCCTTCTCCAAGGTGCGCAGGAACGAGTCTTCCTCTTCCTTGATGACCTTGGTGATGAGCTGCTGCTGCGCCTTCAGCTCGGGGAAGGCGTCGCCCATCTCGTGCACCAGCGTGGGCACGAGCTTATAGAGGAAGCCCTCCTTCTGTCCGAGGAAGGTGTAGGCGTAGCGCACGGCACGGCGCAGAATGCGGCGGATGACGTAGCCGGCCTTGGCGTTGGAGGGCAGCTGGCCGTCGGCAATGGAGAAGGCCACGGCGCGCAGGTGGTCGGCGCAGACGCGCATGGCGATGTTGACCTCGTTCTGCTCCTTGCTGACGGGGTGGGCCGTCTCTTCCTCAAAGGTGAAGTATTTCAGTCCCGTCAGGTCTTGTTCGGCCTTGATGATGGGCTGGAACACGTCGGTGTCGTAGTTGGAGTGCTTGCCCTGCATCATGCGCACCAGACGCTCGAAGCCCATGCCGGTGTCGATGACGTTCATGGAGAGCTTCTCCAGCGAACCGTCGGCCTTGCGGTTGAACTGCATGAACACGAGGTTCCAGATCTCAATGACCTGCGGGTCGTCTTGGTTGACGAGTTCGCGTCCAGTCTTGCCGCTGGCCGCCTTCTGCTCGGGTGTGCGCGAGTCCACATGGATTTCGGAGCAGGGACCGCAGGGTCCCGTGTCGCCCATCTCCCAGAAGTTGTCGTGCTTGTTGCCGTTGATGATATGGTCTTCGGGCACGTGCTTGGCCCAGAACTTGGCGGCCTCATCGTCGCGCGGGATGTTTTCCTCGGGCGATCCTTCAAACACCGTCACGTAGAGGTCGGCGGGGTTCAGTTTGAGCACGTCGACGAGGTATTCCCATGCCAGGTCGATGGCTCCCTCCTTGAAATAGTCGCCGAACGACCAGTTGCCGAGCATCTCGAACATGGTGTGGTGGTAGGTGTCGTGGCCCACTTCCTCCAGGTCGTTGTGCTTGCCGCTGACGCGCAGACACTTCTGCGTGTCGGCACGGCGGCGCGGCTCGGGTTCGCGCGTGCCGAGGATAATGTCTTTCCACTGGTTCATGCCGGCGTTGGTGAACATCAGTGTGGGGTCATCCTTGATGACCATAGGGGCTGACGGCACGATGGTGTGTCCGTGCTGTTCGAAGAATTTCTTGTACGATTCCCTGATTTCGTTCGCTGTCATCATAGTTTTCATAAATAATATCAATTAACAGTCTGGTTCTATCACTTTGCGTTGATTTCCTTCAGCAGGCGGTCGGCGTGTCCCCAACGATCCATGAGGTAGAGCACGTAGCGGATGTCGACACCGATGCAGCGTGCCAGTCGCTTGTCGAAGTTGATGTCGGAGCTGAGGCTGTCCCAGTTGCCGTCGAAGGCGAGGCCAATCAGCTCACCCTTGCCGTTGAACATCGGACTACCGGAGTTGCCGCCGGTGATGTCGTTGTTGGTGAGGAAGCAGAGCTGCATCTTTCCCGTGGTCTTGTCCTGGTACTTGCCGAAGTCTTTCGCAGAGAGTAACTCGTGCATGACGGGCTCGGCGTAGTAGTCGATCACCTTGTCGCCCTGCTTCATCTTCTCCACGATGCTCTCGGCAGTGGTGTAGTAGCCGGAGGGCTTGCCGCCGAGGTCGAAGCCGCCCACCTGTCCGTAGCTCAGGCGCATGGTGAAGTTGGCATCGCTGTAGTGGGGCAGGTCTTCCTCCATGCGGAGCTTGGCGGCACAGAGGTGCTTCTCGATTTCGCCGATGCTGTCAGCGACATTACTCATGGCAGCCACGAGGTCGGCATAGACCTCGTTCAAGTCCATTCCGAACGCCACACCGGGGTCTTTCGCGTAGCCTTTCTTGTTGAAGTAGAGCTTCGCGCCCTGCTTCATGATGAGCGACTTGTCCCAAAGGTAGCTGACGTACTGGGCGTAGTCGCCGCCAAACCGGCTGTCGATGGTCTGGTAGAACTTGGGCAACCACTTGGCGTCCACGTGCTCCTTGTAGTTCTTCAACAGGGTGGCCAGCACCTCTTGGTCGAGGGCTTTGTCCCATGTGTCGCTGTTGTCATCGAACTCATGGTACTGTTTCTTCTTATTCTTCTCCGGTCCTTTCACCTC
Source organism: Acutalibacteraceae bacterium (assembly GCA_963599475.1). GTDB lineage: Bacteria > Bacteroidota > Bacteroidia > Bacteroidales > Bacteroidaceae > Prevotella. The sequence continues at coordinate 32,383 of CAVBXH010000010.1, read as the reverse complement.
CATCTTCTGCTGCAAACGGAAGGCACGGGTGGAGAACTCCACATTGCTGCGGCGCGTGAAGGTCTCGGAGAAGTTGGTCATGGCATAGGTGACATCCGAAATCTGCTGGTAGAGCCGCTTCAACTGGTCGAAGTCCACCTTGTGGGCCAGGCTGTTGGCAGCCTCAGCGGTGTCCTGCCAGGCACGGAGACGCGTCTCGTAGTCGCGCTTCATGCTGATGATGCCGATGGAGTCGATGCACTTGTTCATGCCGATGGAGTTCTTCCAGTAGTTGGACGAGCTGGCGTATTTGCTGTCGTACTTGATGCGCACAGCCTCGTCGGCGCGCATGTGCTTCTGCATCACCTCCTGCTTCACGCCGCGCACCTGAGCACGGGGCGCGTTCTGCGCGTCGCGCATCATCTGTATGCCGTAGCTGGAGAGGTAACGCTCGGTGCTGCCGGGATAACCCATGGTCATGGCGTAGTCGCCGTCCTTATAGCCTTGCAGCGACACCTGTGCCCAGCGTTTGGGGTGATAGGGCACGTTGTCCTTGCTGTAGGCAGCAGGGCCGTTGGTCTTGGGGTTGGCATAGATGCGGAACACGGAGAAGTCGCAGGTCTGGCGCGGCCACATCCAGTTGTCGGTGTCGCCCCCAAACTTACCCATGGACTTGGGGATGGTGAACACCAGACGCAGGTCGGTGAAGTCCTGATAGGTGGTAGCGTACCACTTGTTGCCTTCGTAGAAGGGCTGCACCGTGACGTGGAGGGTGGAGTCGCTGGCTTTCACGGCCTTGGTCATTGCGTTCTCCAAGGAGTCGATGAGCGCGCCGCGCCGCTGCTTGTCGAGTGCTTCGTAGCCGAGACGCATCACCTGGTCGGTCACGTCCTTCTGGTCGACCATGAAGCTCACGAACATATTCTCGTTGGGTAGCTCCTCTTCGTAGCTCTTGGCAAAGAAGCCATTGAGCATGTAGTCGTGCTCCACGGTGGAGTGGCTGCGGATGGACTCGAAGCCGCAGTGGTGGTTGGTGAACACCAGTCCGTCGGGCGACACGACCACGCCGGAGCAGTAGCCCGAGAAGTTGACCACGGCATTCTTCAGTGCGTTGTCGCCCTGGTAGAGCTGGTCGTACGTCATGGTGAAGCCCTCGCGCTGCATCATCTCATAGACGGCGTTGGGCAGGTTGTAGATGGTCCACATTCCCTCGTCGGCACGGGCCGTGTTCCCAGCGAACAGGGCCATGATGGAGGCCACGAGGACGATAGCTTGTTTCTTCATAGTTCTTCTTTGTTGCTTCATGTCTATTCTCAATTTCCCGGCAAAGGTACGAATAAGCGAGAGAAATGCCAAATTTTGGAGCAGCGAATGCAGAGAAAGCTTGCTTTTGCTCTGCTGAGTCGCGACAAAATAAGCCGAAGGCAAATTTATTTGAGCATTTCCGAGCGTGAGTACCTTCGACAGTAGGTCAGAGGGACGCGTCATCGCGACGCATCCCCCCTCTCATCCCGCCACACAACTAAAAGACGGGATTCTGTCTGCTTTTGTAAATGAGTACTATTTTGCTAATCTTCTATCGTGATACGACCACATGTCCTTGTCAGGAGGTCTGGAATGTCGTAATAGTGCAGCACGCCGGGAATGACGTTGGGCATCATGTCGTGCTGTAGGGGCTGAAGGATGTAGCTGCGCCAGGTCTTCAGCGTCCGTGTCAGCTTTGCACTGCCGATTCTGTCGTCCAACACCGCCGCGTGCATCACCACGACAGCATTGATGCCGTCAGCCTCCACCGTGACGGGACGCCCTTTCAACCGATCGTCCGACGCACAGAAGTTGAGGAGGGTGTGCAAGTCCTGCACCCGCTGTCCGATCAAGGGACGCCCCGCATGCAACGCCGTCACCGCCGCGCGGTACTGGCTGTTCCAATATTTCGAGAGGTTGTACTCGAAGATGTCGCTGGTCTCGCCGAAGCCCCGCAGGTCAGCATAGACGTGGACGGTGCCGTCGGAGAACAGGTCGCGGCGGTCGGCCTCGGCAAGGACGCTTCCCTTGCCGGCATCCGACAGGTGGATGCAAATCCGGGACTGGGGCGTAGCATCAGCGGGAATACGCACGATGACAGGAACAGGATATTCCCCTTCGCAGTCCAGCTGGTAGCGGTATTCCTCCATGTCGCGCAGGCTCTCGTGGCGCGTCTCCGTAGCCTCCCAGTGATTGTTGAGACTCGGCAGTCCGAGCAGTTGCAGGATGCGCTGCCGCACCTGCGCTATCGGCTGGGCGCAGAAGGTCTGGCGGTCGGCACTCAGCCGGTCCATCTGGTCGGCACACTCCTGCATCGCACTGCGCGCATCTGCATATTCCAGGTTCACCTGCCCCGTCCGAGTACAGCGCATCTCGTCGCTGCGCCAGTAAGTATAAGGCTTCACCTGTCCGCAGGCATCGTGCAGCAAGGCCTTGCGGAAGAAGCTCACCATCTTTTCCTGGCTCTTCTGTGGAATGGCGTGCCCGTCATCGTAGTAGAACTGCTCGGCAGCATCGGGTGCACCCAGCAGGGCGTAACAGCGCTGCACCTCCTCGAAGGCGCACAGCGCACCCCAATGGTCAACGAAGTCGAAGCGGCCGTCCAGCACCAGGAAGGGCTTGGGCGCGTTCATCATCGCCATGTCGGCAATCTCGATGTGCGCCTGTCCCTCGCCGGGAATCCACTGGCAACCGTCGCTCGGACCCTGTGTCTCCAGCGTGCGCTCCCGCGAGGAGAAGAACAGTCCGACACAGCTGGCCTTGACGCGGTCGTCAAGGGCGGCTAAATAGGACGACTGGGTGCCGCCGCCCGAGAAGCCGTAACAGCCAATCCTGTCGCCGTCAATGTCCTTGCGCGTCAGCAGGTAGTCGATGGCGCGGCTGTTGTCGAAAAACTCCTGAGCGGCCAGACTACTGCCCAACAGGATGAAGCCCGGAGCAAGGAGCGTGTGCTCTGTCGTCACGCCACGGGTGAGGTTCTTGCCCGCAGCGTCTATCGTCTGCTGGCGCTCGCCCTGCGAGAAGGGGTCTACGACCATGGAGGCAATGCCATTGACCGCCAGTTGCTCGGCAGAACTCGACCCCGTGCCCTTGCCGTCCAACCCATGGCCGCACATCTCGATGCAGGCCGGTATCTTCCCCTGCACCTTCTCGGGCAGGTAAAGATGAGCCGTCACGTAGCGACCCGGGGTGCTCTGGAAGACGATCTTCTCTACGACGAAGCCCGGCCCTTTCAGCGTGCCGACTACCTTGGCATTCAGCTTGCCGCGATCGGGTATTGTGCCGGCCAGCCGCGTGAAGTCCGCACGCAGCCGACTCACATAGGCCTGCATTGCCGCCTTGGACTGGCACGCCTTGTCCAACGCCTGTTGGCGTTCGGCATTCTGGGCGTGCACCGGCAACATCTCGTAGTTGTAGAACGAGGTGGCCGTCTTGAACTTCAGTGCCTTGTACGGGTTCTGTGCCTGAAGCCCCGTGGCGACGAATACGGCAAAAGCCGAAACAATCAGTCTGTGTGTCCGCATACGCTGTTACATTTTAACCGCGATTTCCATGTCGCCCTGTCCGGCATCGAACGTCAGACAGCGCAACGTCTCGTCATATTTCCAGCCGTCCACAAACTTGCCGGCCACCGTCACCAGTTTGGGCTTCTTCTCCAGATACACGCTCACGCTGTAGTAGTGGGCAACGGGCTGATAGTTGCCCGTGGGGGAATAGATGTGGAGCGTCCACTCGTTGTCGGTCAATCGGCTCTCCATCTTGGTGACGGCGTAGCCGCCCTGCTGGTAGTCCAGCGACTTGCCGTCGTCCTCGTACATCTCGTAGGTGGAGTGTTCCGAAGGATAGACCAGCAGCGAGATGTTGGTCATGGGACGCTCGTCCACATACTGCATAGGCTCCTGACGCGGGATGATGGCGCCGCGGCGGATGAAGATGGGCATGATCTCTATCGGGGTCAGGAACGACTTGTACTGGCGACCGCTGATGCGTTCACCCGTCCAGAAGTCCAGCCAGTCGCCGCCGGGGAAGTAGACGGGGCGGGAGAGGGCGTTCTTCACCGTCACGGGACACACCATTAGGTCGCGGCCGAACATATACTGGTCAGCAATCTGGTAGGTATTGATGTCCTGCAGATGGTCGTAGAACAGCGGCGTCATCATCGGACGGCTGGTCTTGTACATATCCCAGGCACTGGTGTAGATATAGGGCAGCAGGGCGTAGCGCAGGGAGTCGTACTGGATGAATATCTTCTGCGCCTCCTCACCGTAGGTCCACGGGGCGTGGTAACGGGGATGGTCCATGCCAAAGAGGATGGACACGGGCGAGAACATACCCATCTGCACCCAACGCAGGTAGAGGTCGGTGTCGTAAGGCGAATACTGCTCGAAACCGCCCATGCAGTGGCTCCAGTAGCCCACACCGGACAGACCGATGTTCAGACCACCGCGGATAATCGGTTCGAACCACTGCCACTCGGAGCCCCAGTCGCCTGCCCAGATGAACGGGTAGCGCTGGATGCCAGCGTAGCCTTCACGGGTGTGGTTGAAGCCGCGCTGGCCGTTCTGCTGTGCGAAACGCTCGAAGGGCGCCTTGGCATACGCGATGGGGAAGAGGTTGTGCTCCGCGTTCTGCTCCGGGGTTGCACTGGCGTAGCGCAAGGCACTGCCCACGTCCGTCTTGAAGAACATCGCACCGAGGTCTGTCACCTTCTTGGCCGCATTCTTCCACCACCAGTCCACGGCCTTGTCGTCGAAGAAGTTGATGATGGCATTGGTGCCGCCGTCCTGAATGGTAAAGCCCTTCTTCTGTGCCGTGGCGAGCAGGGTGTTGCGCTTGCCGTTGTCCACCAGCGAGCGGATGTGCAGGCCGAACATCGAGACGTGGTTTTTGTAGGCGTGGTCTATCATGCCCTTCGGGTCTTTGAACTGATCCTGGAACTCGAACGTGCAGCCGCCGTTGCCCAGTTTGGCAAAATGCCGCCACGTGGAGTCGAGCCACATCAGGTCGAAGGGAATCTGCTCCTGGCGCAGGCGGTCGATGAGGTTGACCACATAGGTGTCGTTGGCCTTGCTCTCGTGGTGCCACGTGCCGCCGCTGTAAGAACCGATGTGCAGGCCATAGGCCGAGCGCGGCATCAGCGGAGCGACACCCGTCAGCAGCTGATAGCTGTGGATCATGTGCTCCAGCTCCGGGCCATAGATGAAGTAGTAGTCGTTGTCGCCACCGGGTGCCGAGAAACTATACTGGTCGCCCTGGCTCCAGCCCATGTCCCAGTCGTTGGCCACGGCAGTGTGGAAGAACACACCATAGCCCTTGTTGCTCAGCATCAGGGGCACCGGACAGTAGTTGGCGCGCAGGATGTCCTTGCCACCCACAGCCGGCTTCTTGCCGCTGCCCAGTTCCACGTTGAGGTGTACGCGCTGACCGCGCTGGTCGATGCGGTCCATACGCTCGCCGAAGCCGAAGAAGTGCTCGTCGGGGTTCATCGCCACGACATTATAAATGCTGTCCTTGCAGCTGGAAGCCGTTTCTCGGTAGAGTACCTTGCCCTGTGCGTCGGCCACCTGGATGCGCCAGGGGCTCTCCTCCACCTTCACCTGGAGCTGACTGGTCGTAATCGCCTTACCGTCCACGGCAAAAGCCACCTGCGGAAAGTCGTAGTTCACCACCATCCACCGCTCGTTGTCGGGTAGGGTCTTGCCGGGCACTTTCGTGACACGGAACATCGTCTCTGAGCACATTTCGATGCGCAGGTCTCCTTCGGTAGAGGAATAGAGAATGCTGTTCCCTTTGATTTGCTGGGCTTCCGCCACTGTGCCACAGGAGCACAGCAGCAAAAGCGCGAGTTTTGTCTTTAAGTTTTTCATCGTTCAATATCAATAACCGTAGTTTTAATTGTTAGTTACGATAGTTGTAGATTTCGGGTGCAAAAGTAGTCAAAAGCACCCTGTCCGATTGGTAATTTCCAACCAATTCTTCTATAATTTCGGTTCAAAATTAGAACAATTCGATAAAAATGAAGAAAATGACCGTCGGTACAATATACACAGCACCGCTGTAGGCTGCTATTAGCACCGTATTTCCCAGCGAGTAGCACCAACCGTTGTCCAGTACTTGTCCAGTATTTGTCCAGTACTTGTCCAGTATTTGTTCGATGACGACTGGACAACTACTGCACAAGTACCGCACAACTATCGCACATCTATTGGGACAAATCCTTGGGAAATTGCCGACAACAGCTACCTATGTAGCTGTCATTGCATATTTTCGTGGACAGTAGTGTTTGGCGATATTCTGATGGGCTGACCCCATAGGTGGAGCGGAAACACTTGCCGAAATAGCTTTGGTCACTGAAGCCGCAGCGGTAGGTGATTTCCTTGACCGGCAGATCGGTGTTCTCCAGCAGCATCGCGGCACGGTTCATCCTGGCCCTGACCACGAAGTCCTTGGGCGTGACACCCAGTAGTCCTTTCAGTCGACGGTACAGTCCCGACTTGCTCAATCCCAGGGTCTCTGCCAGTTCGACGACGCTGAGGTCGGAGTCCTCCAAGTGTTGCTCCACATACTCCACGACACGCTGCATGAAGACCTGGTCCACCTCGCTCAACCGCTCGTCCTTGTCGGGATACGGCGCTTCCGGGGTATGCTCCTCCTGCTCCGCCACGTCCAGATGCCGCTCCTTGTCGTATTTCTCCAGCAACTCCAAATAGGACTGGAGCAACTCCTTCTGCTTGCGGCGGGACAGGCGGATGGTACGAACCGTGCGGTAGATGCCGAAGATCAGCAACAGGGAGAAGACGACATACAAGATCTTAGCCGTGGTGGTCTGCCAGATGGTCGGTTTTACGTACAGCACCACTTCCTTCACGTTGCCTGCCCAGTGTCCTGTGCCCAGTCTCGACTCTATGAACAGGCGGTGCTCTCCGGGCGCGAGGTTGAGCAGTGTGATGGAATGGCTGTTTTCCAGATTGTTCCAGTCGCCGTTGTCCAACCGGAATCGGTAGGTCAGCGATTTCCTGTCGCGGTAGTCGAGTGCCGCAAAGGTGATGCGGACATTGCGCTGCCGCTCGTTCATAGAGATGCTGTCGTGTGCGCTGACGGCATCATGCGACGCACTGTTCTCTATCAGTACCTGGGTCAGCACGATGCTCGGCACGAAGCGCTTGGCCAGCAACAGGTCCATATCGATGACGGCCAGACCGTCCATCAGTCCGAACAGCCAGCGGCCACCCTCTAAGTGCAGCGGCCGGGCATCGGAGAAGAACAGGCTGTCGCGCCACGTCTGCTGGTCGAAGGAGGGGAATAGGCTGTGCTCATCGTCCAGTCCCATGATGCTGTTGGTGCCCACAAACCAGGCATACGGTCCGTATTCGAAGGCGGAGGAGATGAAGTCTGCGGCCATCTCCTGCTGGTCAAAATGGCGGAACGTCTGCTGCGGAGACAGGAGGTTGTCGCCGCATTTTGCCACGTTCACGCCGCCGCCGTCTGTACCGATGAAGAGGTCGTGGTGGTCGTCCTCCGTGATGCACATGATGGACGAACTGCTCAGACTGCCGTAGCGGTCGCCTTCGCGCTCGTGCAACTGGAAACGGTACGTCTCGGGACTGGCGGCCGACAGCTTCGCGGCAAACAGTCCTTGCGTCGTGCCCACGAGCAGGATGTCGCGGGAGACCACAGACAGCGTGCGGACGGATTTGTATTTCTGCGGGGTCGTCTCTCCTCCCAACAGGACCTGCTGGAAGGTTTCTCCCTTGAGGTCGGGGCAGCAGAACAGTCCTGCCCCCATTGTGCCCATCCACAGCCTGCCCCAATGATCCTGACAGATGCTGTAAATATCGCTGATGGCCCGTCCTTCTCCCGAACGGATGGCATGGATTTCGTAGTGGTCGGGCGTGTGCTTACGGAGCTTCAGCAGGGTGCCGGGCTTGCACCCCATCCACAGGCTTCCCTCCCGGTCCTGATAGATGCAATAGACGGAGGACACAAAGGGCGTCTTGGCAGTGTGCACCCGGCCGTCTGCGCCTAAGAAACCGATGAAGCGCAGGTGGGCATCGTAGATTCTGACGGTGCGGTCGTCGCGCGAGCAGACCCAAATCTGGCCGTCGTCATCGCGAAACAGGGTTCTCACTTGGCAACCGGGTTGCCACAACAGCCGCTTCACGTAACTGGGGGCATGGTACTGCATCAGTACGCCGAGCGAATCGACCGTCCAGACGATGCCGTCCTTGCCCGTCATGCGTTTGGAGACGTTTTTCTTCGGCAGGGAGAAGGCCTGCTGCGTCTGCTGCCACGACTGGTGTGCGTCCCGGAACTTGCCGTCGCGGATGTTGAAGATGAAGCAGTGACCTTCCACATTGCAGTAGATGTCGTAGTCGCGGATGTAAATGTCCTTGATGCGGTCCACCCCCATCGGACTGCCGTCGCCGGGCTGTGGCTTGAAGGTGGTGAAGCCGTAGCCGTCGTAGCGGTTCAGACCGTTCCAAGTGGCAATCCAGATGATGCCGTCCTTGTCCTGCACCACACCCGTGGCATGATGGTGCGACAGCCCCTCCAACTCGTTGAGCCGCTGCACGATGGGCTGCGACTTCCTGTCAAAGGCATCTGCCGACTTCGCGCCCTTGACCGTCAAGGACGCGGCCGACCACAACAGCAGGAGGAGGACTTTCTTCATAGGAACTGCAAAAGTATACATTTCTCTGAGATTTTCCAAATTTTCCAGAGATTTTCAATTTCTGGCGATGTTTGGCCGTCTCGCGGAAAAATCGTAACTTTGCAGGGAAAATAGCAAACAACGATGCGAACAGTCTTATTCCTTTTCTGCTGTGCCGCACTGGCACTGACGGGTTGCAAGGGCGACGGACAGACCGTCTCCGCCGATTTCACCGCGGCCAAGCACGAGGCCGACTCGGTGTACAACGCCATGGCGTTCAACGATGCCTATGACCGCTATCGGCAACTGCTCAGCCGACCAGACGTGCGGCAAGACAACGCGAAACGGCTGGAGGTGCTGGCCTGCCTTAGCGACGTCAGCGAGCTGGCCAGTCAGAAGAACGACCAGATGCGGTGGCTCCGGCAACTGCTCGACTTGGCGCGCACCTGCCACGACGACTACTACCTGTCGCAGGGACTGATGTTGATGGGTAAGCACGTATGTCGCGAGGGCGACAGCCAGCAGGGTATCGGCTACATTCGCGAGGCCATCAGTCTCATGGAGCAGGCGGACAAGGCCAACGCCGACCACCTGGCACACAGTCAGATGAACACGCTCAGCAACATTCTGGCTGGGCAGCACGACTTCAAGGCGGCCGTCGCCAATGACGATCGCAACGTGAGACTGACGCACGAGGGCACACGCTGGGGCAAGAACCCCGAGCAGCAGTTGCGCGACCGCCGCACGGCACTGGCCAAGCTGGCTGTCCATCTGGTGCAGGCCGGACAGCCGGATCGCGCCGACTCGGCCTACGGAGCTTGGAAGGCTGTGCCTCTCACAGGCAGCAATCCCCGCGACTATTTCATCGTGGACTACCTGCGCGAACGGGGACGCTACGCTGAGGCGGCTACCATCTATGAAGGACTGCTGGCGCGGTTCCGCACGCAGTCTGACACGCTGGGCAACATGATGCTGTTTGCCAAGTGGGGACTGGCCGAGGTCTGCCAGAAGACGGGCGACTACCGCCGCGCCGCTAACCTCTACACGGAGATACTGGAAATCAACGACACGTTGCAGGCACGACAGGCGCGCAGCAACGCGCAGGAGCTGGCCGCACTCTACGAGACGCAGGAGAAGGTGCAACAGCTGCACGTCCGCGAGATGTGGATTGTACGGCTCTGCAGTTGTGCTGCGGTGCTACTGGTGCTCGTCGTGGCCACACTGCTGTACGTCCGACGGATGCGGCAGAAAAACCGCTTCTTGGCGCAGACCCTCAACGAACTGACCCGGCAGCAGATGCTCCATGAAACAGCAGAAACAGCCCATTCCATCGCGGAAACAGGTCGTACCATCACAGGAATAGGCCATGCTACCACAGAAACAACCCATTCCACCGGGAAAACGGACGCTGAACCATCCGCTGCCAGTGCCGACGCGACAGCGAAGGCGCACGACGACGGTGCGGCGCTATTCCTCGCACTCGACCGCAGTCTGGAGGCCGACCGCCTCTATCTCAAGCCCGACCTCAACCGCGACGACCTCTGCAACCTCATTGGGGTCGATAAAAACACGCTCGGCAACCTCCTTCAGCAGTACAGCAGTGCCGCCAACTCGCAGGTCTACATCAACCGCAAGCGCATCCAGCACGCCGTCCGACTGATGCAAGCGCACCCCGAATGGACGATGCAGTCCGTGGCCGTGGCCTGCGGAATGAAGAACACCGTCACCTTCAACCGCGTCTTCCGCCAGACCTACGGTATGACGCCAACGGAGTACTTGAAGAGTAGTAGTGGGGGGGGTGAGAACACGACTTTTGGACAAGATGTTGCAACCTTTTGACAGGATGTTGCAAACTTCTCCCACTTTTTGTTGCACCGATTAATGGTTTTTCATAACTTTGCGGCAGAAATTCTAAAGCAAGACCGCATTTTATGAAAATAGCGTTTCCCATCTTCGTAGCCGCAGCGGCGCTGACATTGACAGCGTGCGCCAAGGACGATACTTACCGCACGTCGCACCCAGACCTGGGCGCGGTGGAGGTGGCCACAGACTGGAGCGGCAAGAGCAACGAGTCGGTGGCTCCGCCCGTCTACACCCTGCGCATCGGCGACCGGGAACACGTCGTGGGCGGAACGACCAACGTGTTCGGCACGCTGCTCGCCCCGGGCGACTACGACTTGACGGCATTCAGCACGCCAACGGAGATTGGACTCAGCGGCAACACGGCCAGCGTGGACGAGGCGGAGACGGAGGGCTACATCGCTCCCTTCCCGGGTTACCTCTTTGCTGGCTACAGTCGCATCAGTGTGGCAGCGGATGACACGCTGCACGTCACGCTACCCATGATACAATATGTGCGACAGCTCGACATCGTGCTGACGGCTACGGAGGGCGACTACAGCCGCGTGGTGTCCGCCACGGCAACGCTGTCGGGCGTGGCGCGCGCCGTCAACGTCACCACGGGAACACTGGTGGGCGACACGGCTTTCGTCACACAGCCCTTCACGCGGACGGACAACACCTTCGCCACGAGCTTCCGCCTGCTACGCGCAGCAGACCTGGGTGCACCGACACTCACCGTCGACTTTGTCTTTGACAACGGTGACACGCAGTCGGTCAGCACGGAGGTGCCTGTGCAACCCGTCGACCCCGATGACCCCGACCGCCCCGACATCGGTTCGGTAAGCCCCAGCATCCAAATACTCATCGGCGACCTGCAACTGCCCGTGAAGGGGGAGGTGACGGAGGTCACCATCACCGACTGGCAACTGGGCAACGGCACGGGTGAGGATGTGGACGTGAAATAGAAGGAAAACCATACCATATATCATATATATAATAGAATACGATGGAAAAGGGAACAACAAGAGTAACGGCACTGCGTGTGCTGACGCTGCTGGCGGCAGGTCTGATGACCGCAGGATGCGGCAACGACGAGACCGTGCAGTCCGACGACAACGGTCGCGTGGCGCTGCACGTGACGAGCGGCATCGTGACACGCGCCGTGGATAATACGTGGCAGATGGGCGATGCCATCGGCCTCTTTATGCTCAACGGTAGTGAGGCGGACACCTATGTCAATGTGAAATACACCACACCCGACAATGGCACCAGCGCCGCCTTTACCGCTGCTGACGAGAAGGAGACGGTCTACCTGCCCGTCGATGGAACCACACGCGACTTCATCGCCTACTATCCCTACCAGCAGGGACTGACGGCCGATCAGCCGGTCTATGCCATCAACCTGGCCGACCAGAGCAACCTTCCGGCCATCGACCTCATGGTGGCGGAGAAGGTGACGGGGAAGAGCCGCACCGACTATACCGCACCGTTTGTCTTCACCCACAGGCTCTCGAAAGTCGTGATGGACATCCGACCGGGAGCGGGACTGACGGCGGCTGACCTCGCCGGACTGACGGCAAGTATCAGTGGGCAGCCGGTCACGGGGACCTTCAATGTGCTGACGGGCACGGACGCGGCAGCAAGCACCAGTGAGCCCGCCACCATCGCGCTGCAGACCGCTGCAGACGGCAGGAGCGCGCAGGGCATCGTCTTCCCCAGTACGGACTATAGTGGCATGGCACTGAAGTTCCACACTGTGGCGGCAGGCGACTACACCTGGCCACTCACGGGCTCTACCATGGCGCAACGCTTCGAGGCGGGCAAGAAATACCTCTACACCATCACGGTGAACAAGACGAATCTCTCCGTGTCGGCCTCCATCAGCGACTGGATACCGGGCAATGCCACGGGCGACGAGGGGAGTGCGGAGTAAACAACGCAGAGAAACAGAAAGAAATAACAATAACAAAATCATCGAGAAAAATGAAAAGGAACCATTTACTTTTGGCAGCCGCTGCCCTCGCATTCGCAGCGTGCAGCAGCGAGACGGACAACTGGAACGGCGAAATCCGGTTGAGGAGCGGACTGGACGTGCAGCAGACCACCCGTGCAGCTACGGACATCCAGTCCACGCAGTTTGACAAAAACGAGCAGATTGACGTGTACATCACCGAGGCTACAACGGGAAAGGCCACCACGACCTACGCCCAGCCGCTGACCTACACCACCGGCAGCGAAGGAGCAATGACCCCGTCCACACAGCCCTACTTCCCCACCAGCGGCAATGGCGTGAATATCTTTGCCATCTATCCCCACGAAACAAGCATCGCAGCCAACAACACTTTCACCATCAAGGACAACCAGAGCTCGGATGACAACTACAAGGCCAGCGACCTGATGTGCGGTGCACCAAAGGACAACAACCCTGTGTCACGCACGAAGAGTGCGGTGGTGCTCACCTTTAAGCACTTGCTCTCCAAGGTTACGGTAATATTGCAGCCGGGCACAGGAAATCCGGATTTGAGCGATGCAGTGGTGAAGTTGAAGAGCGTTTACCCCTCCACCACGCTGTCAGCCAACAATACCGGTGGAAGCATCGGCACGGCCAGTGGTTCAGCAACCGACATCACGGTGATGACAGCTGCGACTGGTGCCTTGTCGGGCAGTGCCGTAGTTATTCCACAGACACTGGCAACCTCCTTCATCGAGGTGACGCTCAAAAACGGCGGTGTGCTGACCTCCAATTCGCTGACCGACAGTAGTAACAATGCCCTCAACAAAGTGGTGCTGGATGGCGGAAAGGCATATACCTACACCATCAAGGTGAACCTGACCTCACTGGACGTGACATCGTCCATCTCGAACTGGGGCACGGGCGATTCTGTCACGGGCACTGCGGAAATGAGCTCTAACTGATACGAATCAACAGCGGACATGAACGTACGGAATACCTACGCTTACCTTATGGCGGTCGGGGCACTGTGTGCACTGACGGCCTGCTCTACGGACTGTGGACTCGGCGACACGCTCGCCGAGCCACAGCCCCTCGTCTTCAATGCCACGCAGGGCGAACTGACGGGTAGCGTCACTCGCGCCGCCACCGACGGCACATGGGACGGCACGGAGCAGGTGGCTATACAGATAAATGGGGGGGGTGCGAAGTGCTATAAGGTTGCTTCGAGCGGTGCACTGACACCCAGCAACAGTAGCGACACGTTCTACCGCACGGACAAGAGCAACCTCACCGTCACGGCATGGTATCCGTACAGCGCCTCACAGCCCACTGCGCCCACCATCGTCCTCGACCAGAGCACCAAGGCCAACTATGAGTCCTGCAACCTGATGACTGCCACGGCCACCGCCGTCTACGGCCAGTCCACCACACTCACGTTCGCCCACCAAGCCGCCCGCCTTGTACTCCATATCACCGACACGGAAGGCTCCTCCGTCACCAACGCGACGGTCAAATTCACCATAGGCGACAAGGAGTACACGGCCTACCATGAAACTGGCAGCGACAGCTACTCCATCCTCGTCGCCCCGAATACCTCCGTCACCAGCGGTGCTGATTTCGTCAGCATCACCACCACCGAAGGCACCTATAAGGGCGTAGCCCCAGCAACCGCGACCTTCACCAACGGCACAAGCTACGAATACAATTACAGTCTACAGAGCGAAGACACCACCCCGTATCTCACCTTCAAGGCCGACTCCGAGCAGGGATTCAAGATGAAGCTGGGAGGCTCCTCACTCGCAAACAAATTCCAATACTCCGTAGGAAACGGGAAATGGACAGCCATCACCCAATCCAAAAACACGGCAACGTTCGGGGGCGCCCATGGAGACCTGCGACTCCGAGGCATGTCTGAGATCGGAACGGCGGCAGTATCTTATTCTTCAAGTGGTTCCTCCTTTGTTTCAGCTTCTACCATTAGCTTTACCAACGCAAATGTTCCCGTAGTCGCCTCAGGAGACATTCGCACGCTTATCGACTACAAGAACTATAGCACGGTAAATACAGCGAATGCCCGATTCTACAGCCTGTTCGAAAATTGCACGGTACTTACCTCTGCCCCGGACTCGTTGCCGGCAACGACACTGGCAACGGACTGCTACAATAAAATGTTCTATGGTTGCACCAAACTAAAAAAAGCCCCCGTTCTTCCGGCAAAGACACTGGCAAAGTACTGCTACAATCAGATGTTCTATGGGTGCACCAACCTAACAAAAGCCCCTGAACTGCCGGCAGAGACGTTGGCTGTCTGTTGTTACGGCAATATGTTCCAAGATTGCATCAACCTAACAAAAGCCCCCGTTCTTCCGGCAAAGACGTTGGTCACGTATTGCTACTGGTCAATGTTCTATGGGTGCACCAACCTGAATGAGGTTACCATAAAGGCAGAAACAGTCGCTGACGGTGCTTCTTCTCTTTTCGGCTATTGGCTTGACAATGTGGCCTCTTCGGGCACCATCTATTGCAATGAAACCTTCTACAACAGCAACAACACATTTAAAAGCTCTGTTCCAACAGGATGGTCGCGGGCAAACATCCCTAATTGACCATCCCATAGCGTCAACTGGTACGTGCAAGCCAGTTGACGCTGTATTTTAATGCACCGTGGAAGAAGTCCACACCCAGTGCCCATCGTGTTTTAGCCCTGGGCTATGAGCAGGCTGCCCCTTCTTTAATGGGGCGGGCATGTTCAGACTGATCCACTGATGTTCAAAGCAAGATCGGCTGAATAGTTACCAGATGCGACTTTTCCGTTAAATATAAGTAACAAAACGCAGTTTTTATCTGTTTTTGTTGCTTATGAGTAACAAAATGAGTATATTTGCGGAAAGTTTTACTTATATGAAACAGATCAAGGACAGCCATCCAAAGTATGTCGTGTCTATGGACAGCATGTATGCTCAAATCAATATGGACGGCATCAGGCATGTTCATCTACGCGACTTCTTGAAGATGGTCAACTTTTGACCATCTTGGCAAGATTTTTCTTTAGGGTAGTGTCAACCGACTACAAGGACTTCTGGGCGACCGATCTCTTCATAGATGCTCTTGCGACAGCAGCCAGTCCGGTGCTGAACAGATGCGGATGTTTTTCCCTTCTATTTCGGCATTGCGCGTTGCCGTGAATGCAATCAGTGTCAGGGTGTCGCACCGCAGTGCTGCCGAAGCCTTCAGCAAGGCACTCGTTTCTCGGCGGAAGGTCTTTTCGTTGTCAATGTCGTAGGCTACCTGTATCAGTTCCACGGCCTTGTCCTGGTTGCAGACCACAAAGTCTACCTCCTTCGAACGAGGGCTGGCCTTGTAGTAGTAGATGTCCAGAAAATCGTTGCTGCACCTGCGCAGAAGCTCGATATAGACCACGTTTTCCAGTCGCCAGCCGATGTTTTCTGCCGCGAAGGCATTCTCCCGGTTGTTCTGAAGCCCTGGGTCCACAATATATGCTTTAGCGTTCCGCATCCGTTCTCTGCTCTTGAAGGAGTGTCTGGTCAGCAGTTGGACAAGAAACGCCTGCTGCAGATAGTCCACATATTTCTTCGCGGTCTGGTCTGTGATGTTCAGCAGTTTGGAAAGGGTGTCATAGCTGACCTCTTGACACGCATTGTTGATCAGGTGGTTGGCCGTTTTTCGCAGGGCATCGGTATTGCGTATGTTGAAGCGTTGGCGTATGTCTTTGGTAACGATGGCTTCCATGAGGCTTTGCACGTATCCACGTTTGTTGCGCAGACGCTGCATTTCCGGGAAACCGCCGTCCTTGATGTACTCCATGAAGGCACTTTTCTTTTCCGCGTCGGCCTTTGTCGTGATGCCGTGAAGGTCGATGTGATGGAAGTTGCAGTATTCGCGAAACGAAAACGGATACAGACGGATCTCATTGTAGCGGCCTGTCAGGTGGGTGGCCAATTCGCTGCTCAGCAGTTTGGCATTGCTTCCCGTTACCACCACGTGCAAACGGGAGCGCAAGAGCCGGTTGACAAACAGATGCCAACCGTCAACGCTTTGTATCTCGTCAAAAAACACATACTGTATCTCCGTTCCGTATATCTGGTAGATGCAGGAAAGGACGGTGTTCAGGTCTTCGGTCTGCAGGTGAGCCAGACGGTCGTCGTCAAAGTTGGCATAACCATATTTGACATGATGCTCCAGCAGCACTTTGTGACACAGCGTGGATTTTCCGCTGCGCCTTACGCCTATTACCACTTGTGCGAGTGTGCTGTTAAACTCAAACAGGTCTTCTTCGTTTCTTCTGACCCATTTTGCGGGGTTGTACCCATTGACATATTCCTTTTGTTCTGCCAAAACCTGAAGGATGGTCTGTTCTTCTATCATAGGATGAGCCTTTTTAGAGCGTGATTTTTACCTCTCGGGTGCAAAGATAACTAAAATATTGGTATTCTGCAAGATAATTGATGGAAATCACGCTAAAATGCACTTTTTCTACGGTTCTATCACGCTAAAATGCATATTTTCTGCTGTTCTAT
>CAVBXH010000010.1:0-15386 GCA_963599475.1 Acutalibacteraceae bacterium | reverse complement strand
CTTTTAACCCTCATTTTTTTACTGGCGTTGGACGTGAGGTGGAAAAACCGACAAAAGTCAAAAAGTTGCCCTTTTTGTCTTTTATAAAAGATAAAATTACTATCTTTGCAACAAATTCCATTTATAGAAGACATGAAAGTCATCGTAAGACCCAGTTATCTGGACAAGATAGAGAAATATCTTGGAAAGGACACCATCATCATCATAGTCGGTCAACGGCGTGTAGGCAAGAGCTATACCCTGCGTCTCTTTAGAGACAAAGTGGCAAAGGATGCCCGTGCAAACATTATTTTCATTGACAAGGAAAAACATGAGTATAGCGATATTCAGACCGACAAAGACCTGAATGCGTATATCGACGAAAGACGGGACAAAACAAAAACCAACTATATCCTGGTTGATGAAGTCCAGGACATAAAAGGTTTTGAAAACAGCATACGCAGCTACTACGAAGAACCCGATATGGAAATCATCGTGACGGGTTCAAACTCCAGTATGCTCAGTGGCGACCTGGCCAACAAAATCGGGGGTCGCTACAAGGAAATCTATGTCCAGGCATTGAGCTATGAGGAATTTATGGCGTTCCACGGGTTGTCCGACAGTGACGATACCTTGGTCAAGTACATTCAGTTTGGCGGACTGCCGGGCTTAAAAAAGACTGGTCTCGACGAGCAAGACGCACGGGAGTATCAAACGGATGTCTACAACACCGTCCTTATGAAGGATGTCATCAGGCGCAACGACATCCGCAACGTCACTTTCCTTGAAAACCTTGTACACTTTCTCGCCGACAATGCCGGGAAGATCATTTCTGCCAACAGCATCGCCAAGTATATGCGTTCGCAGGGAGAAAGCATCACCTCCACGGCCATTATCCATTACATTAAATACCTCTGTGACGCATATATGATCCACAAAGTGAACCGATATGACATCCACGGGAGGAAAATCTTTGAGAGCAACGATAAATTCTATTTTGAGGACAACGGCATTCGCAATGCGCTCGTTGGCGGTTCACGCGAGAGAGACATTGAAAAGGTGATAGAGAACATCGTCTACAACCACCTTGTTCGTTTGGGCTATGAAGTGATGGTAGGCCAACTTCAGACCAGCGAAATAGACTTTGTCTGTACCAAGCCAGCTGGCGAGCGCGTTTATGTGCAAGCCTCTTATCTTGTGGTGGGCCAGAGCACCTATGATCGCGAGTTCGGCAATCTCCGCGCCATCAAGGACAACTATCCCAAGTACGTCATCTCTGTCACGCCCTTGGTCACCAAATCTGACGACAATGGCATCGTCCACCTGCATCTCAGGAAATTTTTAATGGAGGGTTTGGTGAGGTAACAGAAGCAGAAACTGTTGCGTCTGAACCGTAGTGAGGCGGTTGCAAATTCCCAAAAAGTATTGCTTTTTGCGGAATAGATTCCAAAAAAGTATTGCTTTTTTTGGATTTGCGAGGATAAATGCTTAATTTTGCATCCGAAAATCCATAGAGGAGGCAAGCATGATACAACGTGTTTTAGAGACGGCTATACGGCAGCGATTATGGCAGGGAAAGGCCATCATACTGTTGGGGGCAAGGCAAGTGGGCAAGACGACGATGCTGAAAAACTTGCTCCAGGGGCGAGACGACGTGTTGTGGTTGAACGGCGATGAGCAGGACGTTAGAAACCTCTTCGAGCATGCGTCCTCGACGATGCTCCGTGCGATTATCGGAAAGAAAAAGATGGTTGTGGTTGACGAGGCACAGCGAATCGCCAACATCGGGCTGGGACTCAAGTTGATGACCGACAACATGACTGATGTGCAGGTAGTGGCTACGGGGAGCTCTTCCTTCGACTTGTCCAACAAGGTCAACGAGCCTCTCACAGGCCGGAAGCTGGAGTATTGGATGTTTCCACTTTCCTTTGGAGAACTGGTGGAACATCAGGGGCTGCTGGAGGAGAAGCGGCTGCTACCTCACCGGCTGGTTTATGGCAGTTACCCCGATGTGGTCAACCATGCAGGCGATGAGCGGACGGTATTGACCGAGTTGGCGGACAGCTATCTGTACAAGGACATTCTGATGTTTGAAAAAATCAAGAAGAGCGATAAGTTGGTGAAGTTGCTTCAGGCATTGGCATTCCAAATAGGCTCCGAGGTGTCGTACAACGAGTTGGCACAGACCTGCGGACTGGACCCGAAGACCGTGGAGAGCTATGTAACACTTCTGGAACAGTCCTATATCGTATTCCGCCTCGGTTCGTTCAGCCGTAACTTGCGCAACGAACTAAAATTCTCTCGCAAGATTTATTTTTGGGATTGCGGCATCCGCAACGCAGTGATAGGCAACTACCAAATGGTGGAGGGAAGGATGGATACGGGTGCATTGTTTGAGAACTACATTGTGGCAGAGCGTATGAAGAAGCTTCGCTACGGGAAATCCTACGCCAAGAGTTATTTTTGGCGGTCGAAGACCAAGCAGGAGATTGACTATATCGAGGACATGGACGGACAGTTGTCTGCCGTGGAGGTGAAATGGAACCCGAACCGGAAAGCGTCTCTGCCCCTGTCCTTCGCCAGAGCATACGGCGATGCGCACTTCAAGGTGGTGACGCGCGACAATTACGACGGCTTCCTGCTGTAATATCGACAGAGTGCCCTTATCGATACGTTCTCATCAACAGGACGTGACGATGTGCATCGGCTGTGCATCGAAGATAGAGAAAGTGTTTTTTACGAAAACGTTTGCGTAGTTCGCCGATTTTTCGTAACTTTGCGGCCAAAGAGCGAAAAACGAAGATTCTAAAATTCAAATAATTTAATTTCAACATTTTATGTGGTTAATCAATTCATCAATCGGTAGAAAGGTCGTGATGTCCGTGACGGGACTTGCGCTGATTCTGTTCCTGACATTCCACGGATGCATGAACGTTGTCGCGCTGTTCTCCGGCGAGGCATACAACTGGATCTGCGAGGCACTCGGTGCCAACTGGTATGCCGTCGTCGCCACCCTGGGACTGGCTGCGCTGGCCGTCATTCACATCGTTTTCGCCTTCATCCTGACGGCGCAGAACCGCACCGCACGCGGATCGGAGCGCTATGCAGTGACGGAGAAGCCCGCCAAGGTGGAATGGGCCTCGCAGAACATGCTCGTGCTGGGACTCATCGTCATCGTGGGTCTGCTGCTCCACCTGTTTAACTTTTGGTACAAGATGATGTTTGCCGAACTGCTTGGCACGGCCATGGGCCATCTGCCCTCCGACGGCTTCGCCTTCATCATCGACACCTTCCAGAACCCCGTCTTCGCTGTGCTCTACATCATCTGGCTGGTAGCCCTCTGGTTCCACCTGACCCACGGCTTCTGGTCTGCCATGCAGACCCTCGGCATCAGCGGCAAGGTATGGTTCAACCGCTGGCGCGTGATCGGCAACATCTACGTGACCCTGCTCGTCCTGGCCTTCGTGGTCGTGGTGGCCGCCTTTGCCACGGGACTTGCCCCCAGCCTCTGCAGCTACGCAGGATAGAAGTCTAACCTTTATTATCACTTTGAATTATGGCAAAACAAATAGATTCGAAAATCCCTGCCGGACCAGTGGCCGACAAATGGAAAGAATACAAGGCCCACCAGCGCCTGGTCAACCCGAAGAACAAACTGAAGCTCGACGTCATCGTGGTGGGCACCGGACTGGCCGGAGCCTCCGCTGCAGCATCGCTGGGTGAGATGGGCTTCAATGTCATCAACCTCTGCATCCAGGACTCCCCGCGCCGCGCACACTCCATCGCAGCACAGGGCGGCATCAATGCAGCCAAGAACTATCAGAACGACGGTGACTCCATCTATCGCCTGTTCTACGACACCGTGAAGGGCGGTGACTACCGTGCTCGCGAGGCCAACGTGTACCGTTTGGCCGAGGTGTCGAACAACATCATCGACCAGTGCGTGGCACAGGGCGTGCCCTTCGCACGTGAGTATGGCGGCATGCTGGCCAACCGCTCGTTCGGTGGTGCACAGGTGTCGCGTACCTTCTACGCCAAGGGACAGACCGGCCAGCAGCTCCTGCTCGGCGCATACAGCTCCCTCTCCTGCCAGGTGAAGGCCGGCACGGTGAAGCTCTACACGCGCTATGAGATGGAAGATGTGGTCATCGTGGACGGACGTGCACGTGGCATCATCGCCAAGAACCTCGTGACGGGCGAGCTGGAGCGGTTCTCCGCCAACGCCGTGGTCATCGCCACCGGCGGTTACGGCAACACCTACTTCCTCTCCACCAACGCCATGGGCTGCAACTGCACCGCTGCCATACAGTGCTACCGCAAGGGTGCCTATTTTGCCAACCCCTCCTACGTGCAGATTCACCCCACCTGCATCCCCGTACACGGCGACAAGCAGTCGAAGCTGACGCTGATGTCCGAGTCGCTCCGCAACGACGGACGCATCTGGGTGCCCAAGAAGCTGGAAGACGCCAAAGCCCTCCAGGCCGGCACCAAGCAGGGCTGGGAGATCCCCGAGGAAGACCGCGACTACTACCTGGAGCGCCGCTATCCGGCCTTCGGCAACCTCGTGCCGCGCGACGTGGCATCACGTGCCGCCAAGGAACGCTGCGACAAGGGCTTCGGCGTGAACAACACAGGACTGGCCGTATTCCTCGACTTCTCGGAGTCCATCAACCGCCTCGGTCTCGATGTCATCATGCAGCGCTACGGCAACCTCTTCGAGATGTATGAAGAGATTACCGACGTGTTCCCCGGCGATGTGGCCAACGAAATCAACGGCATGAAGTACTACAAGCCCATGATGATTTACCCCGCCATCCACTATACGATGGGCGGCATCTGGGTGGACTACGAGCTGCAGACCACCATCCCCGGACTGTTCGCCATCGGCGAGTGCAACTTCTCCGACCACGGCGCCAACCGCCTCGGTGCTTCCGCACTGATGCAGGGCTTGGCCGACGGATATTTCGTGTTGCCCTACACCATACAGAACTACCTGGCTGACCAGGCCGTATGGGCCAAGGTGCCCACAGACCGTCCCGAGTTCGATGAGGCTGAGAAGGCCGTCAACGCCGAGATCGACCGTCTGCTCGGCATCCAGGGCAAGCGTTCTGTAGACTCCATCCACAAGGAACTCGGACACATCATGTGGGAGTATGTCGGCATGGGACGCACCGCAGAAGGACTGAAGGAAGGACTGAAGAAGATGCACGAGCTGGAGAAGGAATTCGACTCCAACCTCTTCGTGCCCGGCCAGAAGGAAGGACTCAACGTCGAACTCGACAAGGCCATCCACCTGCGCGACTTCTTCACCATGGGACAGCTCGTGGCCTTCGACGCCCTCAGCCGCAACGAGAGCTGCGGCGGCCACTTCCGCGAGGAATACCAGACCGAGGAAGGCGAAGCCAAGCGCGACGACGGGAACTACTTCTACGTAGGCTGCTGGGAGTACAAGGGCAAAGGCAACGAGCCCGAGCTCATCAAGGAGCCGCTGGAGTATGAAGCGATTAAGGTACAAACACGTAACTACAAGAACTAAGCATCATGAATATATCATTTACCATCAAGTTCTGGCGACAGAACGGCCCCAAAGAGCAAGGCCACTTCGACACCCACGAGATGAAGGACATCCCCGATGACACCTCGTTCCTCGAGATGCTCGACATCCTCAACGAGGAACTCATCAACGAGGGCAAAGAACCGTTCGTCTTCGACCACGACTGCCGCGAAGGCATCTGCGGCATGTGCTCTCTCTACATCAACGGCACACCGCACGGCAAGACCGAGCGTGGAGCAACCACCTGCCAGCTCTACATGCGCCGCTTCCACGATGGCGACGTCATCACCGTGGAGCCGTGGCGCTCGGCAGCCTTCCCCATCATCAAAGACTGTATGGTGGACCGCAATGCCTTCGACAAGATTATGCAGGCTGGCGGCTACACCACCACACGCACGGGACAGGCACAGGATGCCAACGCCATCCTCATCCCCAAGGAGGATGCCGACGAGGCCATGGACTGCGCCTCCTGCATCGGCTGTGGTGCCTGCGTGGCCGCCTGCAAGAACGGCTCTGCCATGCTCTTCGTCTCGTCGAAGGTCAGCCAGCTTGCGCTCCTGCCCCAGGGACGCGTGGAGGCAGCACGCCGCGTGAAGAACATGGTTGCCAAGATGGACGAACTCGGCTTCGGCAACTGCACCAACACACGTGCCTGCGAGGCCGTATGCCCGAAGAACGAGACCATCAGCAACATCGCACGTCTGAACCGCGAAATGGTCAAGGCCAAAATGGCCGATTAGTGTGCGGCAGCAATGCTAAAAAGGGAGCACCGTCCGAATAGAGGACGGTGCTCCTTTTTTTGATGCGCTACGGAAACGATCCTTCGCACTGTTGCAGTTGTTGTGCCTAACAGACCGCTGCCCCTATTATAAAGAGGAGTGCCAAGAGGATGGCCAACCGAACCCATCCCACCATGGAGCGAATACGCTCCGCTTTCTTTTCATCCATCATGGAAACGTTTGTATTCATTTTCTTTGTTTTTTTCCATGGCAAAGATAATTCGTCTGTGTTACGGAACGGTGACGAAGATGTTAAGAACGTATTACAACGGCAACTGTAACACGATTGTAACAGGATTGTTACACGGCTGTAGTATGTGTGACGTAATTTTGCGGCGAAAATAACAAGCAATAGAACAGAAAGATGGAAACATTCTACATCGTTATCGTCGCTTTCCTGCTGATACTGGCAGTTTTCGACCTGTTTGTCGGTGTCAGCAACGATGCCGTCAACTTCCTGCAGTCGGCCGTTGGTGCTAAGGCTGCCCGCTTCCGTACCGTATTGATCGTGGCCTCCGTCGGCGTGGCCGCAGGAGCCTTGATGTCGTCAGGCATGATGGACGTGGCCCGTCACGGCATCATGCACCCCGTCAACTACACCTTCCATGAGGTCATGGTGGTCTTTCTGGCCGTCATGGTGACCGACGTCGTCGTCCTTGACGTGTTCAACACGCTGGGATTGCCCACCTCGACCACCGTCTCCCTGGTGTTCGAACTGCTGGGCGGTACGTTCATCCTCGCCCTCGTGAAGATGGCCGGCGCCCCCGCACTCCAGCTCTCCGACCTGCTGAACACCGACAAAGCCCTGTCGGTCATCGTGGCCATCTTCGTCAGCGTTGCCCTGGCGTTCGTCTGCGGCGTCATCGTGCAGTGGCTGTCCCGTATCGTCTTCACCTTCCGCGCCGGGAAAAACCGTGTGGCGGAGGCCATCTTTGGCGGCATCTCCTTCGCCGTGCTGGCCTATTTCGTCTTCATACAAGGAGTAGCAAAGTCGCCCGTCTTCACCGACCAGACCAAGATGTGGATTAACGACAACACCACGATGCTATTGGCTGCTGTCTTTGCTACAGCCTCCGTACTGTGTTACCTGCTACTATTGCTGCGTGTCAGTGTGTTCCGCCTCGTCGTACTCATGGGCACGTTTGCCCTGGCCATGGCCTTCGCCGGCAACGACCTCGTCAACTTCATCGGAGTGCCGCTGGCCGGTCTCTCATCGTTCCAAGACTGGGCGAGCCACGGAGCTGGTGACATCGACTCCTTCATGATGACCTCGCTGATGGAATCGGCGAAAACGCCATTCATTTATCTGGCCATCGCCGGTGGCATCATGATTTTCGCCATGGCAACATCGAAGAAGGCACAGAACGTGGTGAAGACCTCCGTAGACCTTAGCCGTCAGGACGAGAGCGACGAGATGTTCGGCACCTCGCGCGCCGCCAGAAGCATTGTACGCGCCACACAAGAGTGCGGTGAATACATCGTACAATATCTGCCCAAGGGACTGATGCAAGCCATCGACCGCCGCTTCAACAAGGAAGAGGCCGTCCTGACCGATGGTGCTGCCTTCGACATGGTGCGTGCCGCCGTCAATCTGGTGCTGGCCTCCATACTGATTATCATCGGCACCAACTATAAGTTGCCACTGTCCACCACCTACGTCACCTTCATGGTGGCCATGGGTACCAGCTTGGCCGACCGTGCCTGGAGCCGTGAGAGCGCCGTGTTCCGCGTCACTGGTGTGATGAGCGTCATTGGTGGTTGGTTCGTGACGGCCGGTGTGGCTTTCGCCGCCTGCGCCCTGGTCTGCCTGACCATCTATTTCGGCGGTTTCATCGCCATGTTCGGCTTCATGGCCCTGGCCATCTTCCTGCTGGTGCGCAGCAATGTGCAGTACGCCAAGAAGGTGAAGAAGGAGAGTCCCGAGGACGCTTCGTTCAAGCTGATGATGCGCAGCCGCGACCCCGAAATCGTGTGGGACGTGCTCTGCCGCCACGTCAGCCGCACCCAGAGCGGCACCTGCCAGTTTGCCCTCGACCAGTATGATGCCCTGCTCGACAGCTTCTCCTGCCAGAACCTGCGCGGCCTGCGCCGTGTGCAGCGCGCCCTGAGCGACAAGCAGGACGAACTGGAGAAAATCCGCCGCCGGGAGTTCCTCGCCCTGCGCCGCTCCCCCGCACAGATTTCCATCGAACGCAAC
The DNA here is from genome assembly GCA_963599475.1 of Acutalibacteraceae bacterium. Taxonomy (GTDB): domain Bacteria; phylum Bacteroidota; class Bacteroidia; order Bacteroidales; family Bacteroidaceae; genus Prevotella. The sequence goes on along the minus strand of CAVBXH010000010.1, from coordinate 6,877 downwards.
ACGTGGTTCCATCTGGGCTTCAACAGCAACCAGCAGTATATCTACTGTCTGAAACGTATGCTCGACCCGGCCAAGGAGCACGTCGACAACAACTTCACGCCACTCCCGCAGTCCTACAAGGACGAGTTCGAACCCATGCGCCAGCGCATCAACGAACTGATGAAGACCACGGCACAGATGCTTGACACGCGCCGCTTCGACCGCTACAACGACACGATGCAGGAGGCCGACAGCTGCAAGAACGCACTGTCCACCTTCCGCAAGCGCCACATCGACCGCATGCAGCGTTCCACCAACAGCAGCGAGTACAAGGTGTCGCTCATCTATCTGAACATCCTCCAGGAGAGTCAGGAGTTGCTGAGCATCATGCGCCACCAGTTGCGCGCCGGCAAGAAACTGCTCAAGCCCGACGAGGAAGAGGTTTTGGTGGATTTTTAAGTGCGGAAAGTGTGGATATTGAAAAATAATCGCTACATTTGCACCGATGAAAGAAGACAAGACCTATAAAATCCTGGTGGTCGACGACGAACAGAACCTCTGCGAAATCCTGGCGTACAACCTGCGCAACAACGGCTACGAGGTGACGGAGGCCAACTCGGCAGAGGAGGCACTGGAACTGCCGCTGGACGCCTTCGACCTCCTGCTGCTCGACGTGATGATGGGCGGTCTGTCGGGCTTCGACCTAGCACGCCGCCTCAAGGCCAACGAACAGACGGCCCACGTGCCCATCATCTTCCTCACGGCCAAGGACACCGAACAGGACACGCTGCAGGGGTTCGGCCTCGGAGCCGACGACTACATCGCCAAGCCCTTCCGCATCATGGAGGTGCTGGCGCGCGTCAAGGCCGTGCTGAACCGTAGCACACACAGCGTGCAGACCGCCCCCGACACCCTGCGCTACGAACGTCTGGTGCTCAACCTCAACACCAAGACCGTGTCGGTGGACGGCGAGGAGGTGGCGTTCACCAAGACGGAGTTCGAACTGCTGCGCCTGTTGCTCCAGTACAAAGGGCGCGTATTCTCCCGTCAGGAGCTCATCGACCAGGTGTGGCCCAGCGACGTGATGGTGCTCGACCGCACTGTCGACGTGAACATCACCCGTATGCGCAAGAAGATCGGGCATTACGCCCCGTGCATCAGTACGCGCCTGGGCTACGGCTACTATTTCAACCCTTGAACCCGCAGGATGCGCTCCATACCCCTACCGTAAACCTATTCCCATTTCCATGTCCATCGGCACCAAGTTCTCCCTCCAGATTATCTCCGTGTTCTGCATCTTCGCCGTGGTGTTCATCCTGTTCCAGCACCACCGCGAGAAGGAGTTCAAGATTGAACGCCTCCACGTTCAGCTGCAGGACTACAACGAACAGCTCTGCCAGTCGTTGACCGCCGGAGGCGACCGCTCGGAGACTGCCATTGCCGCCTTTGAACGCCGCCACCACATCCCCGGACTGCGCCTCACACTGATTGACGAGCAGGGGCACGTGTTCTACGACAATATGCGGAAGGACTACGCCGCCATGGGCAACCACCTGCAGCGCAAGGAGGTGAAGGAGGCACTGGTGCGCGGTGCCGGTTCCGACATTGACCGGAAAAGTGCCAGCACGGGAAAGGAGTATTTCTACACGGCATCCTATTTCCCGAAGCAGCACTATGTGGTGCGTTCCGCCCTGCCCTACAACCACACGCTGACCGAAGCCCTCCAGGCCGAGCAACACTATATCTGGATGGCATTGGGCATCGTGGCACTGCTGTCCTGCCTGCTGTTTCGCTTTGGCAAGCGGCTCGACCGCAACATCAACCAGCTGCGCATCTTCGCGAAGCGTGCCGCCGCCAACGAGAGTCTTGACGTGGAGGATCTGGTGAAATTCCCGGGCGACGAGCTGGGCGAGATTGCCGAGCGCATCATCAAGATCTACCGGCGACTGCAATACACCAAGGAAGAGCAGAACCGCCTGAAGCATGAGCTTATCCAGAATGCCGCCCACGAACTGAAAACCCCCGTGGCCAGCATTCAGGGCTACATCGAGACCATCCTGACCGACACCAATATGAGCGAGGAGAACCGCCACCTCTTCCTGGAACGCAGCTTTGCGCAGACCCAGCGCCTCACCGCCATCCTGCAGGACATCTCCACCCTCCACCGCTTGGACTCTGGGCGCGTCAACTACGAGTTCGAACCCGTCGACATCTACGAGACAGTCAGCCGCATCCGGCAGGAGACCGCCCTGCAGTTGTCCGCCCGCCAGATGACCTTCTGCAACGAACTGCCCTCGCCGCTCATGGTGCGCGGCAACGCCTCACTGATCTACAGCATCTTCCGCAACCTGACCGACAACGCCATCGCCTACGCCGGAGACGGCACCACCATCACGCTGTCCGCCCGCCAGACGGGCGACTACTGGCATTTCTGCTTCTCCGACAACGGCGTGGGCATTCCGCAGGAACACCTCCCCCGCATCTTCGAACGCTTCTATCGCGTTGACAAAGGGCGCAGCCGCAAGATGGGAGGCACGGGGCTGGGACTGGCCATCGTGAAGAATGCCGTGATGATGCACGGCGGCACCATCAGTGCCTGCCGCAACGAAGATGCCGGCATACGCTTCGTCTTCGACATCCACTGCTGACGCCGAGTAGGGGCGAAGCAGGCGGAAAAATCCCCCCGAAATGTTATTTTTCTGTTGTAAAGCAGTGTTTTGTGGCGTAAATTGTATACCTTTGCAAACAGTATCGATATTTTCCTACTAAAAACGCAAAGGCAATATGAAAATAGCATTGATTGGCTACGGCAAGATGGGCAAGATGATTGAGCAGATTGCCAAGGAGCGCGGCCACGAAATCGTGAGCATCATCGACATTGACAACCGGCAGGACTTTGACTCTGCCGCCTTCCGCTCGGCAGAGGTGGCCATTGAGTTCACCGCCCCACAGGCGGCCTACGACAACTATCTCCGGGCGTTCGCACAGGGCGTGAAGGTGGTGAGCGGCTCGACAGGATGGATGAAAGACCACGGCGACGATGTGCGCCGGATGTGCAGCGAGGAGGGAAAGACGCTGTTTTGGGCGTCTAATTTCAGCATCGGCGTGGCCATCTTCTCCGCTGTCAACCGCTATCTGGCCCACATCATGAACCAGTTTCCGCAGTACGACGTGGAGCTGGAGGAGACCCACCACGTCCACAAGCTCGACCACCCCAGTGGTACGGCCATCACGCTGGCCGACGAAATCGTGGAGCGTCTCGACCGTAAGGAGGCATGGGCAGAAGAGACCACCGAGCCGGCTATGCTGCGCGTGGACCACATCCGCCGCGGCGAGGTGCCGGGCATCCATACCGTGCGCTACGACTCGGAGGCCGACCTCATCACCATTACCCACGACGCACACAGCCGCAAGGGCTTCGCACTCGGTGCCGTGCTGGCTGCCGAATACACCAAGGACCACCAGGGGCTGCTCACCATCTCCGACATGTTTAAGTTCTGAGCCATGAAAGACAAGAGAAAAGAAAAGCTCAACATGAAGAAACAATGGATGAAGTTTGCTGTTGTGCTCTTGCTCTACCTGCTGTTCCTGCTGTGGCTGAAGTCCTGGCTCGGACTCGTGGTCATTCCCTTCATCTACGATGTCTACATCACCAAGAAGATACGCTGGCAGTGGTGGAAAGACGCTGAAGGCCCCGTCCGCTTCGTCATGTCGTGGGTGGATGCCCTCGTCTTCGCCCTCGTGGCTGTCTATTTCATCAACCTCTTCTTCTTCCAGAACTACGTCATCCCGTCCAGTTCGCTGGAGAAATCGCTGCTGACGGGCGACTACCTCTTCGTGTCGAAGGTCAGCTACGGACCGCGCGTCCCGGAGACCCCGCTCTCCATGCCGCTCACGCAGCATACGCTGCCCGTATTCGAATGTAAGAGCTATCTCGACTGGCCACACTGGAAATACAGGCGCGCCAAGGGGTTCGGCAAGGTACAACTCAACGATATCGTGGTGTTCAACTACCCGGCAGGCGACACGGTATGTGTCGCGCCACAGTATCAGCCCCGCGACTTCTATCAGCTCTGCTACCAGCTGGGCTACCAATTCTACCCGCAGCGTCCGAACCCCGACTCCCTCTCTGCCACACAGCGCCGCCTCTACTTCGACCTCATCTATCAGGCAGGAAGGCAGGAGGTGGCACAGAACCCCGGGGAGTATGGCAACATCATCACCCGCCCGGCCGACCGCCGCGAGAACTTCGTGAAGCGTTGCGTCGGCCTGCCCGGACAGACACTTCAAATCAAAAACCACATCATCTATCTCGACGGCAAGGCCAACAAGGAGCCGGACAATGTGCAGTATGCCTATTGGGTGAAGCTCAAGCAGAGCATCCCCGAAGAACTCATGGAGGAGTTGGGCATCACGATGGAAGACATGATGTCGCTGAACACGGCAGGCTATCTGCCGCTGACGCGCCACGCCGCCAGCGTGCTCTCCAAGCGCAACGACCTGGTGGAGCAGATCCGCTACTGCGACGACAGCAGTACGCTGGACATCTATCCCCTCAACGGCAACACCCACTGGACACGCGACAACTACGGCCCAGTGTGGATTCCGACCAAGGGGCAGCGCATCGCGCTGACGCTGGACAACCTGCCCGTCTACGAGCGTTGCATACGCACCTACGAGGGCAACACGCTGGAAGTGGCAGACGGGAAAATCCTTATCAACGGAAAGGCGGCCACCTCCTACACCTTCAAGCTCGACTACTACTGGATGATGGGTGACAACCGCCACAACTCGCTCGACTCGCGATACTGGGGCTTCGTGCCCGAGGACCACATCGTCGGCAAGCCCATCTTCATCTGGTGGAGCAGTGACCCAGACCGCCACGGCTTCTCGGGCATCCGCTGGAGTAGGATATTCCGTTTGGTAGACAACATCAAATAACAGCATCCATGGCAAACTGGCTGAAGTTTCTGATCGCACTCGCAGCAGCATTCGTGCTGGTGCTGGGTGTCCGCACTTTGGCCTTTACGCTCTATACGGTGGACGGGCGCGCCCTCGCCCCAACCTTCATCACGGGCGACCGACTGCTGGTCTGCCGCTGGAGCTACGGTCTCCGCATCAGCGATGGAGGACTATTGCCCTACAGCCGCCTGATGCGCGAACCGGTGAGGCGAGGCGACATCGTGGCCTTCGACATCCCCGGCGACACGCTGCAGGGCATCTGCGTGGCGCGCTGCACCGCCATTCCCGGCGACACCATCCGCACGGCCGACGGGCCGCTAATCGTGCCCGGCCGCATCACCTGCCACGCCTACGACTGCTACTGGATGGAGTCCATAGCCGACGACAACCCCGTCGACTCGCAGCATTTAGGCTTTGTCAGCGAGCGTAACATCATCGGCCGCGTCGTCGGCGTGCTCTACAGCCACGACGACACCAAGAGTCCCTTTGAGGGCTACCGCCCGGAAAGAAGTTGCCTATGGTGAGAACAGCCCTGTTGCAAACCACCTGTTTCGGTCCCGTCCAATGGTATCAGAAGCTCTACCGTTACGACCGCACGCTCATCGAGCAGCACGACTCCTATCAGAAACAGACCTACCGCAACCGTTATGTCATCGCCACGGCCAACGGTCTGCAGACCTTGACTGTCCCCGTGGCGCAGCAGACAGACGGGCGCGAGGTCAAAGACCTGTGCGTCAGCGACCACAACCAGTGGCGGCGCGTCCACTGGAACGCGCTCCAGAGTGCCTATAGCGAGAGCCCGTTCTTCGAGTATTATGCCGACGACCTCCGTCCGCTCTACGAGCAGCGCATCGACCGTCTGGTCGACTTCAACGAAGAGGCACGACAGACGGTGTGCCGCCTGCTCGACATCCAGCCCTCCGTCGCCTACACCTCCTCGTATGAGGCTGCAGACGCTCCTACGTCAGTGTCGTCCGATCACGAAGTCCTCGACGACTTCCGCAGCGTCATCCACGCCAAGCACCCCCTGCCCGATGCCGACTTCCAGCCGCGCCGCTACTGGCAGGTGTTCGAACAACGACACGGTTTCCAGCCCAACCTGTCCATCCTCGACCTCCTGTTCTGCACAGGGCCGGAAGCCGTCAACTACCTTTAGAAAGTTATAACCTTCATATTTATTCATCAAAAACATCAAAACAATGAGAAAAATCAATGTAAAAGTGGCAGCATGGCTGCTCATCGGTTGCTTCGCAACGAGTTCCTGTATCGGTTCGTTCACACTGTTCAACAAGTTTGCCCACTGGGAGACCGTGATGACCGACAACAAGTATGTCAACGCCATTGTGGGCTTCATCCTCACCCCGATTGTCGGTGGTCTCTGCCTGACAGCCGATGCGCTGGTGCTCAACTCCATTGAGTTCTGGACCGGTGCCAACCCGCTGGCCGATACCGGCAAGACCAAGCAGGTGATGGGCAAGGACGGCCGCTACTACGCCGTGACCACCACAAAGACTGGATACGAGGTGAAGTCTCCCGACGGTGACGTGACACGCTTCATCCACAACGAGAAGACCGACTCCTGGTCCATGGAGCAGAACGGCGAGGTGAAGGAGCTCTTCCGCTTCAACGGCGACGGCACCATCATGGCCAACATCAACGGCGAGACCGAGAGCTTCACGCTCAACGCCGACGGTGTCTACAAAGCCCGCATGATGGCCGGCAACGACCTCTTCTTCGCCATGAACTAATCCACACCTTACAAAAAGCGGCCGACGGGATGGTTTCTCGCCGGTCGCCTTTTAATGTCCATTCTTAATTCTTAATTCTTAATTCTTAATTCTTAATTAATTCTCAGTCCTCGCCACCGGTCTGGTCACTGCCGCCCGAGCTGGTGCCGCCCGATCCGCTGCCGCTGTCAGTGGAAGTGCCGCTGCCC
>CAVBXH010000009.1:0-45151 GCA_963599475.1 Acutalibacteraceae bacterium | reverse complement strand
TGTGAAAGTAGGAGGTAATTGCCTTTTATGATTAGCATTTACCTCCTACCCGATTGTCTTATTTCTATTTCATGAACACCAAATAGACGGCAGCCACGAGACACAGAAAGGCGAGGGCATGGTTCCAGTGGAGTTCCTGTCCTTGGAATATCACATTGGCCAAGACGGCAAACACGATGAGGGAGATGCACTCCTGAATGACCTTCAGCTGCACCAGCGAGAACGGGCCGCCATTGCCTTCAAAGCCGATGCGATTGGCCGGCACCTGACAGCAATACTCGAAGAATGCGATGATCCAGGAAAAAGCAATGACCCCGATGAGGGGCCAGTTGCTACTTGTTCCTGTCTGTTGCAGACGCAGGTGTCCGTACCATGCGAAGGTCATGAACACATTGCTCAGCAGCAGTAGACCGATGGTATAGAGTGCGTTCATGCCTGCTGTTTCCGGGTCAGGTGTTCGTCCATACAGGCTGCGGCGCGACGGCCGTCGCCCATGGCGAGAATAACGGTGGCTCCACCGCGCACGATGTCACCTCCGGCAAAAATCTCGGGACGGGCGGACTGCATACCTTCGTTGACCACGATGGTGTTCTTGCGCCCCAGCTCCAGTCCCTCAATGGATTTCGGCACCAGTGGGTTGGGCGACACGCCGACGGCCACGATGACCTGGTCTACGTCGAGCGTCACGGTCTTACCCTCCACGGGAACGGGCGATCGGCGACCCGAGGCATCGGGTTCGCCCAGCTCCATCACCTGGAGCACGGCAGCCTTGACAGCCCCCTTCTCGTCGGTCAGATATTCGATGGGGTTGTGGAGCGTCAGGAAGTTGATGCCCTCTTCCTTGGCGTGCTTCACCTCCTCCAGACGTGCCGGCATCTCCTGCTCGCTGCGGCGATAGACGAGCGTCACGTTGCCGCCCAGTCGCTTTGCCGTGCGGCAGGAGTCCATAGCGGTGTTGCCGCCGCCCACCACGAGCACGTTCTTTCCGAAGTTGATGGGCGTGTCCGTTGTCGGGTTTGCCGCATCCATCAGGTTGACGCGCGTCAAGTATTCATTGCTCGACATGATGTTGATGGCGTTCTCGCCGGGGATGCCCATGAAGTTGGGCAGACCGGCACCAGATCCTACGAAGATGCCGTTGAAGCCCTCTTGCTCCAGTTGTTCCACGCTGATGGTCTTGCCCACGATGACATCCGTCTGGAAGTGTACGCCCATCTTCGAGAGGTTTTCTATCTCCACGTCCACGATGCGGTTGGGGAGTCGGAACTCCGGGATGCCGTACTTCAGCACACCGCCAATCTCGTGGAGTGCCTCGAAGACATGCACCTCATAGCCCTTCTTCACCATGTCGCCCGCGAACGACAGTCCGGCCGGGCCGGACCCCACCACGGCAATCTTCATGCCGTTGCTTGGTGCGATGGCCGGCGTACTGATGTTTCCGCTCTCGCGCTCGTAGTCTGCGGCGAAGCGTTCCAGGTAGCCGATGGCCACGGCAGGCTCGTTCATCTTCAGGTGGAGACACTTGCTTTCACACTGTTTCTCCTGCGGGCAGACGCGTCCGCAGACGGCGGGTAGGGCAGAGGTGTTCTTCAGCACCTTGGCGGCAGCGAGGAACTGTCCGCGCTCGATGTTCTTGATGAACGACGGAATGTTGATATTCACCGGGCAACCCTCCACGCAAGAGGGCTTGGCGCAGTCCAGACAGCGTTTTGCTTCGGTCATAGCCATGGCCTTGGTCAGTCCGATGTTAACCTCCTCGGTGCGCGTCGTGGCGCGGTAGACAGGGTCGAGTTCCGGCATCTTCACGCGCGCTATCTGTGTGCGCTCCTTGGGCTTCATGCTCTTGCGGAGCGCGTCGCGCCAGGGTGCGTCGCGGTCTGTCAACACCGCTATCGGTTCGTCGGTAGGCTCCACGTCCATCACCACGTCCGTCTTCTTCTCCTCCTGGGCTTCGCCTTTCTTATATCCATTCAGGTGCTCCTCAAAGTGCAGCATCTCTTCCTGCTCTGCTTCCTTGAAGGTGCCCATGCGCTTGAACATCTCGTCCCAGTCCACGAGTGCACCGTCGAACTCCGGTCCGTCGATGCAGACAAACTTGGTCTTGCCGCCGATGGTCAGTCGGCAGGCACCGCACATGCCCGTGCCGTCCACCATGATGGTGTTGAGCGACACCTCGCAGGGGATATGATGCTTCTGTGCCGTGAGGTTGGAGAACTTCATCATGACGGGAGGGCCGATGGCAAACACCTTGTCCACGTGTTCCTGTTCAATGAACTTCTCGATGCCCACCGTCACGACGCCTTTCTCACCGTAGCTGCCGTCGTCGGTCATGATGATGACCTCGTCGCTACTCTCGCGCACCTTGTCCTCCAGGATGATGAGGTCTTTCGATCGTCCTGCCATGACGGACAGCACGCGGTTGCCGGCAGCCTTCAGCGCCTGGATGATGGGCAACATGGGGGCGACGCCCAGTCCGCCTCCGGCACAGACCACCGTGCCGTACTGTTCGATGCGTGTGGGATTTCCCAGCGGGCCGACCACGTCGGTCAGCATGTCGCCCTCGTTGAGCATGCAGAGCTTCTTGGATGAGAGTCCCACCTGCTGCACAACGAGTGTGATGGTTCCCTTCTCCGTGTCTGCACCGGCGATGGTCAGCGGCATGCGCTCACCGTTCTCTCCGATGCGGACGATGACAAAGTTGCCGGCTTTCCGGCTTTTGGCTATCAAGGGAGCTTCAATCTCGAAGAGGAACACCTTCTCCGAGAACTGCTCTTTCTTTACGATTTTGTTCATGGCGTATGTAATAGTTTAGGCGTGTGGATGGATTAGTCAATGATGTCGAAACCAGTGTAGGGCACGAGGGCTTTCGGGATGACGATGCCCCGCTCCGTCTGGTTGTTCTCGAGGATGGCGGCCACGATGCGCGGCAGTGCCAGTGCCGAACCGTTGAGCGTGTGGCACAGCTCGGTCTTCTTGTTGTCTGCGCGGCGGTAGCGGCATTTCAGACGATTGGCCTGGTACGTGTCGAAGTTGGACACGGACGACACCTCCAGCCAGCGTCCCTGCGCCTCGGAGTAGACCTCAAAGTCATAGCAGATGGACGAGGTGAACGACTGGTCGCCGCCGCAGAGCAGGAGGATGCGGTAGGGCAGCTCCAGCTTCTTCAGCAGTCCCTCCACGTGTTCAAGCATCTCGCGGTGGCTCTGCTTCGAGTGTTCAGGCTTGTCGATGCGCACCAGCTCCACCTTCGAGAACTCGTGCAGGCGGTTCAGTCCGCGCACGTCCTTGCCGTAGGATCCGGCCTCGCGCCGGAAGCACTCCGTGTAGGCGCAGTTCTTCAGCGGCAACTGAGCCTCGTCGAGAATTACGTCGCGGTAGATATTGGTGACGGGCACCTCGGCGGTCGGGATGAGATAGAAATCGTCCACCTCGCAGTGGTACATCTGTCCCTCCTTGTCGGGCAACTGTCCCGTGCCGTATCCCGAGGCGGCGTTGACCACCGTGGGCGGCATGATTTCCGTGTAGCCGCTGTTGCGAGCCTCGTCGAGGAAGAAGTTGATGAGGGCGCGCTGCAGGCGTGCGCCTTTCCCGATGTAGACAGGAAATCCCGCACCGGTAATCTTCACACCGAGGTCGAAGTCAATGAGGTTGTATTTCTTGGCCAGTTCCCAGTGGGGCACCTTGGCCTCGTCGTTCTTGGGGTTCGCCGTCCACGTGCCGACGGTGTCTGTGCCGTCACACTCCTTCAGGTTGCTCTTCACCACGTGGTTGTCCTCGGCGGCCTTGCCCTCCGGCACCTCGTCGTAGGGGATGTTCGGAATCTGGCAGAGCAGCTTCACCAACTGTTCCTGCGCCTCAGCCATCTGCTGTTCCAGCCGTTTCGAGGCTTCCTTCAGTGCTGCCACGCCTTGCTTGATGGCTTCTGCTTCGTCGCGTTTTCCCTCTTTCATCAGCCGTCCGATCTGTTCCGACTGCTGTTTCTGTTCGTTCAGGTTCTTGTCCAGCTGCAACTGGGCTTCGCGGCGGTTTTTGTCAACGGCCAACACCTCGTCAATGGCTTCGCGTGCGCCTTTGAACTGTTTCTTTTCCAGACCGCGGATGACGCGTTCTGTGTCCTCGTTGATGAGTTTGAGTGTGAGCATAGCTATGTGTTTTTTAAGTTTTTTCTTCTCTTGCCGTGCAAAGGTAATGGAAAAAAGTGAATTGACGAAATCTTTCCCCCGTTAATTTGTGCGTTCCAGCACGAGGGAAGCCCATTCGCCGTTGTTTCTCGTCCCGACGGATGCCAGTCCGATCGCGTGTCCGCGCTGTTCCAGCAGGGGAATGTCGTCAGTGTAGAAGCCACTGAGGATGAGTCGCGCCCCGTGTTTCATCACGCGGTGAAACCGATCCATGTCGGTCAACAGGATGTTGCGGTTGATGTTGGCCAGCACGAGGTCGTAGTCGGCAGTCTCGCCGTCGAGCAGCGTCGCGTCGCCACAGCGGACGCTGAGCTGTTCGTCCACGCGGTTGATGACGGCATTGTGGCGCGTGTTGTCACTGCTCCATTCGTCAATGTCATAAGCCGTTACGTGTGCTGCTCCAAGTTTCAGTGCAACGATGCCGAGGATGCCCGTGCCACAGCCCGCATCCACCACGCGTGCGCCCTTCAGCGGCGTGTCCAGTAGCCACTGACAAATCATCTGTGTGGTCTCGTGGGTGCCCGTGCCGAAGGCCAGTCGTGCGTCAATCTCCACCTCCGTGTCGGCCTTCCCTTGCGGCAGGTGACGTCCGTCGTGAATGGCCAGTCGTCCGTCGCCCACGACGATGGGCGCGAAGCCCTCCTGTTCCCACTGTTCGTTCCAGTCCTTGTCCTCGGCCTCGCCCACGGTGTAGCTCACCTTCGTGTCCACTAAGGGGAAGTCGGCGATGATTCCGTCGAGCATGGGGCGGTCGAATAGGGTCTGCTGCACGTAGCCGCGCACCCCCGTTTCCGTCTCCTCAAAGGTCTCGAACCCGGCCTCTGCGGCCAGGGCGGCTGTGATGTCGCGCGCGTCCTGCGAGCAGGGCGACAACTGGAAATCCACTTCAAAATACTTCATCCTGTTCCCTAATTTTTGTGCAAAATTACAAAAAATAGGGAAAAACCTATCTCTTCTTAGGGAATTTCCCTAACTTTGCACAGCATTTGATGCTACTTTTGCACTGTGAAACCATAAAACGGACAAGATATGAAGAAGTTTTTCTTATTGACAATGCTTGGAATGAGCCTTCCCGTGCTCACCATGGCGCAGGATGACGACCTGTATTTCGTGCCGTCAAAGGAAACGAAGGTCAAGGAGGTCAACACGTATGGCATGCCGACCGACACGTACTACTCCGGCAGCAAGCGTTCGGCGCGCGAATACAACCGCCGCTCTTGGGACACTACGACCTCTGCCGACACCACGGCCAACGACATCATCGACTTCTCGGCGGTAGAGGGCGTCTATCCCGATTCCACCGCTACGGTTGCTACGGAGGCGGATAGCGACTACAGCTGCACGAGGAAGATGAGCCGCTTCGATGGTTACACGCCCAGCGAAGCCTACTGGGAGGGCTACCGTGACGGTACGTGGACGAGCGGTCGCCCGGGATGGTACAGTGCCTGGTATGGCTCGTGGTACGGCTCGTGGTATTCGTTGTGGCTTGACCCTTGGTACGACTCTTGGTATTTTGGATCGTACTGGGGCTCTCCTTATTATTACGCGTGGTATAGTCCGTGGCGCTACGACTACTACTATTGGAGCCGTCCCTACTGGGGATGGGGCGGAGGCTATTATGCAGGCAGTGTCACACGGCCGTGGAGCCGTGCCGGCTATTCGCACCACAAATACCTCACCGCACGGGGCGACGGTGCACGCCGGAGCAACAGCATGGCCGGCTATCGTGTTCCGCGCACCACCAGTCAGACCTACGGCACACGCGGCACGCGCAGCAATGCCGGTAATCTGGGTGGCTATCGCTCGCGCACGTACAACAATAACAGCAACAACACGCCTTCCTACAACCGTTCCTTCTCCGGCGGCAGTCGTTCTTCGATGGGCAACGGCGGTGGCTACCGTCCTTCGGGCGGCGGACGCTCGGCGGGTGGAGGCCATAACTATGGCGGTCGCCGCTAAGACCGTGTCACTCGCACTGTGACCCATAAGACCCTACAATGATGAACAAGACAATAACAACCATTTAGACACACTTACTATGAAAAGAATATATTTCCTCGCTTTCATCCTTGCTGCCGCCGTACAGGGGCAGGCACAGGAAGTTCCGGTTGTCGGCGACTCGTATGATGCCGCAACCCTCTCCACCGAAGATCTCAACGGAACAGCTCGCTACGTGGGCATGGGCGGAGCCATGGATGCCCTCGGAGCTGACATCTCGACCATCGGCACAAACCCGGCTGGCATCGGCATGTTCCGATCGGGACAAGTCAGCACCTCCTTCGGCCTCGTCAGCCAGCAGGATGCAGCCTCGTTTGCCGGAGCCAACAAAACCAACGCCTCGTTCGACCAAATCGGCGTTGTGCTGGCCACCAGAACGGGCGTGAGCAGCTATCTGAACTTCGGCTTCAACTATCACAAGAGTCGCAACTTCAACCAGATTCTCTTTGCCGCCAACAGGCTGAACGGCTCGTCGCAGAGCCTGCAAACCACGCTGAAGGACATGAACGGACTGCTCACCGACAACTCCTGGGCCTACTCGCAGCTCGACGACATCTATCTCGGCAACATGTTGCTGCGGAGAGACCCGGTCACGGGCGAGGCATGCGTTGTGGGCTATGGCGGTGAAAAGTACGACTTCAACCGTTCCACATCGGGCTACATCGGCAACTACGACATCAACCTCAGCGGCAACATCATGAACCGCCTCTACCTCGGCCTCACCATCGGCATCAGCGACGTGCACTATAAGGACTACAGCGAATACTACGAGACGTTACGGAGCAACCAGGATAACATTGACGCGGTGCTCATCAGCGACCAGCGCAGCATCACGGGCACAGGCTTCAACGTCAAGGTCGGAGCCATCTTCCGCCCCATCGAGGAGTCGCCCTTCCGCATCGGCCTCTCCATCGCCTCACCGACGTTCTACAAGCTCACCGCCGACAACTATACGACCATCGGCAGCAATGTCGACCGATCGTCGGCCGGCGGCGACTTCCGCTTCAACACGCCGTGGAAGTTTGGCCTAAGCATCGGCCACACCATTGGCAGCCAGATAGCCCTCGGCGCGGTCTATGAGTTTGCCGACTACGGATCGTGCGATATGCGCACCATCGACGGCACGTATTACGATTACTTCTACGACAGCTACCGCGACGACAGCAGCAGCGAGCACGTGATGAACCAACTGACCAAGAAGAACCTCCAGGGGGTCAGCACACTGAAGCTCGGTGGCGAATTCCGCCCCATCCAGAACGTAGCCATCCGCCTGGGTTACAACCACGTCTCGCCCATGTTCAACAAGAAAGCCATGCGCGACCAGACCATCGAGTCGCCGGGCGTCTACTACGCCTCCACCACGGACTACACCAACTGGGGTGCAACCAACCGCTATACGGCGGGTGTGGGCTTCACCTTCGACAAGTTCCGCCTCGACATGGCCTACCAGTACACGAAGCGCAACGGCGACTTCTATCCCTTCATGAGCAGCTACTCCGCCGACTACTACGATGCCAACAACCAGCGGCAGACGGAGGTGAACGAGTGTAGCGCCGTCAGCGTCAGCGACAAGCGCCACCAGTTGCTCTGCACCCTGACGTACAGCTTCTGACGGAGCGATACCAAGACAGAAACATAATGGCATAACAACCATGGAAAAGCCCCTGAGCCCGTATGGCTCAGGGGCTTCGTTCAATGCTTCCCGCTCACGTCGCCAAGCCATATAAAGACCCACCCCCGAAAAAATGGAAATAGGCGTTGACGCGCGTCGAAGGGTTCATGCACTTCTACATGGACGTCTTGACGCACGTCGAAGGGTCCATGCACTTCTACATGGACGTCTTGACGCACGTCGAAGGGTCCATGCACTTCTACATGGACGTCTTGACGCACGTCGAAGGGTCCATGCACTTCTACATGGACGTCTTGACGCACGTCGAAGGGTCCATGCACTTCTACATGGACGTCTTGACGCACGTCGAAGGGTCCATGCACTTCTACATGGACGTCTTGACGCACGTCGAAAGGTCCATGCACTTCTACATGGACGTCTTGACGCACGTCGAAAGCCCCATGCACTTTTACATGGACCCTTTGACGCGCGTCAAAGGTCACTTGCACTTTTTTCTCAATCGGCAAGTCCCCGTCGTAACTGTTCAGCCGATCTTAGTTTTGAGCCCGATGAATGTCCAAACTAAGAGATTCGCTGAGTAGTTTCCGTTCTTAGGTACAGTGTTAAAAAACATTAAGAATAGGGTGAAAAGTAAAGCCGCATTCTTTGTTGTAGCGGAAAATGTGTAATTTTGCAACCTGTTTGGAGTAAGTTACAATTAAGGAACAAGTAAAAGTAGATAGAAATGTCGAAGATTTGTCAGATTACAGGAAAGAAGGCACAGATTGGCAACAACGTGTCTCACTCAAAGCATCGCACGAAGCGTAGCTTTGACGTAAACCTGTTCAGCAAGAAGTTCTACTATGTAGAGGAGTCTTGCTGGATACAGTTGAAGATCAGTGCCGCTGGTCTGCGTATGATTAATAAAGTAGGTCTGGACGCTGCCTTGAAGCAAGCTGTTGCCAAGGGTTTTGTAGACTGGAAGGACATTAAAGTGATAGGAGACTAAACGATGGCAAGCAAGAAAGCAAAAGGCAATCGCGTGCAGGTGATTCTGGAGTGCACCGAGATGAAGGAGAGTGGACTGCCTGGAACGAGCCGTTACGTGACGACCAAGAACCGCAAGAACACTCCCGAGAGAATGGAACTCAAAAAGTATAACCCCATCCTGAAACGTATGACCGTTCACAAGGAGATAAAATAAGACAAGATAAACTATGGCAAAGAAAACCGTCGCCACCCTCCATGAAGGTTCAAAGGATGGGCGCGCTTACTCAAAGGTCATCAAGATGGTGAAGAGCCCCAAGACTGGTGCTTACATCTTCGATGAGCAGATGGTTCCCAACGAGGAAGTACAGAATTTCTTCAAGCATTGAAGATCATTAAATTATAAAGAGAAGAGACTGGTGTCCGCAGACGCCAGTCTCTTTTCTTGGTAGTATGCTCGGCATGAGCACTGCTGCCATGGTCAGTCGGCCGACTCAAACTCGCGGAGGAAGCGCACGTCGTTCTCGGAGAACATACGGAGGTCGCTGACTTGGTATTTCAGGTTGGTGATGCGCTCCACACCCATGCCGAAGGCATAGCCACTATAGACGCTGGAGTCTATGCCGCACTGGTCGAGCACGTTGGGGTCTACCATGCCGCAGCCGAGGATTTCCACCCAACCGGTGTGCTTGCAGAAGCCGCATCCCTCGCCGCCGCAGATGAAGCAGGAGATGTCCATCTCGGCACTGGGCTCCGTGAACGGGAAATAGCTGGGACGGAGGCGTATCTTGGTGTCGGCTCCGAACATCTCACGAGCAAAGGAGAGCAACACCTGTTTGAGGTCGGTGAACGACACGTTTTTGTCGATATAGAGTCCTTCCACTTGATGGAAGAAGCAGTGGGCGCGGGCGGTGATGGCCTCGTTGCGGTAGACGCGTCCGGGGCAGATGATGCGGATGGGAGGCTGCGAGGTCTCCATGACGCGCGCCTGTACGCTGGAGGTGTGGGAGCGGAGCAGGATGTTCTTGGTCACGTCGTTGGGGTGCTGCGACACAAAGAAGGTGTCCTGCATGTCGCGTGCGGGGTGGTCGGCGGCAAAGTTCATCTTGGTGAACACGTGGAGATCGTCCTCCACCTCGGGGCCGTCGGCCAGTACGAAGCCCATGCGCGAGAAGATGTCGATAATCTCGTTGGTGACGATGGTGAGCGGATGGCGCGTGCCCAAGCTGATGGGGTAGGGCGTGCGTGTCAGGTCGGTGTGCTGTTGTGCCTGGTCTTCCTGCATCTCGGTACTGGCCTTGAGCTGGTTGATGCGGTCCTGAGCCAGTTGCTTGAGCTGATTGATTTTCATTCCGACGGTCTTCTTTTGGTCGGCGGACACATCTCGAAAATCGTTCATCAAGGCGGTGATGAGTCCCTTCTTGCTGAGGTATTTCAGTCGCAGTTGCTCAGCCTCTTCTGCGTTGGCAGCGGTCATTTGCTGCACTTCGTCCATGAGTTGGTTTATCTTGTCGAGTATCATAACCATTGATATAGGTTTAAAAAATTTCTGCAAAGGTATAAAAAAAATAAGAATTATGGGGTAGGAGTTGGGAGTTTTTTGTACCTTTGCCGGAAATTTGAGAGAAGACATAAAAGAAAAGAGGTCAATGATGCAACGGTATTGGATTGCACTGATTGTTGCAGCCTGTCTGCTGGCAGGCTGTCAGGGTGACAAAAAAACGGTAGCCCCGGTAGAGGAGGCGCCCGTGGATTCTTCTGCGTCGGTCGACACGACAGCGTTGGAGAACGATGAGATGGAGGTCATTGCGGAAGAGCCTATGCCGAAGGCGGCAGACGAATTGTTCGATGACTTCATCTTCAATTTCGCAGCCAACAAACGCCTGCAGTACAGCAGAATCAAGTTTCCGCTGCCCATCGTGAACGGCGAGTCGGTAGAGCTGTTGCCCAAGGATCGATGGCAGGTGGAGCATTTCTTTATGCGCCAGGACTACTACACGCTCATCTTCGACAGCGAGGAGCAAGTGGACGAGGTGAAGCAGACGGCGATTGCGCATGCGGTAGTGGAGAAAATCTACCTCCAAGAGAAAACAGTCAAGCAGTATGTGTTTGACCGCATTGACGGCCAGTGGATGATGCAGAAAATTGTGAACCTTCCGTTGGCGGAGTTGGAAAACGTCTCGTTCCTGGAGTTTTACCAGCATTTTGCTACCAGTGCCGACTTTCAGTCACACCACCTCTGTCCGAGCGTCCGTTTCGAGACGACAGACCCCGACGATGATTTCAGTCAGATGGAGGGAGTCATCACGCCCGACACCTGGCCGGCCTTTGCCCCAGAAATGCCGTCGGGCATGATATACAACATCGTGTATGGCAAGACGCACCAGGCCGGGAAGTGTAAGGTCTTCGTCATCCGGGGCATTGCCAACGGCTTGGAGACGGAGTTGACCTTCCGTCTGGAGGATGGCCAGTGGATGCTGTCCAAACTGTCTACCTGACCCGAGACCAAAACAAGAGTGAGATATGAAAGATTTCTGCAACTACAGTCTGAAAGACCACAACACCTTCGGCATCGATGCCCTTTGCGACCGCTTTCTGGAATACGCGACGGTGGAGGAGGCGCAGCAGGTGGCTGCAGTACTTCGGAAGACGGCGCAGCCGTTTCTCATCATCGGCGGCGGCAGCAACCTCCTGCTGACGCAGGACTTCAAGGGCATCGTTGTGCGCTCCGCCATCCGGGGCATCCGCGTGGAGGGCGACTGCCTGCATTGTGGCAGCGGTGAGGTGTGGGACGATGTGGTGGACTATTGTGTGGACCACGACCACTTCGGTTGCGAGAACCTTTCACTGATACCCGGCGACGTGGGAGCCAGCGCCGTGCAGAACATCGGGGCCTATGGCGTGGAGGCTAAGGACTTGATAGAAACCGTGGAGGCGGTGGAGATTGCCACGGGGCAGGTGCGGCAGATTGCCGCCCGGGACTGTCAGTATGCCTATCGGCAGAGCCGCTTCAAGGGCGAGTGGAAGAACCGTTTCCTCATCACCCGAGTCACCTACCGCACTTCGTCCGTCTTCCAGCCCAGGCTCGACTACGGCAATATCCGCAGTGAACTGGAGCGTCGCCACATTACCGATCCTACAGCCCATGCGTTGCGCGAGGTCATCATCGCCATTCGCCGGGAGAAACTGCCCGACCCGTCGGTTGTGGGCAATGCCGGCAGCTTCTTTATGAATCCCGTCGTTCCGCGTGCCCAATACGAGCAGTTGGCCCGCCAATATGCCGATATGCCTCACTATACGGTTGATGCCGAGCATGAGAAGATTCCGGCCGGATGGCTGATAGACCAGTGTGGATGGAAGGGAAGGACGGTGGGGCGCGTCGGCGTGCACGACCGTCAGGCACTGGTGCTGGTGAACCGGGGTGGAGCCACAGGCGCGGAAATCGTAGCCCTCTGTCACAGCATCCAGCTGGATGTGCTGCAGAAGTTCGGCATCACCATCCTGCCCGAAGTCAACATCGTCTGACCTTAGTGATTTGCAATGGCCAGAAATAGGACTAATACAAAAAGAAAGCGAGCTTTCCTTTTGTATTTCTCTCACTTATTCGTACCTTTGCAAGTGGAAACATTTAATAGTTAAGATATGAATAGCGCTACAAACAAATGCATCGCCCTTTCCTACAAGCTCTATGTGTACGGCGACCATGAAAGAGAACTGGTGGAGGCGACTACGGTGGACAAACCATTCCACTTTATCAGCGGATTTGGATTCGCCCTTGATGCCTTTGAACAGAAGGTGACGGCCATGGAGAAGGGTGCCAAATTTGATTTCTCGCTCTCCAAGGAGGAGGCTTATGGGGATTACGATGCGCAGCAGGTGACGACGGTGGATCGCGCGGTGTTCTGCATTGATGGAAAGTTCGACGACGAGCACGTCTACACGGATGCTATCGTGCCCCTGCAGAATGCGGAAGGACAGCGTTTCTATGCGCGTGTTGTGGAGATGGACGACGAAAAGGTCACGCTTGATATGAACCATCCCCTTGCTGGGAAAACCCTCCATTTCGAGGGGGAAATACTGGAAAACCGCGATGCCACGGAAGAAGAAGTGAAGCAGTTGATCGCCCATCTGAGCGGTGGCGAGTGCAGTTGCGGCGGACATTGCGACTGCGGTGACTGTGGTTGCGGTGGACATTGTCATGAGGACTGACCCTTCAAACGACTTGCAAGGTGAGAAATACGTTTGGACATCTTTTCACGCTGACCACGTTTGGCGAGAGCCACGGGGAGGCTGTAGGCGGAGTGGTGGACGGCATGCCGGCCGACATACTGATTGATACGGCCTTCATACAGCAGGAACTGAACCGTCGGCGACCGGGACAGAGCAAGATAACCACGGCCCGACAGGAGGCCGACCGTGTGGAGTTGCTCAGTGGAGTTTTCGAACAGCATTCCACGGGTTGCCCCATTGCCTTTATGGTGCGAAACACCAACCAGCACTCGTCGGACTACGACAACCTGCGTGACGCTTTCCGTCCGTCGCATGCCGACTATACCTACCAGCAGAAATACGGGGTGAGGGACTATCGCGGCGGCGGTAGGTCGTCGGCGCGCATCACCATTGCCCGTGTGGTGGGCGGCGCACTGGCCAAGATGGCCCTGCGCCAACTGGGCATCAGTGTGGAAGCGTACACCTCGCAGGTAGGGGACATTCGTTTGGAGCACAACTATACGCACTATGACCTCAGCCTGCGTGAGCGCAATGCCGTGCGCTGTCCCGACAGCGAGAAAGCAGCAGCCATGGAACGTCTGATTATGTCTGTGAAGGAAGACGGCGACACGGTGGGCGGCGTTATTTCGTGTGTGGTGAAGGGGTGCCCGGCAGGACTGGGCGAGCCTGAATTCGGGAAACTGCACGCCGCCCTTGGCGCAGCCATGCTGAGCATCAATGCTGCTAAGGGATTTGAATATGGCGAGGGCTTCGGCTGTGTGTCCTCGCGCGGTTCGCAACAGAACGACCGCTTTGTCAGTCGTGAAGGCCGCGTCACGACGCAGACCAACCACAGTGGCGGCATTCAGGGCGGCATCAGCAACGGAGAAGACATTTACTTCCGTGTCGCTTTCAAACCCGTTGCTACTATTCTACACGAACAACAGACGGTGGATGCTGCTGGAAATCCCACTACACTCTCCGTCCGTGGCCGTCATGACCCCTGTGTGTTGCCGCGTGCCGTGCCCATTGTCGAGGCCATGGCGGCCATGACCATCCTTGACTATTACTTGCTGAACAAGGCCGTGGCACTGTGAGGGCTATCGGCCGTAAGGACAGAGTTCCCGGATGAGGTCTGGGCGACCGATGCGCCGCAGGCTCTGCATGATGGCTCTGCGCTCTTCGGGTTTGTACCAGAAGAAATACTGGCGCTGAGCCAGTTTTTCTTTTTGGCTGTGTGCGCTGTAGACGGGCTGGAGCGTGTAGGGGTCGAAGCCCGTGTACCACGTCTCGGTAGACACCGTCATTGGCGTAGGGGTGAAGTCCTGTACCTGCTCTAGTCGGAAATCGAGACGTTTGGTCAGAATGGCCAGCTCGGCCATGTTGGCCTCAGTACACCCTGGATGGCTGGAGATGAAATAGGGAATAATCTGTTGGTTGAGATGCGCTTCCCGATTGATGCGTTCAAAGAGATGCTTAAAGTCGTTGAACTGTCGGAACGATGGCTTCCGCATCAGTTGCAGTACCTTGTCGCTGGTGTGTTCTGGTGCCACCTTCAACCGCCCACTGACGTGGCGCGTAATGAGTTCGCGGGCATACTCCATGGCGGCCTTGTTGCAGTGCTCGTCATTGCTGCGATGCAGGATGAGGTCGTAGCGCACACCACTGCCGATAAAACTCTTTTTGATACCATCCATGGCATCAACGGCCCTGTAGATGTCGAGTAGGGCGGTGTGGTCCGTGTTCAGATTGGGACAGACCTGCGGATGGATGCAACTGGGACGTTTGCATTTCGCGCAGGCGTTGAGATTGCGTCCGTGCATGCCGTACATATTGGCGGAGGGACCGCCAAGGTCGGAGAGATAGCCCCTGAAGTCCGGCATTTCCGTAATCTTTTTCACCTCGCGGAGGATGCTCTGTTTGGAGCGGCACGCGATGAACTTTCCCTGATGCGCCGAGATGGTGCAGAAGGCGCAGCCACCGAAACATCCACGGTGGATGTTGACGGAGAATTTGATCATCTCGTAGGCCGGTATGCGCTTGCCGTTGTATTTTGGGTGTGGCTGGCGTGTATAGGGCAGATCGAACGAGGCATCCAGTTCTTCGGAGGTCATGGGCGGATAGGGCGGGTTGACCACGGCAAACTGATTGCCCACGGCCTGAACAAGTCGCCGTGCGTGCATCATGTTCGACTGCTCTTCGATATGTCGGAAGTTCTCGGCCTGTTTCCGCTTGTCGCGCAGACATTCTTCATGGCTGTGGAGCATGATGTCCTGTTCGCTGATGGACTTCGCGAAGTCGTTGCGGTGGGTCAGATAGACAATCTGCGGCAAGTCGTGGAGTGCCGCAACGGGTTTCCCCTCGTCCAAACTCCGGGCTATCTCAAGAATGGTTTTCTCACCCATCCCGTAGGAGATGAGGTCTGCCGGTGCATCGCAGAGCAGGCAGGGGCGGAGCCGGTCTTGCCAATAGTCGTAGTGGGTCAGTCGCCGCAGGGAGGCCTCGATGCCTCCCAGCACGATGGGCACGTCGGGGAAGAGCTGGCGCAGAATCCTGCTGTAGACGATGGTGGGATATTCCGGGCGCACATCGTGGCGACCGTCGGGGGAGTAGGCATCCTCGGAGCGCAGTCGCTTGTTGGCCGTGTATTTGTTGACCATGGAGTCCATACACCCCGGTGAGATGCCGAAGAACAGCCGCGGTCGTCCCAGTTTCTTGAAATCGCGGAAGTCGCCGTGCCAGTCGGGTTGCGGCACGATCGCCACTTTATATCCTGCCGCTTCGAGCGTCCGTCCGATGACGGCAGCCCCGAATGACGGATGGTCCACATAAGCGTCGCCGCTGAACAGGATGACGTCCAGTTCCGTCCAACCGCGTAGTTCCACTTCCTTCTTCGTCGTCGGAAGGAAGTCTGTCAGTAAGTATTTTTCGTTTGCCAAGGTATGGGTGTATCAGTTGAGAGGCGTACCCTGCATGATGGCAGAGTCTACGCCGAGCGTGTCTTTTTCCCGGTTTTTCCAGTTGATGAACAGCAGGATGAGCTGTTGCAGTCCGAAGGCTTTCATATTGGGATGGTAGATGACATCGAGACAGAGGTCAAGAAGTGCCTTATCCGTCGTGGCGTCCGATTCCAGCAGTGCGCGGATGTTCAATTTGAGTTTGTCGAGCACTGGTTCGTCGATGTATCCGTTGGAGTCGATGAGATCGCGGAAGAGTTGATACTTCTCGATGGTTTCGAGGTGCTGTTCGCTGATGTCAATGCTACGAGTGCCTGAGGGGTTGCTTTGGATTTTGTACATGGTTTTGCGTTTTATGGTTTTTGGATGAGAAACTGGAGGATGCCGCGCATGATGGAACAGCGCGTTTCCTCGCTCTTGATACATTCAAAGGGAAATCCGATGGTCAGTGCACGGTAGTCGTCGCCCGGATAGGCCACGGCGGCAGACTGTCCGTCGGCATAGCACATGGCGGAGAAAGCCTTTCCGATGGGACTTATCACGTCGGCAGACACTGCGGCGTAGTGCTCCTCGTTCATCTGATGATAGAAGTTGAAGACCATGCCCAACCCTTTCACCGAGTCGTTCTCTGCCCGGTAGGGCCGTGCACTTTCGCATTTAAGGAGTTCGGCAAGCATTTTCTTCTCGCGGCTGGTCTGCATGTCTGTACCGACAAAGGCACCGCTGACCAACAGCGAACCGCCGTCGCTGGTGTATTGACGCAACAGTTGCTGCAAAGCGGGTTTCATCGCCTTGTATGCCACCAGGCTGTGGCCGTCGTCACATTCCAGACCCAATACGAGGTCAACGGCGGAGAAGGGTTTCAGTGCGAGTTGTTTGCTCTCTACCGCATTGACCGAAGCACTCACGATGTTGTATTCGCCCGCCGCAGCAATAGCCCGGGCATGGGTGCAGACCGAGTTGAAATCATTGCCTGCCAAGAACATGCCCTCCAGTTCGCTGCCGCTACTCCCGTGGTTCTTCTTGTTGGCGTTGAATACCTGCTGTCGTCCGCTCCATCCGGGCATTGGGCCACGGGTGACACCCGGGTCTTCATTGAGGTCAAAGCCCTGCTCCGTGTTGGTGAACCGTACGGCAGGGGAGGACAGGCGGTGGAAGCCGTTGACCACAAGGACGGTCTCTTTAGCGTTCGGATGATAGAGGACTGACAGCGTCTCGGTGGTGAAGCTCCGTCCTCCGTCGTTGATGGCCGCCACCTTGAAATGGTAGAGCAGTCCGGCTTCGAGCGGCACCTCATAGCTGTTTCTACCCATGACAATCGTTCCGTTGTCAAAGTCCATTCCTTCCGTACATCTATATATAATGTATCCCGTCGGGGCGGCTGTTGGCTCTTGCGGGTCGTTCACGGCATCCCATTCCAAACGAGCCACGCCCTGTTCGTTCAAGCTGATGCGGAAATGTGTGGGCGCCAGCGGTGTCACCACGTAGTCTCTGCCGTGCATCTCGCAGATGTGGCGCAGCGTGGTCTTGTAGAGCGACCGTGCAAGGGTGAAGCGGAAATGGGGGTCGAGTGCATAGCGCATATCGGCAAAGTTCTGGTGCGAGAGCGTCTCGATGATGGCACTCGGCACTTCGGGCTGTCGCGTCTCCGAGTAGTTGCGGTCGTAGATTTCGCGGCGGTTCCATTGTCCGTATGTATTCCGAAGGTCATTGACGACACCATCCAGCAGCGCATCGGCATAGTCGCGCGAGGCCAGTCGCGAGATGCCACTGCCTAACAATCCATCGTTGTAGTCCGTAGTACAGATGGTTAGCGAACCAATCAGCGTGCGTCCGTCGCGGCGGTGGCCAGCATCTGAGTGGACGGCCAGCGATCGCTCGAAGGGAACGCCCAGTCCCACGCTGTCGGGCAGATAGGGGGAACCGCCTGTCAAGTAGTTGACCATATTGGAGCGTGCGTTGATGTCGTCGCCGTAGTCGTCCTGTCCATTCTTCGAACTATAGACAGCGTAGGGCATGCCTGCCCACTGGGCATAATAGCGTGAGCCCTCCAGTGCCCGCGGCATTCCGCTGACGGAGTCGCCGCGCTGGATGTTCCCCATTCCTCCGCCAAAGCGGACGGCATCGGTCGTGACCACGCCGTTGCACGCACTGTGGTTGGAAAGGGTGACGCGGTTGAACTCGCTGAAACCTGCGTCGAAGTCGAACGTGCCCAGATAGACCCACGTGCCTCCACCCATGCGTTGGTTCACGCGGAACTCGGTACGCTCTCCTCTGTGCCAGACCGTGTAGCAGGCATCGTCCACGCTGCGCGGCAGGGTCTGGTAGCTGACATAGACGGCGTACTGCCCCGTATGTGGAAAGGTCGGCTGGTAGCTGGCCAGCGAGTAGTGCGGCTTGTCGTCCGAGGTCTTCACGTAGCGTGCCGTACCCGCTCGGAAGGGATTCTCTCCGTCTGTGTAAGGTTCTTGATGCAGGGCGAATCCACTGTCCGGAGTCGTCTTCCACCGGTGTCCGGCTACGGTTTCAGTGTAGCTGTCGCCCGGAGAGTCGTTGTCCACGATGAGCTCGTCCTTCTGCCACGCCCGTTCGCGCGGCGTGAAGACCACCGCTCCAGCGTTTTCCAACATCGGGATGAGATAAGGCACCACGATCGTTTGGGTGTACAGGTCTTCGCTGGTGGCGAAGAGACGGGGGCGCTGCCAGTTCCATTTCCCTTTCTCGATGTTGTAGTAATAGCCGTGACTGGCCCACAGGGCCACGTGCCGGCCTTCAAGCCCACGGGAGGGGTGGAGTGGGGACGACACGTTCTTGACCCATGGTGCTCCTTGATAGTCGATGGCGTTCCATTGCCGCGTGGTGTCGGGGGCTTCCTTCAGACGGTTGGGGATTAGGGTGTGGATATCTCTGTCGTGGGTGCAGATGGAGAGGGTGTAGTCGGCATAAGATTCTTGCAGCAGTTGGCGGATGTCCTCTTCGATGCGTGTCACCGACTGTGGCGTGAAAGCCTGTTCGGCAAAAGTGGCATCGGCCAGTATGCGGATGCTTCTCCCAGTGGTGTCAATCTCGCAGGAGGATAGGTGGGCGCGCCTTGAAAACTGCGCCCCGACGGGCTTGTAATGGGTGAAATACGTCTCCAGACGATTGCGCAAGGATGTCTCGTCAACCGTTTGTCCTGTCATTCCCGCGGTCAGCAGCCACGGGAGCGAAAGTAACAAGGTCAATCTTTTCATTCTACATCTCCTATGCAGAAATTCTCGGGTTTCTTTCCTTTGAAATCCTTGAAATACCGTTTTATCTCGCGCATCTGTCCTTCGATGTCCCCTGTGGGAATGATGGTTTTCGTGCACTGGATGTGCCGTTTCTCGTAGTCTACGCCATAGAGCAGGATCGGGATGCCGGCCTTCAGGGCAATATAATAAAATCCTTTTTTCCAGTCTGGATTGGGCGACCGCGTTCCTTCCGGCGTGATGGTGAGGTGGAAGGTGGACGCCTTCTTGGCATAGTCGGCCAGGTTGTCGGTCATGCTGGTGTGCTTCGTGCGATAGACGGGGATGCCGCCCAAATGACGGAAAAGGACGGAGAGTGGCCAGAAGAACCACTCCTTCTTCATCAAGAAATTGCACTGAAGCCCTTTTGCTCCGGCGTACAATTGTCCTATCAGAAAGTCCCAGTTGCTGGTGTGCGGAGCCAGGCAGATGATGTACTTCTCGGGGTGAACCTCCGTGATGTCGTCAGTCCACCCCAGGCGTTGATATAACAGCCAGTTGCAAAATGATTTCCACATAAGCAGGTTCAGAGATTGTTGATTTGTTCAGCCATTTCCAGTGCCTGCGCCTTGAACTGTGCCTTGACGTCATTGAAATACTTGTGGGCGTTCAACCCCGGTTCGGGGTGCGAAATGCGGCTGAGCGCATTGTCCTGCAACTTGTGGATGGCGCTCAGTATATTGGAAAAAGTCCTTTCGTCGTGCGTGTCGCCGTAGAGCGATGCCGCGATAAGGTCAATGTACAACTCGTCACAAATCAGGTTGATTTTCTTTTTTAGTTCTCGTTTGTTTGCCATATTGTTATACCTCCTTGTAATGGTGATGTTTCTCTTTTAGTGCTCAAAGATACGGATAATATTCCAAACCGCCACGTTTCTTGTTGAAAAAAATATTAAAATGGTTATTTTTGTTTTTATCCTTCTTATTTTTGGGTGGAAATGAGTAATTTTGTAACCCCAAAAGACACATTGTTCAATAAAAAATAAACACAAGAAAAGACACATGGAAAAAAGTGCATTGCAAGTGGCAAGGGCTGCCTATCAGCCCAAGTTGCCGAAAGCCCTGCAGGGCCCTGTGAAGGCTGTTGAAGGCACAGCAACACAGTCAGTAGGAAATCAAGACGAAATCAAGGCCTTGTTCCCCAACACCTACGGGATGCCCGTCATCACCTTTGAACCGGGTGAAGCCGTTGCATGCCCGTCGTTCAATGTCGGCGTCATTCTTTCCGGTGGACAGGCTCCCGGTGGCCACAATGTCATTTCTGGTCTCTTCGACGGTGTAAAAGCCCTCAACCCCGAAAACAAGCTGTATGGTTTCATCCTCGGCCCCGGCGGTCTGGTGGACCACAACTATATGGAAATCACCGCCGACATCATGGACGAATACCGCAACACGGGCGGCTTTGACATCATCGGTTCCGGACGTACCAAGTTGGAGAAGGAAGACCAGTTTGAGAAGGGCATTGAGATACTACGTGAGCTCGGCATCAAGGCCATCGTCATCATCGGTGGCGACGACTCCAACACCAATGCTTGCGTGCTGGCCGAATACTATGCCGCCAAGAAATACGGCGTACAGGTGATCGGTTGCCCGAAGACCATCGACGGCGACTTGAAGAACGAGCAGATCGAGACCTCGTTTGGCTTCGATACGGCCTGCAAGACCTACTCAGAACTGATTGGTAACATTGAGCGCGACTGCAACTCCGCACGCAAATACTGGCACTTCATCAAGCTGATGGGACGCTCGGCTTCCCACATCGCTTTGGAGTGTGCCCTGCAGACACAGCCCAACATCTGTTTGATTTCCGAGGAAGTGGAAGCCAAGGAGATGTCACTCGACGATGTGGTGACCTATATCGCCAATGCGGTGGTGGCCCGTGCTGCCGAAGGCAACAACTTCGGTACGGTGCTGATTCCCGAAGGACTCATCGAATTCATTCCTGCCATCAAGAAACTCATTGCTGAACTGAACGAGGTGCTGACAGACCCCACAACGGGCGAGCCTCGTGTTTTCGCTGGTGCAGAGGAGCAGATTGCCTTCGTGAAGGGTGCCATTGCCAAGGACAACCTCGCCGTGCTGGAGTCGCTGCCCGACGACGTGGCCCGTCAGCTTTGTCTGGACCGCGACCCCCACGGCAATGTGCAGGTGTCGCTCATCGAGACCGAGAAACTGCTCTCCCGCATGGTTGCCGACAAGTTGGGCGGCTGGAAGAAGGAAGGCAAGTACTGCGGCAAGTTCGCTGCACAGCATCATTTCTTCGGCTACGAAGGACGCTGCGCCGCTCCGTCCAACTACGATGCCGACTACTGTTACTCGTTGGGCTTCAATGCCACGTGCCTGATTGCCAACGGAAAGACGGGTTATATGTCTATCATCAAGAACACGACAGCGCCTGCTGCAGAGTGGGTGGCCGGCGGTGTGCCCATCACGATGATGATGAACATCGAACGGCGCAACGGCAAGAACAAGCCCGTCATCCGCAAGGCCCTCGTCGAACTGGATGGTGCTCCCTTCAAGTTCTTCGCTGCCCATCGCGAACAGTGGGCGAAGGAGACGGCCTACGTCTATCCCGGTCCTATCCAGTATTGGGGACCGACGGAAGTGTGTGACCAGCCCACAAAGACCTTGGCTTTGGAGCAGGCCTGATAACAGCGTATGCCTACTCCCCACAAGAAGCAACACAAGAGACGCGTATCGAGTCCTGTCCGCCGCAAGCGGCCAGGGCTCTTCGCGCGTTTGTCCCACCGTGTGCCAGGCTGGTCTTGGTGGCTTGGTGGCTTGCTACTTGTGGCGGCATATGTGTGGTTTTTCTATTACATCTTCGTGAGTCCGTTTGGCTTCCGGTGGCGTGCGCTGTTCGGCGACATCAGCTATCCCGAGGGCTATGAGATTCACGGCATTGACATCTCCCACCATCAAGGCAAGATCAACTGGAAGGAACTGCGCGACAACGGCAAGATAGACCATTATCCCATCCGTTTCGTGATGATCAAGGCTACGGAGGGAGCCAGTCTGATAGACCGTAACTTCCGCGACAACTTCGAACAGGCGCGCGAACACGGCTTTACCCGTGGCGCGTATCATTTCTACAGTATGCGATCGTCGGCCAAGGCCCAGGCCGAACACTTCATCAAGGAGGTGAAGTTAGGCAACGGCGACTTGCCGCCCGTGCTCGATGTGGAAAGGAAACCACAGAACCAGACCGACGAGGCCTTCAAGGAGAGCATCCTGCTCTGGCTGCGGTTGGTGGAGGACGCGTATGGGGTCAAGCCCATCATCTACACGTACTACAAGTTCAAGATGCGCTATCTCAGCGACCCCGTCTTCGATCAGTATCCCTACTGGATAGCCCACTACTATGTGGACAAGGTGGAATATCAAGGAGACTGGAAATTTTGGCAGCACACCGATGCGGGACGCTTGCCTGGTATTCGAGGGGATGTGGACTTCAACATTTATAACGGTTCCTATTACGACTTGCGTAAACTGACCATCGGTGCGCGCGAGCAGATTGGCGAAGAGGCCTATCAGGACGAATAGTCCAAGGCGGTCTCCAAGCGTAAAACAATGAAGAAAAGAATATGTCGAACGCAGTAAAGATTAGCGACCAGACGCTGCAGCAGGCGGCAGGGCAGGGCATGGATGCCTTTGTCCACGCCTTTCTCGAAGCCATCCACGAGACCATCGGCGGCCCGCTGACGGCAGACAACATGCCGCAGCTCAATGCCGACCAGATTACACTGCTGGCTTGGGAAACCCTCCACGAGGAGGTGATGGACGGCGGTTTCGTGCAGTTGATTCACAACGGCTACGGTCCGTTCATCTTCAGGAATCCCTTTGCCAAGGCCGTTAGGCTCTGGGGCTTGTCCGAGCTGTCCAAGCTCGTAAACAAGGCGAACATCCTGTATGGGAAACACCGTGAGACGATCGAGCGTGACTATAGCGACGAGGAGTTTATGGCACTCTTCGAACAAATGCCGGCATTCGATGCCCTCGACGATGTCTTTGTGGAACAGGAGGAGGAGTGGACGGCGCAAATCGCTACCTACATCGACCAGCATATTGGCAATTTTGCCGCAGTGACCAACGAAACGACGACGCCATGAACAAAGACGACGAGAAGATACGGAAGAAAAGTCCCGTGCAGATCCGCAACAAGAAGGCTTCGTTTGAATATTTCTTCATCGAGACCTACACCGCAGGCATCGTGCTGACGGGCACGGAGATCAAGTCCATCCGGCTCGGCAAGGCCAGTCTGGTGGACACGTACGGCTTCATCCACAACGGCGAGATATGGGTGAAGGGCATGAATGTGTCGCCCTATTTCTACGGGTCGTACAACAACCACGAGATGAAGCGCGACCGCAAACTGCTGCTCACCAAGCGCGAGATACAGAAGTTGCAGGCCGCCACCAAGCAGACGGGCTACACCATCGTGCCCCTCCTCGTGTTCATTGACAACCACGGACGGGCCAAGATGGACATCGCGCTCTGCAAGGGTAAGAAGGAGTTTGACAAGCGGCAGACCCTCAAGGAAAAGGAAGACCGCAGGGAAATGGATCGCGCAATGAAACACTATTGATGGCCACACTGAAGGAAACAGCAGCGCAACGCATCCTCGTGCTCGACGGAGCTATGGGGACTATGATCCAGAAGTACGGACTCGGGGAAAAAGATTTCCGGGGAGACGTCTGCGACGGCTATGACGGACAGATGCGCGGCAACAACGATATCCTCAACCTGACGCGTCCCGACGTGATCGCGGACATCCACCGCAAATATTTGGCCGTCGGTGCAGACATCATCACCACCAACACCTTCAACGCCCAGCGCATCTCGCAGGCCGACTACCACATGGAGCATCTCTGCCGCAGCATGGCACTGGAGGGAGCACGCCTTGCACGGCGTATGGCCGACGAATACTCTACGCCCGACAAACCGCGCTTTGTGGCGGGCAGCATCGGTCCCACCAACAAGATGTGCTCTATGTCGCCCGATGTCAGCGACCCTGCCGCCCGCGAACTGACCTACGCCCAGCTCTTGGAGGATTACATTGAACAGGCGGATGCCCTCGTGGAAGGGAGCGTGGATGCGCTACTCATCGAGACCGTCTTCGACACGCTGAACGCCAAGGCGGCCATCGACGCGGCCATGACGGTGACGAAACGCAGAGAGAAGGCATTGCCCATCATGGTCAGTGCCACCGTCAGCGATCTCGCAGGGCGCATGCTCAGCGGTCAGACGCTCGAGGCTTTCCTGGCCAGCATCAGCGGCTACCCCATCTTCTCCGTCGGTCTCAACTGTTCGTTCGGCGCAGACCAGATGATCGGGTTCCTCCGTCAGCTGGCCCGTCGCGCACCTTATTATATTAGTGCCTATCCCAATGCCGGACTCCCGAACTCCATGGGACTCTACGATGAGACGCCCCAGTCGATGGCGCCGAAGATGGCGGCCATGGTCAACGAGGGGTTGGTGAACATCATCGGTGGATGCTGCGGCACCGACGAGCAGTTCATCGCGCAATATCTGCCGATGGTTGAGGGGAAACAGCCCCACCAGCCTGCCGCCCCTTCTCCCTATATGCAGCTCAGTGGACTGGAACTGCTGGAGGTTACTCCCGAAGTGCGCTTCGTCAATGTCGGCGAGCGCTGCAACGTGGCCGGCTCGCGTAAGTTTCTGCGCCTTGTCAAGGAGAAACAGTATGATGAGGCTGTGGCCATTGCCCGCAAGCAGGTGGAAGACGGCGCCCTCGTCATTGACATCAATATGGACGACGGACTGCTCGACGCGAAGAGCGAGATGGTCAATTTCCTCAACCGCATTGCTGCCGAGCCAGACATTGCCGCCGTCCCCGTCATGATTGACTCGTCCGACTGGAGGGTCATCACCGCCGGACTCCAGTGCGTGCAGGGCAAGGCCATCGTCAACTCCATTTCGCTCAAGGAGGGCGAGGAAACCTTCATCCGCCACGCGCAGGACGTGAAACGCTTCGGTGCTGCCGTCGTGGTGATGTGCTTCGACGAACAGGGACAGGCTACCAGCTACGAACGACGCATCGAGATCGCACAACGGTCGTATCGTATTCTCACAGAACGTGTGGGTCTCCATCCGCTCGACATTATCTTTGACCCGAACGTGCTGGCCGTGGCCACGGGCATGGAGGAGCACGACAGCTATGCCCTCGACTTCATCCGCGCCACGGCATGGATTCGCCAGAACCTGCCCGGAGCACACGTCAGCGGCGGTGTCAGCAACCTCTCGTTCTCCTTCCGCGGCAACAACTACATTCGTGAGGCCATGCACGCCGTGTTTCTCTATCAGGCCATACAGCACGGCATGGATTTCGGCATTGTCAATCCCGCCACGAAGGTGCAGTATTCCGACATTCCGGCAGAGGAGTTGCAGGTCATTGAGGATGTGATTCTCCATCGCCACGCAGGGGCTTCCGATGCCCTCATACGGCTGGCCGACCGGCTGGCTTCGCAGCAGCAGGCACAGGGTGCGCAGGTTCCTGCGTCAGCCAGTGCCGGACCCTCGCCGCAAGAACAGTGGCGTAATGAAGACGTGCAGCATCGGCTGCAACATGCCTTGGTCAAGGGCATCGGTGACTATCTGCCTGCCGATTTGGAGGAAGCCCTCGGACAGTACCCCCGTGCCGTGGACATCATCGAAGGACCGCTGATGGCCGGGATGAACGAGGTGGGGCGGCTGTTCGGACAGGGCAAGATGTTCCTGCCTCAGGTGGTCAAGACGGCGCGCACCATGAAGCAGGCCGTCAGCATCCTCCAGCCTTACATCGAACAGCAGAAGGCCGGCAACGGACGCAAGGCCGGCAAGGTGTTGCTGGCCACGGTGAAGGGTGATGTCCACGACATCGGGAAAAACATCGTGGCCGTGGTGATGGCCTGCAACGGCTATGAGATTGTTGACATGGGCGTGATGGTGCCTGCCGAACAGATTGTGGCCAAGGCCATCAAGGAACAGGTCGACATGATCGGGCTGTCTGGCCTCATAACGCCGAGCTTGGAAGAAATGGTCAACGTGGCGCGCGAGATGGCACGCGCCGGTCTCGATATCCCCATCATGATAGGCGGGGCGACCACCAGCGAGTTGCACGTCGCCTTGAAGATTGCGCCGGTCTATGGCGGCCCCGTGGTGTGGATGAAGGATGCGTCGCAGAACGCAACGGTCGCTGCCAAGCTGATGGACGACAACGGCAAGGCGCTGCTGGCCAACGGTTTGGACGAACGCTATCGCCATCTCCGCGACGACTACCGTCAGCAACAGCAGCAGTTGCAGTCCATCGACGAGGCGCGCAAACAGAAGAAAGATTACTTTACCGATACAGAACACAGGAAACAATGAGAAAGATCTATAACCTTTTCGTCCTCCTCCTCTTGCTGCTGTCCGTAGGGGCTGCGGCGCAGTCGCCCAAGCGCGAGTTTCGCGGAGCGTGGATACAGTGTGTCAACGGCCAGTTTCAGGGTATGGGCACGCTGCAGATGCAGCAGACGCTGTCCCGGCAGCTCGATGAACTGCAGAAAGACGGTGCCAATGCCATCATCTTCCAAGTGCGCCCGGCCTGCGACGCCCTCTACCAGAGCGACATCGAACCGTGGAGCCATTTCCTCACCGGTGTACAGGGTAAGGCGCCCGTGCCTTACTGGGATCCGCTGCAATGGATGATTGCGGAGTGTCACAAGCGCGGCATGGAGCTTCACGCCTGGATCAATCCCTACCGCGCTAAGACCAAGTCGGCCTATCGGCTCGCCGCCAATCATGTGGCGGCACGCCATCCCGAGTGGAGCTTCAACTACGACGGACTGGTGGTGATGAACCCCGCCTTGCAGGAGAACCGCGACTACATCTGTCGTGTGGTGGAAGATATTGTCAGCCGCTACGACATCGACGGACTGCACATCGACGACTATTTCTATCCCTATCCCGTGGCAGGCGTAGAGATTCCCGACGCGGCACAGTTTCAGGCGAACCCACAGGGCTTCAGCAACCAGGGCGACTGGCGTCGCCATCAGGTCGATTTGCTCATCGAACAGCTCAATGCCACCATCCATCGCGTCAAGCCGTGGGTGAAGTTCGGCATCAGTCCCTTCGGCATCTACCGCAACCAGGCCAGCGACCCGAACGGCAGTCGCACGTGCGGTCTACAGAACTACGACGACCTCTATGCCGACATCGTCAAGTGGATCGACCAAGGATGGGTGGACTATACCGTTCCGCAACTCTACTGGCAGATTGGCCACCCGGTGGCGGACTATGCCGAACTGATCCGCTGGTGGAACGATCATGCCTCCTCCCGTCCCCTTTTCATCGGCGAGGATGTGGAGCGCACCGTGAAATATCCCGACCCGAAACAGCCCCAGCGCAACCAGCTGCCAGCCAAGATGCAGCTACACCGCGAACTGCCGGGCGTGCAGGGCACCGTGCTGTGGTATGCGAAGGCCGTTGTCGACAACGTGGGCAACTACGGCACGACCCTGCGCCAGCACTACTGGCGCACGCCGGCCCTCCAGCCCCTGATGCCTCATCTGTGCGACAAGGCACCCAAGAAGGTGTGTAAGTTGAAGGCGTTGCGCATCGACGGTCAGCAGGTGCTTTTCTGGACTGCCCCGAAGAGCAAACAGTGGCAGCACGAGGCCGCCCGCTATGCCGTCTATCGCTTCGACAAGGGCGAGAAGGTCAACCTCGAGGATGCTTCCCACCTCGTGGCCGTCACCACCGACTGCCACTATGCCCTCAGTGAAGCCCCCGGCCGCTACGTCTATGTCGTCACCGCCCTCAACCGCCTTGACAATGAAAGTCGTGCGGCAAAAAAGAAAATCACGGTAAGGCTTTGAAGTTAATGTGTCCTCAAAACAGGTTGTCAATGTGCGTCAACAATTACTTTGTCAGTCGCTTTGCACGCTGCAAGATGTTGTCGTGGATGAATGGTGTGTAGAACAGCAGATCCCAGTGGTGCAGACAGTCGGGGTGGACTCCTGCACTTCGGAAGACGGGATTACCGTTCCACTGCCGATAATCATCGGCTTTGTCTGTCTCCACGATGAGTAGGTGCGTATCGGGGTCGAGACGGACTGTGTGCCGACTGCCTTCGTAGGTGAATGTAGCCGCAGTGCTGTCTGTCTTCCAGTTCACGGGATTGATGCTGTTTGCGGCATCTTCTGCAACGAGCGGCCACCGGCCTTCTCTGCTGAGCACGGAATTGAAGGAGACGGTGACACCCGGTGTAATCTCGTCCGTGGCTGGTATGATACGGCGGCACTGCCTGTCCTCTGCCGTGAGGCGGTAGCCCAAGGTGTAGGCGGCAACCATGCGGCTGTACTGCGCATCGGTCATGTGTCTCAGCAGGTCAAGTACGAGCATAGCTCCCTGTGAGAATCCTACGAGGACAAACCGTCGACCCTGATTCATGTGGGTTATGTAGTGGTCGAAGGCCCGACACACTTCATCAGCCACCTTCCTGTATTCCGTTTGGAACAGACTGTCGGGTAGGCTGATGGCGTTGAAGGTAAACTGGTGGTAGTAGGGCGCGAAGAAGTTGCAGTCGCGCTGTGCGATATGCTCCTCAACGTAGGCCATTTCAGCATGGAGAACCTGTCGGTCTGCCGCGTTCAACTGAGCGCGGTACATCTCCCTGCCGTTGCTGTCCGTTGTTGATATTACGTTGGTCGAGACGAGGTAGAAAATGTCCGGTCTGTCGGGATAGATGGTGTCCCGAGACAGATACCATGCACCGTCTGCCGTCCAGGTGTCCTGCATGACTGTCGAGCCGTATGGACTGCCGCATACGGTGGAGAACTGGAGGATGGTCCATACAAACAGGAGGGTAAATCTTGTCCGTTTTTTCATCTTTTAGTGGTTCATTGGAATAACGATCTGATTTTAGTAACTTCTGCCAAGTTCTTCGCGAAGGAAATGGGGCGTGAAGCCCTTTTTTCTCTGGGCTACTTGCTCGGGGGTGCCTGTGGAGAGCACCAGTCCGCCCTGACGGCCACCCTCGGGACCCATGTCAATGATATGGTCGGCCTGGCGAATGACATCCAGGTTGTGTTCAATGACGATGACGGTGTTGCCACGGTCCACGAGACGCTGGAGGATGTCCATGAGGATGCGGATGTCCTCGAAATGCAGTCCTGTGGTGGGTTCGTCGAGGATGTAGAGGGTCTTCCCCGTGTCGCGCTTGGAAAGTTCGGTGGCCAGTTTGATGCGCTGGCTCTCACCGCCGGAGAGGGTGGTGGAGGGCTGTCCGAGGCGGATGTATCCCAGTCCGACCTCCTGCATGGCCTTAATCTTGCGGAGGATGTCGGGCACGTTTTCGAAGAACTCGACGGCCTGGTTGACCGTCATGTCGAGCACGTCGGCGATGGACTTCCCCTTGTATCTCACCTCCAGTGTCTCGCGATTGTACCGCTTGCCGCGACACACCTCGCAAGGCACCTGGATATTGGGAAGGAAGTTCATCTCGATGGTCTTGTAGCCATTGCCTCCGCAGGCCTCGCAGCGTCCGCCCTTGACATTGAAGGAGAAGCGTCCCGGCTTGTAGCCGCGGATCTGTGCCTCGGGCAGTTGGACGAACAGGGTGCGTATGTCGCTGAATACCCCCGTATAGGTGGCCGGATTGGAGCGCGGGGTGCGCCCGATAGGACTTTGATCCACGTTGACCACCTTGTCGATGTGCTCCAGTCCCTCAATGCCGTCGTAGGGCATGGGTGGCTGGAGTGCGCGGTAAAAGTGGCTGGCGAGGATGGGGTAGAGCGTCTCGTTGATGAGCGTTGACTTGCCCGAGCCGCTGACCCCCGTGATGACGATGAGGCATCCCAGTGGGAAGGTCACGTCGATGTGCTTCAGATTGTTGCCGCTGCAGCCGCGTAGCGTCAGCTGCTGGCCGTTGCCTGGGCGATGGTGGCCGTTCTGTGGCGGCTCCTGCCCCTTAAGGTAGCGTGCGGTGAGCGTGTCGGCGTGCATCATCTCGGTAGGCGTGCCTTGAAACACCACCTCGCCGCCCTTCCTTCCGGCCTTGGGACCGATGTCGACGATGTAGTCGGCATGAAGCATCATGTCGCGGTCGTGTTCCACGACGATGACCGTATTGCCCAAATCGCGTAGCTCCTTGAGCGATCGGATGAGGCAGTCGTTGTCGCGCTGGTGGAGTCCGATGCTCGGTTCGTCGAGGATATAGAGCACGTTGACCAGCTGCGATCCAATCTGTGTGGCCAGTCGGATGCGCTGGCTCTCGCCGCCAGAGAGCGATGCGGCCTGTCGGTTAAGCGAGAGATAGCCCAGTCCCACCTCCAGCAGGAAATCCAGTCGCGTACGTATCTCCTTAATAATCTCAACGGCAATCTGCTGCTGTTGGCTGTCCATGTGTTCCTCTGCTTGGTCGAGCCACAGTCGAAGCTCGGTGATGTCCATGTCGGCCAGTTCCGAGATGTTATGATTCCAGATGCGGTAGGACAGCGCTTCGCGGTGGAGTCGTTGGCCGTGGCATTCGGGACAGGTACACCCAGCCAGAAACTGTCCAGCCCATTTTTGTGCACCAGCCTGTTCGCTGCCGTCCATCACGTCGTGCAGGTATTTCACCACACCGTTGAAGTCCGTGAAGAAGTCGCTGGAGGTGTGCATCAGTTCACGGCTGATACGCACGCGCTCCAGCGAGCCGTAGAGCACCTCAGACAGAGCCTCCTCCGGCAAGTCCTCCATGGCCGTTTTCAGCGTGCAGCCATACTTGTCGAGGATGGCTGCAATCTGCCAGAATATCATCTGGTTCTTGTACTTGCCCAAGGGCGCAATGGCTCCGTCGTGGATGCTCAGCCGCTGGTTGGGGATGACTTTCTCCAGGTCAATCTCCTGGATGTAACCCAGTCCTTTGCAGCGTGGACACGCCCCCTGCGGCGAGTTGAACGAGAATGTGTTCGGTGCCGGGTCACTATAGGCGATGCCCGTGGTGGGGCACATCAGACGGCGCGAGAAATACTTCACCGCCCCCGTCTCGTAGTCCATCACCATGAGCAGGCCGTCGCCCTGCTTCATGGCCGTGCGGATGCTCTTCCGCAACCGCTCGTCGTCGCCGTCCTTCACCGCCAGGCGGTCAACGACTACCTCGATGTCGTGGTTTCGGTAGCGGTCCACCTTCATGTCCGGCACCATCTCCACCACCTCGCCGTCCACGCGCACGTGCAGGTAGCCCTTGCGGCGCAGACTCTCGAAGAGTTCGCGGTAGTGGCCCTTGCGGCTGCGCACCACAGGAGCCAGCACCAGCACCTTCCGTCCGGCATAGTCCGCAGCCACCATCTCTACCACTTTCTCCTCCGTGTATTTTACCATCTCTTCGCCCGTCTCGTAGCTGTACGCCTTGCCGACGCGTGCAAAGAGCAGTCGCAGGTAGTCGTAAACCTCCGTGGTGGTGCCCACGGTGGAGCGTGGGTTCTTGTTTGTCGTCTTCTGTTCGATGCTGATGACTGGCGACAGTCCCGTAATCTTGTCCACGTCGGGCCGCTCCATACCGCCCAGGAAGTTGCGGGCATAGGCCGAGAACGTCTCGATATAGCGGCGCTGCCCCTCGGCAAAGATGGTGTCGAAGGCCAGCGATGACTTGCCCGAGCCGCTCAGTCCGGTGATGACGGTCAGGGAATGGCGCGGAATCTCCACGTCGATGTTCTTCAGATTGTGGACGCGCGCGCCCCATACGTTGATTTTCTCGTCGGTGTTCATCTCGTTTCTTCGTTGGAACCAGACCCGCGCAGTAACGTCACCGCCTTTCGGAAGTTGTGGCGTCTGCCATCGCCCCCCGTGGCGGTCACGCGCACGAAATAGACTCCGTTCTTGACGGGCTGTCCGTCGCTCGTGCCATCCCATCCGCCGTCCACGCCTTCCCACGCGTAGAGCTTCTGTCCCCAGCGGTTGAAGACGGTGGCGCGGAACGACGTGATGTTTC
Organism: Acutalibacteraceae bacterium; assembly: GCA_963599475.1. Taxonomy (GTDB): domain Bacteria; phylum Bacteroidota; class Bacteroidia; order Bacteroidales; family Bacteroidaceae; genus Prevotella. The sequence goes on along the minus strand of CAVBXH010000009.1, from coordinate 12,984 downwards.
GGTATCCAGATTTTGCCCGGTAGATGTCGTTGACACCATCGCCGTCCGGCGAGAAGGCGTTAGGCATCTCCAGCTGGCTCTCCACCGCCGCATCGCCGTCAGCGTCAGTCTGTGCGCAGGCGGGCTGTGTCAGAAACAGAACAAGGAAAAAGACGGTTGTTCGTACTGCTTTTGAGGTCATGGGTCAAATAATTTGTGCAAAATTACGGAAAAATGTAGATTTACCGCATCTTTTTTTGTAATTTTGTGCCCGAAAGACCAAAATAAGCATGGAAAAAAACTACGGAACACTGCGTCGCCTCCTTCTCTTGCCGCTTCTCGCGCTCTTCGTCACGACCGCATCGGCACAGCAGAAGAGTGCCTCGGCAGGCAACCGCCTGGTACGCGTCGGCATTATGCTGCCGCTCCACGCCGACAACGGCGATGGACAGCGCATGACAGAATACTATCGGGGTGTCCTTATGGCCTGCGACAGTCTTAGGGCTGACGGCATCTCCACCGACATCCGGGCGTGGAACGTGGCTGAGGATTCAGACATCAATACCTTTCTGAAAGACCCCAATGCCGCCGACCGCGACCTCATCATCGGTCCCCTCTACTCCAAGATGGCCGCATCGCTGGCACGCTTCGCCAAGAAGAACGGCATCCAACTCCTTGTGCCCTTCTCCATTGATGCGCCCGAGCTGGCCGACAACTCTAAGGTGTTTCAGGTGTACCAGTCGCCTGAGCTGCTGAACGAGACCTACATCGATGGCTTCCTTCGCCGCTTTCACGACTGCCACACCGTTGTCATCGACTGCAACGACACCACCAGCCGCAAGGGCATCTTCACCTTCGGACTGCGCCGTCGCCTGGAGTCGCGCGGCATCAGTTGCGCCGTGACCAATCTAAAGTCGGGCGAGGAACTCTTCCGCAAGGCCTTCCGTACAGACCGGCAGAATGTCGTCGTCCTCAACACCGGCCGTTCCTCGCAGCTCAATGTCGCCATGGCGCGCATCAACAGCCTAAAGACCACCGATCCCGACCTGCGGATTACCCTTTTCGGCTATACCGAGTGGATGCTCTACACGAAGTACCAGCTTGACAATTTCCATCGCTTCGACACCTACATCCCTGCCACCTTCTATATGGACCCGCTGTCGCAGAAGACCGCACGTATCAACCTCAAATACCGCTGGAACTTCCATGCCGATATGATGCAGGCCCTGCCGCGCTTCGCCATCACCGGTTTCGACCATGCCTATTTCTTCATCAAGGGCATCCACCTCTACGGCAGCAAGTTCACGGGGGCGCAAGGCACGGTGGGCTATTCCCCTATACAGACCCCGCTGCGCTTCGAGTGCATCAGCGGTGGCAAATACCAAAACAGGGCTACGCTCTTCGTCCATTTCACGACAGAGGGAGAAACGGAAACCGTGAAGCTCTAAAACAATGATTCAACCATGAAGAAAAACCATACCCTCACACCGATGTCACGCTGGATGCTGCTGTCCGTCCTCACCGCCCTGTTGCTCCTGACGACACAGTCCATCCGCGCACAGGTGGGCGACTACCGCAACGAACTGGCTGTCGGTCTCAGTGGCGGAGTGACGATGAGCACCGTGGGCTTCTCGCCGCGCGTGCCGCAGAAGCAGTTGACAGGAACGCTTGCCGGCGTCACCCTGCGCTATACCTGCGAGAAATATTTCAAGAGCATCTGTGCCGTCGTTGCCGAGGTCAACCTCGTGCAGACTGGCTGGAGCGAGGACATCCTCGATGCCAACGACAATCCCTGTTACTATGCCGATGACCCCACCAACGCCCTCTACTATGAACGGCAGATGCGCTACGTGCAAGTGCCCATCATGGCACGGCTCGGATGGGGACGCGAACGCAGAGGCTTCCAGGGCTTCTTTCAGGTGGGGCCGCAGGTGGGCTTCTTCCTCAGCGAGAAGACCTCCACCAACCTTCGCGACGGCTACGAACCCGAGAAGCCGCGCTCCTCATATATCAACGCACAGGAGTCCATGCCCGTGGAAAACAAGTTCGACTACGGCATCGCCGTGGGGGCCGGACTGGAATATTCGCGCCCGAAGTTGGGACATTTCCTGCTTGAAGGACGCTACTACTACGGATTGGGCAATATCTACGGCAACAGCAAGAGTGACTATTTCGGAAAGTCCAACTTCGGACAGATCGCCGTCAAGCTCACCTACCTCTTCGACGTGATAAAAACCAACAATTCAAAAATCAAATAACAAACAAATATTCCTATGTTCAAAAACCATCCAAAAGGGCTGCTCCTCGCAGCGCTCAGTAACATGGGAGAGCGTTTCGGCTACTACATCATGAACGCCGTGCTCGTGCTCTTCCTCTGCTCCAAATTTGGCCTGTCCGACGAGACAAGCGGTGTCATCTACTCCTTCTTCTATGCCGGCATCTATGTGCTTAGCCTTGTGGGCGGTATCATTGCCGACCGCACGCAGAACTACAAGGGCACTATCATGACGGGACTCGTCGTCATGGCCTTGGGATACGTCATCCTCTCCGTGCCTGTCATAGCCACCGCCGGCAATGTCTCCTGGCTGTTGCCCGTCACCTGCATGGCCCTGTTCTTCATCGCCTTCGGCAACGGACTCTTCAAGGGCAACCTCCAGGCCATCGTCGGACAGATGTACGACAACTTCGAGGCGGAGGCCGCCAAGAAAGGCGAGGAGGCGCTCCGCATCGCCAAGGGACAGCGCGACTCGGGCTTCCAGATTTTCTATGTATTCATCAACATTGGCGGACTGGTCGCTCCCTTCGTCGCACCCCTGTTGCGCTCCTGGTGGCTGCAGGTCAACAGCCTGACGTACGATGCCTCGCTACCCGCACTCTGCCATCAGTATCTTAACCAGGGCACGGCACTCTCCGCTGAAGCCATGCAGAACATCGGTGAACTGGTCGTGAAGGTGGGCGGACAGGCTGGAGGAGACCTGACGGCTTTTTGCTCCCACTATCTGAATATCTTCAACACCGGCATCCACTATTCGTTCATCGCCTCGGTGGTGGCCATGCTCATCTCGCTGTTTATCTTCGTCTGCTCGCGTAACATCTTCCCCACGCCGGGCAAGAAAGAGACTGTGCAGACCGTTGACTACACCGAGGTAGAGAAGCAGGAAATGGCTACGGAAATCAAGCAGCGCATGTTCGCCCTGTTTGCCGTCCTTGGCATTGCCGTCTTCTTCTGGTTCTCGTTCCATCAGAATGGTATGTCGCTCAGTCTCTTCGCGCGCGACTTCGTCGTGACCGACACCATCGCACCGGAGATATGGCAGGCCGTCAATCCCTTCTTCGTCATCGTGCTGACACCTGTCATCATGTGGGTGTTCTCCTCGCTGACACGCGCTGGACGCGCAATCTCTACGCCGCGCAAGATCGCCTATGGCATGGGTATCGCCGGATTGGCCTACCTCTTCCTCGCTGTCTATTCCATGATGCAGAGCTATCCTTCTGCCGAAGACTTCAAGATGATGGGCGAGGCCGCCAAGGAAGGACTGAAGGCCGGGCCGTGGGTGCTCATCGTGGTTTACTTCTTCCTCACCGTTGCTGAACTCTTCATCTCGCCGCTGGGACTCTCGTTCGTCTCTAAGGTGGCGCCGAAACACCTGCAGGGACTCTGCCAGGGACTTTGGCTGGGTGCCACTGCCGTGGGCAACCTGCTGTTGTGGGTTGGCCCGCTGATGTACAACAAGTGGCCCGTATGGATGTGCTGGTCGGTGTTCCTCATCGTCTGCCTCATCTCCATGGGTGTCATGTTCGGCATGGTCAAGTGGCTTGAACGCGTGACGAAATAATACCATCTGCTGCCACCTATGTCGTTCGGACTATTTCTCGTCACCTCGTGGCTCACCTTGGTGGGGTTCAACTGTGAAAACCTCTTCGACTGTGAACACGACTCGCTGAAGCAGGACACGGAATGGCTGGAGGGCGGACGGAGAAAATGGACACCGAAGCGCTACTGGCAGAAGCTGCGCAACGTGGCACAGACCATCGTCTCCTGTTCTACGGAAACGGACGGCATGGAGATTCCCAGTCTGGTGGCACTGGTGGAAGTGGAAAATGACAGGGTGCTCCGCGACTTGACGCGGCGCACCCTGTTGCGTATGGCGGGCTACGACTGGCTGATGACGGAGTCTCCCGACAGTCGCGGCATTGACGTGGCATTGTTGTATCAGCCGGGCATCTTCCGTCCCATCTGTTACGATTATCTGACGGTGAAACCCGACAAGGGACACCGCCCCACGCGCGACATCCTCTACGTTAGGGGACGGTACATCACGGGCGACACGCTCCACGTGTTTGTAGTGCATGCCCCCAGCAAATTGGGCGGCGAACGGAAGTCCAGGCCCTGGCGGAACACGGTGTTGCAGCGGATGAGGACCGAGGGCGACCACATCCTCGTCCAGTCACCGCAGGCCAAAATCATCTTCGTGGGCGACTTCAACGACACGGCGGACAGTCCGCCGCTGGAAGCACTGGAGACGGCGGGCTACCATAATGTCAGCAAGAACGTCGGTGGATACTACGGGGAGGCGAAGGCCTCCTACCGCTATCAAGGTCACTGGCAGGGCATTGATCATGTCTTCGTGAGCGGTGCGCTACTCCCGTATTTGAAATCCTGTTACGTCAACGACGCGCCGTTTCTGCTGGAAAAGGACAAGAAATACGGTGGGAAGAAACCGTTCAGAACGTATAACGGTCTCCATTACCGCAAGGGATATAGCGACCACCTGCCCGTTGTTGTGCACTTCTGTCTGCCGCAGCAGCGAATGAAACCGAGAAAACGGCATCCCTGATTTTCAGCGGGCGCGCTGGAACACCAGAGTCTTAGGCAGTTTCTGCCATTTGCCGTTCTTTGGCACCTTGATGGTGCTGCCGCTGACCTGTTTCAGCACGTAGGTGGAGTCGCGCTGCAGGGAGAGCGTCGCCGTGAGGTCTTCGCTGCCGTAGTCGTTGACCATGGTCAGCAGCATCTCATGCTCGCCGTGCTTCTTCACCGTGGTGATGGGCCAGCAGAACGAGTTGTTTTTCTTGCCGAGATAGCCGGGCAGCGACCCGTAGATCTCCTGTCCGGGGATGGTGATGTCCTGCTTTTGGAAGTTGATGCGGAGGTAGACCTCATATTCGTCGTTGTCCATCCGGCCACAGAAGGCCTCTTGCGACTGCTGGGCGAAGGCCGCTACCGTGACCAGGGAGAGAAAGCCCGTGGACAACAGCCTTTTCATGAACTTGTGAAACTGGGGTTTTATGGGCATGATAACATATTTTTCGGCAAAGGTAGCAAATCTATATCAATAAATAAGAAGTAGATGGAAAAAATATACGCGGAAATCATGGACTTTTTTGATATTTTTACGTATCTTTGCGGCCGTTAAGTATGTTAATATGGGAAAAGAATTAATAAAACCTGACTTTATCTTTGAGGCAAGCTGGGAAGTATGCAATAAGGTAGGGGGTATTTATACCGTCCTCTCCAGTCGCGCAAAGACCCTTCAGGAAGCCATGCCCGACAAAATTATCTTTATTGGCCCGGATGTGTGGCACGAGAATCCCAATCCTTATTTTCATGAAGAGGCTTCGCTGCTGGCTGCCTGGCAATGGCAGGCGAAGGAGGAGGGGCTACGCGTGAAGGTGGGACGCTGGGAAGTGCCGGGAAAGCCCGTAGCCATTCTGGTGGATTTCCAGCCTTACTTTGAGCAGAAAAATGAGATATACGGTTGGCTGTGGGAGAACTACCGCGTGGACTCGCTTCATGCCTACGGCGACTACGACGAGGCTTCCATGTTCTCGTACGCTGCAGCCCTTGTGACGGAGAGCATCTGCCGCTGGATGGGCAAGGACTTCGTGGGCAAGCGCGTTATCTACCACGCCAACGAATGGATGTGCGGACTTGGTGCGCTATACATTAATAAGGTGTTGCCGCAGGTCGGCACCGTCTTTACCACCCACGCCACCAGCATCGGCCGTTCGATAGCTGGCAACCAGAAACCGCTCTACGACTACCTTTTTGCTTACAACGGTGACCAGATGGCCGAGGAGCTGAACATGCAGAGCAAGCACTCCATTGAGAAGCAGACCGCCCACTATGTGGACTGCTTCACCACCGTCAGCGACATAACGGCCAACGAGTGTCTGGAGTTGCTTGACAAGCCCGTCGACGTGGTGCTGCCCAACGGTTTCGACAACAGCTTTGTGCCGAAGACCTCCGCATTCGCCAAGAAGCGCAAGGCCGCACGCAAGCGGCTACTCGACGTGGCCAATGCCCTGCTCGGCGAGTCGCTGGGCGACGACACGCTGATCGTGTCGACCTCCGGACGCTATGAGTTCCGCAACAAGGGCATCGACGTGTTTGTCGAGGCCATGAACCGGCTGCTTCGCGATCGCGCCTTGAAGAAGAAGGTGTTGGCGTTCATTGATGTGCCGGGATGGGTGGGCGAGCCGCGCAAGGATTTGCAGGAACGGTTGGAAAAGGACGGACAGTACGACACGCCGCTGGAAGTGCCGCAGCTGACCCATTGGCTTCACAACATGAGCCACGACAACGTGCTGAGCATGATGAAATACTACGATATGCACAACCGCAAGGATGACAATGTAAAGGTCATCTTCCTGCCGTGCTATCTCGACGGTCGTGACGGCATCGTCAATATGACTTACTACGATGTGGTGTTGGGCAACGACCTCTGCATCTATCCTTCCTACTATGAGCCGTGGGGATATACGCCGCTGGAGGCTATTGCCTTCAAGGTGCCCTGCATCACCACCGACCTGGCCGGCTTTGGTCTCTGGGTCAACGGGGAGCTGGGGCGTCCCGGTGAGATAACGGACGGTGTGAAGGTCATCCACCGCACGGACTACAACTATTCGGAAGTGGCGGACATCATCAAAGACACCGTCGCAGACTTCTCCGCCATGACAGAGAAAACGGTGGAAGATTGTCGGCACCATGCTGACGCGCTTTCGCGGAAAGCATTATGGAGTCAATTCATTAAATACTATTACGAGGCCTACGACATCGCCTTGCGGAAAGCTCAGGCCCGCACGAAGAGATAAGCAACAAGAATCACGTTATTATAGACTGAAAGTATGAAAATCAAAGCTGACTATGCAAATGCTCCACAGTGGAAGGAACTGACCGTGAAGTCGACCCTCCCCGAGCAGCTGAAATGTTTGAATGAGATTGCCCACAACATGTGGTGGGTGTGGAACTACGAGGCACGCGACCTGTTCCGTGACCTTGACCCTCAACTGTACCATGAGGTGAAGCACAATCCCGTGATGCTCCTTGAGCGGCTGAGCTTTGCACGCAAGGAAGAAATCGTCAAGGACAAGGCGTTGATGCAGCGTATCAAGACGGTCTATGCCCTCTTCCGGGAATATATGGACGTGAAGCCCGACAAGAAGCGTCCGTCGGTGGCCTATTTCTGCATGGAATACGGCATCCACTCCGCACTGAAAATCTATTCCGGCGGACTCGGCATGCTGGCCGGCGACTACGTGAAAGAGGCTTCGGACTCCAATGTCGACATGTGTGCCGTGGGCTTCCTGTATCGTTACGGTTATTTCACCCAAAGCCTGTCGATGGACGGACAACAGGTGGCCAACTACGAGCCGCAGAATTTCGGTTCGCTACCCATCGAACGTCAGCTGGACGAGAACGGCAATCCGCTTGTGATTGATGTGCCCTATACCAACTATCAGGTGCATGCCTACGTGTGGCGTGTCAACGTGGGACGTGTGAAACTCTATCTGCTGGACACCGACAACGAGCTGAACTCGGAGTTTGACAAGCCCATTACCCACTCCCTCTACGGTGGCGATTGGGAGAATCGCCTAAAGCAGGAAATCCTGCTCGGCATCGGCGGTATACTATTGCTGAAGCGGCTCGGCATCAAGAAAGACATCTACCACTGCAACGAGGGACACGCTGCACTCTGCAACCTGCAGCGCCTGTGCGACTATATCGAGGAGGGACTCTCGTTCAACGCTGCTATTGAACTGGTGCGTGCTTCTTCCCTCTATACCGTACACACCCCGGTGCCCGCCGGGCACGACTACTTCGACGAAGGACTCTTCGGCAAGTATATGGGCGGCTATCCTGCCAAGCTCGGCATCTCATGGGATGAGTTCATCGGTATGGGACGCACCAACCCCGACGACCACAACGAGCGTTTCTGTATGTCGACCTTCGCCTGCAACACCTGTCAGGAGGTAAACGGTGTGTCGAAGCTCCACGGATGGGTCAGCCAGCAGATGTTCGATCCCATTTGGAACGGCTATTATCCCGAGGAGAACCACGTGGGATATGTGACTAACGGTGTCCACTTCCCCACTTGGTGTGCCACGGAATGGCGCAAGGTGTACAGCAAGTATTTCAACGAGAACCACCTCTACGACCAGTCGAACCAGAGCATCTGGGAGGCTATCTACAACGTGCCCGACGAGGAGGTGTGGGCCACCCGCATGGCACTTAAGAACAAGCTCGTAGCCTATATCCGCGAACAGTTCCGCGACACGTGGCTGCGTAACCAGGGAGACCCCTCGCGCGTGCTCAACCTGCTGGAGCGCATCAACCCCAACGCTCTGATTATCGGATTCTGTCGCCGCTTCGCCACCTACAAGCGTGCCCACCTGTTGTTCACCGACCTTGACCGTCTGTCCAAGATTGTCAACGACCCCGATCATCCCGTGCAGTTCCTCTTCGCTGGTAAGGCGCATCCCGCCGACGGCGCCGGACAGGGACTCATCAAGAAAATCTATGAGATCAGTCAGCGGCCGGAGTTCCTCGGCAAGATTATCTTCCTTGAAGACTACGACTTCCTCTTGGCACGCCGCCTCGTGAGTGGTGTGGACATCTGGATGAATACCCCGACACGTCCGCTGGAGGCTTCAGGCACCTCGGGCGAGAAGGCCGAGATGAACGGTGTTGTCAACCTCTCCGTGCTCGACGGTTGGTGGCTGGAAGGCTATCGCGAGGGTGCCGGATGGGCACTGACGGAGAAGCGCACCTACCAGAACCAGGGCCATCAGGACCAACTGGATGCCGCCACCATCTACTCGTTGCTGGAGAATGAAATCATTCCCCTCTACTACAACAAGAACAAGAAAGGCTTCAGCGAGGGATGGATTAAGGTCATCAAGAACTCCATTGCGCAGATAGCACCCCACTATACGATGAAACGCCAGTTGGACGACTACTACGAGAAGTTCTACACGAAGGAAGCCCTGCGCTTCAAGGCCATCAGCAAAGACGACTGCCGCTTGGCCAAGGACATCGCCCAGTGGAAGGAAACGGTGGCCGAGCGTTGGGATTCCATCCGTGTGGTGTCTGCCTCATGGGACTTCCCCACAGGAGGCGGAGAGACGGGCGGCAAGTACAAACTGACGTACGTCATCGACGAGCAGGGACTGGAGGATGCCATTGGTCTGGAGAAGGTCAACCTCTATGTGGACAAGGAAGGCAAGGAGCGTATCTTCTCCGTAGAGCCGCTGAAGATGGTGAAGCAGGAAGGCAATAACTATACCTTCGAGGTGGAGCTGGCTCCGCAGCAGGCCGGCAGCTACAAGTCGGCAGTCCGCATGTACCCCAAGAACAAGAACTTGGCCCACCGTCAGGATTTCTGCTACGTGAAGTGGTTCGAACTGCCCAACAACCAGTAAGCCTGTCTGGACGATAGCATAAACGAGAGAGAGTGGCTTTCCTTCCGTTGGTGGAGGATGGCCACTCTCTCGTTGGTATGCGGTGGTAGGATGGTTCTGTTATACCAGGTACTGTCCGGAGATGCTCTCGTTGTTGATGACACGGCGGATGGTCTCCGCAAACATATCGGCCACGGAGAGCTGCTTCACCTTGGCGCAACGCTGGGTGTAGGGGATGGAGTCGGTGAAGACGATTTCCTCCAGTGCCGACTCTTGCACGCGTTCACTGGCAGGACCGCTCATGACGCAGTGGGAGGCGCAGGCACGGACGGTCTTTGCACCGGCTTCCTTCATGATGTCTGCCGCTTTCGTGATGGTTCCAGCGGTGTCCACCATATCGTCGATGATGACCACGTTCTTGTCCTTCACGTCACCGATAATCTGCATGGAGGCCACCACGTTAGCTCGGGCGCGCGTCTTGTTGCAGAGCACCAAGGGGCAACCGAGATATTTGGCATAGGTGCTGGCACGCTTCGAACCGCCCACATCAGGTGATGCGATTACGAGATCCTCCAGCTTGAGGTTCAGCAGATAGGGCAGGATGACACCGGAGGCATAGAGGTGATCGACGGGAACGTCGAAGAACCCTTGAATCTGGTCGGCGTGCAGATCCATCGTGATGACGCGGTCAATGCCGGCCACCGACAGCAGGTCAGCCACCAGTTTCGCACCGATGCTGACACGCGGCTTGTCCTTGCGATCCTGGCGTGCCCATCCGAAATAGGGGATGACGGCGTTGATGGTACGGGCGGAGGCACGCTTAGCAGCATCAATCATCAGTAGAAGCTCCATAAGGTTGTCGCTGTTGGGGAAAGTGCTCTGCACGAGGAAGATGTCGCGTCCGCGGATGGACTCCTCAAAAGACACGGCAAACTCGCCGTCGGAGAACTTCGTGATTTGCAGTTCACCGAGCGGGCATCCTAAACTGAGGCAGATCTTCTCCGCCAGATACTTTGTGGCAGTGCCTGAAAACACCATGTAAGAGTTTGGTTCTCTCATTTTTGTTGTAGTATTGTTGTTAATAGTTCTTCTTTTCCTATCCGACGGCCTTTCTGAGTTTCTCGAAGTGGGCAATCAGCTCCTTGTAGTCCAGTCCCTGGTGGATGTTGAAGCGGTTCCACAGGTCTCCACAGATGACAACACCGCCGAATCCCAGTTCCTTGGCTATGCGGATGTTGTCGATGTTCATGCCTCCGAGGGCATAGACGTGGCGGTCTATCAGTCCCTGCTTGGCGGCCTGCTCCAGATCTCTGGGCAGGAACGAGGCTTTCTCGTCGCAGGTCTGGCTGTCAAAGATGTGTTTGAGAAACACATAGTCGGCATGGCGCTTGGCCGTTTTCAGTTCGTCGATTTTTAGGCAGGTGCGGCTCAGTCGTCCGCGGTAGCCCTGTGGTGTCGGCTGTGCGGGGTCGTCGAGATGGATGCCTTTCAGGTGGTATTCTTCCTTCAGGTAGAAATGGTCGTGCACCACCGTTTTCGCACAGCAGTCTTCCTGCAGCAGGGTGAGCAGTCGCTCGGCGTACATGGGTGAGGTGCCCGGCTTGTACAGGTGCAGGCAGTCAAGACCCTCGTCGAAGAGGGTTGCCAGTATTTTGTCTTCTTCCACGAAGAACGTGGGTCTTGTCATTACTATGAGTTTCATAGCTATTGTATAGAATCAACTGCAAAAGTAATCATTTTATATGGAATAATGCAATTTAATGACAATAAAAAGCTAACTTTGCAGCCGAAATAAAGAATTAAACCCATAAAATGAGATTCGACACACCTATTTATATTATAGAGGAGGAAAAGTTGCGCCGCAATTTGTCGCTCATCTGCGATGTGGCAGCACGCACCCAGTCGACGTTCATCCTGGCCTTCAAAGCCTTTGCGCTGTGGAAGACGTTCCCCATTTTTCGCGAGTATATCTCCTCCACTACCGCCAGTTCGCTGTCCGAGGCCCTGCTGGCCTATCGGGAGTTCGGGGAGAAGGCACACACCTTTTCGCCGGCCTATACCGACAGCGAGTTCGACGAGATAGTGGCCTGTTCGTCGCATCTGACGTTCAATTCCTTGTCCCAGTACGAGCGTTTCCATCGGCGTGCCGCATCCTGCTCGTTGGGTCTGCGCGTCAATCCCGAGTATTCGGAGGTCGGCACCCTGCTGTATAACCCCTGCGCTCCCGGTACGCGCTTCGGTGTGACGGCGGAGAAGTTGCCGGAGACCCTTCCCGAAGACATTGAGGGATTCCACTGCCACTGCCACTGCGAGAGTGGGGCGGAGGTCTTCGAACGCACCCTTCGCCACATTGAGGAGCAGTTCGCGCCGTGGTTCGCCCAACTCCGATGGATCAATTTCGGCGGAGGCCACCTCGTGACGCGCAAGGACTATGATCTCGCCTTGCTGGAGCGCGTCATGAAAGGGTTTCACCAACGCTATCCTCACTTGAAAACCATCTTTGAACCCGGTTCCGCCTTTGCCTGGCAGACCGGATCGCTGGTGGCTCATGTCGTCGACCTTGTAGAAGACCGGGACATCAAGACCGCCATTCTCGATGTTAGCTTCACCTGCCACATGCCCGACTGTCTCGAGATGCCCTACCAGCCCGAGGTGCGTGGAGCGGAGATCGTGGGACAGGACGAGGCCACAGCGCCGAACACCTACCGTCTGGGCGGCAACAGCTGTCTGTCCGGCGACTTCATGGGGTACTGGCGTTTTCCCGAGCCGTTAACCGTCGGCCAGGAGATGGTCTTTGAGGATATGATCCACTATACTACCGTCAAGACCAACCTTTTCAACGGCATCACCCATCCTTCCATCGGGATGCTTCATACAGACGGAACCCTTGAAATATTGCGTCGTTTCGGCTATGAAGACTACCGTAATCGAATGGATTAATACTTTTTTTGAAAAAAAAACGTGAAAACTTTTGGTAACTCAGAAAAATGCTGTACCTTTGCACCCGCAATCGAGAGAGATGCTCTTCCATGTGGGAGAAAAAGCGGAAATAGCTCAGTTGGTAGAGCACAACCTTGCCAAGGTTGGGGTCGCGGGTCCGAGTCCCGTTTTCCGCTCATTTGTTGAACAGAAAAGAGCGTCAAGTGATTTTGGCGAAAAATGCCCAGGTGGCGGAATTGGTAGACGCGCACGTTTCAGGTGCGTGTGCCGCGAGGCGTGCAGGTTCGAGTCCTGTTCTGGGCACTCTTTTTCTCTTCGACGATGTTTTATGTTGGAGAGGTGGCGGAATTGGTAGACGCGCTACTTTGAGGGGGTAGTGTCAAT
>CAVBXH010000008.1:0-47289 GCA_963599475.1 Acutalibacteraceae bacterium | reverse complement strand
GACCCAAGGTTCGACAATCCGCAGATGCGTCCAGATAGGCGTTTGGAGAAAGTGACTGGTCTGAAGCCTCGAAAAATTATTCCCTTACGAAATGTGAAGATGGTAAACGATTCCATTCTCATGCTTGGTCGGCTGGGCAGTGTTGTCCTCGACTATCACGAATTGGAAATAGGTACCGTAAGCACTATTGCCAGTGGCAAAGCACACCTTCGTTTTTATGTAGGCGAGTCTATGGAAGAGGTAAACTGCGATGACAACAAGGTATATGAGCAATATGGTATCCCGACCATTGCGGTCAACGGTCAGGGGATGGTGACGTTGCCTGAACGTGCTATAAGATATGTGCGCATTACTACGGACGAACCAGTGAATCTCACGATGCCACGTTTTGATGCTCTGAAGTGGCCTGTAGAGGAGAACACAGGACTACAGTTTGTCTGCTCTGATGACACTATTAACACCCTGTACCGAGCTGGTGTGGCTACGCTTCACACGTCCATGCACGACTTCTGTCTCGATGGAATCAAGCGCGACTTCCTGCCGTGGTCTATGGATGCCATTCTCAGTAGCATGGCGACCAACTATGTCTTTGGTGACAGACAAGTGGCACGCAACAATCTTAGCATCGCCCTCATGCCTCCATCACCAACGGCAAAGGATTGGGGTATCGTGGACTATCCGTTGCATGCTCTAATAGGACTGAAGGCGTACGAACAACGTTTTGGCGATGACGGTACGGCAGAGATGTTTCGAGATCGCATTATAGCACAACTGCAATTGTACATGGACATGCAGGACAGCCACGGATTTATCACGGCGACACAAACTACTTCAGGCTTCATACCGGGCTGGTCGAAACAGAATGGTCCTAACACCCTTGGTACGGCTGCCTATCCGCAAATGATGCTATATGAGAATTTTCGCATCGCTGAGCGTCTTGCTAAACGATGGAGCAAGAGACAGTTGGCGAAGGTGTACAAATTGAGAGCTGAGTTGCTGAAAAACAACATCATGAAATATTTTTGGGATGACAGCCGCCATGCCTTTATCAACGGATTCGAGAGTGATGGCAGCGAAGATCGTAGGTTGGCGCATTACACACAATACTGGGCCGTCCTTACTGGTCTCTATCCGGTGCAATACTATCCTACGGTGTACACGGATGTCATGGAAAAACTCAATGGCTATCGCTCCTATATCAGCTACGACCGAGGGTATGATGCTTTGGCGGCAGTAAAGAGTGGTAATACGGAAAGGCTGCATCGGTTGCTTGTCGATGTGTGGTATCGTTGGTTGGAGGAGGATAATACCAGATTTCCGGAGAATTTTTCTGTCTATGCCGACATCGCCAGACAATTGAAATTCTATAGCCGTCCCTATGGATTGAGCATGTGTCACGGAGCTAGCGGCGTGCCGCCTGTTGTTTTGGCTATGAATGGCATACTTGGTTTCTCTGTTAACGATGCCGGGGAATACACCATTGCTCCCAACCTGCTCGGCATGGAGTGGGCCAAAGGGCGCATACCTGTTAAGGAGGGCTTTATTGAAGTGGAATTAAGAGCAGGCGAGAAACCTGTCGTAAAATGTTCGCGTGGTATTAAGGTAATTACTAAATTGTAAAATTAGCAGGTTATGATTTTCAGTATTTTATTAGGTGTTTTGTTCAATTTCAATTTCGGCTGGCTCTTTGCTGAGGGAGAAATAGATGGAGCGGAGGCTTTGCAGTATTTCGACAGGGGATGGCAAAGTATTGACCTACCACACGACTACCAAATCAATCAGCCGTGGGACAAAACGGCCAGTGGAGCACGTGGATTCAAGCAAATGGGGACAGGATGGTATCGTAAGCATTTTATCGCTGATGAGGCGTGGAAAGGAAAACGCGTGTTGCTGGACTTTGAGGGCATGATGCTTACGGGAGATGTGTGGGTCAATGGTGTCAAGGCAGGCAAGACGGACTATGGATATCTTGGCTTTGAGAGTGATATCACTTCCTTGCTCCGGTTTGGAGGACAGGACAATGTGGTGGCCGTGCGCACATCAACGGGCGAAGCGGGCAACTCTAGATGGTACACGGGGGGTGGCATCAATCGTAATGTCAGTGTGGTAGTGAAGGATTCTACGGCCATTCGTCGTCACGGACTATTCATTACCACGCCGAAAATCAGTGCGGAGTGCGCCACAATTGCTATGCAGTTGGAGATGGAGGGGCTGAACGATAAGAGGTTGCCCTTGACGGTAAAGACCGCAATATACTATGGTGGCACTCAGGTGGGCGAGTCTATATATGACATCAAGAGCAAGACCAAACGTCTATATGACGAATTTTCTTTGCCTACGATAATGATTACAGCTCCAAAGTTATGGGATTGTGAACACCCGAACCTTTATCAAGCACACGTAGAAGTGACAGACAACAGGGGGATGTTGATAGACTCTATTACCGAACGATTTGGCATACGTTCGGTAGAATTTTCGCCGGAATATGGAATGCGACTCAACGGAAAGAAGGTATTTTTGAAGGGAGTGGCAAACCATTGTGATTTTGGTGCATTGGGTGTGGCGGTTTATGATAAGGCTATACGTCGATACATGAGAAAACTGAAAGAGTTTGGATTTAACCACATACGGTGCTCTCACAATCCTTACCCAGAATCATTCCTGCGCATAGCCGACGAAGAGGGCATCATTATAGTTGACGAACTCTTCGATAAATGGCATAGAAAATTTGCCGGCGGACGCACGGAGTGGAACGCCTTGTGGCCGTATGCCTTGCCAGAATGGATCAAGCGTGACCGTAACCATCCCTCTGTAGTAATGTGGAGTTACGGCAACGAGACGCAGTATGATGAGGAGTGCACAGGTTACCAGACTAATGACTGGGGAACCACCACCTATCGTATCCTCGATGTGTTGGGCAAACACTACGATTCTACACGCCCCTCCATGGTGGCCATGTTTCCAGCATTCCGCGATGCAGTCAATTCGTACCATCATAAGTTGAAGGATGACGAAATATTCCCGCCACGTCTGTCGGAGGCAACAGACATCTCCGCCCACAACTATACTTGGCGCTATTTTAACCGCTATCGCCAGACCAACCCCAATCTCATTTTCTACCAAAGCGAAGCGGCCACCTATGAGATGGGGAAGTGCTATTGGGGCATGGATCATGCTACTACGGTGGGACTTGCCTATTGGGGGGCTGTGGAGTATTGGGGCGAATCCTCGCACTGGCCAAAGAAGGGGTGGAACTATTCTTTTTTCGGCAGGACGCTCATTCCGCATACGCAGGCTTATTTCATTCAGTCCATGTTTGAACCAGAGAAACCTATCTGTCGCATCGGAATTATTGGTAACGACAACGACAACATGAGTTGGAACTCTGTACTTGTAGGTCGTGTGCCGATGAAAAGTTCATGGAACTATCAGAAGGGTGAGAAACTCAATCTTGTAGTCTGCACCAATACTGATGAAGTGGAACTGCTCATTAATGGGAAAAGTATGGGCGTGCAGAAAAACATAACTTCAGGTAATGACAGTAAGCGTAATACGGTGATTTGGACTGCTGTTCCGTATGAGCCTGGCACGGTGACGGCAATAGCGCGCAAAGACGGACGGGAAGTGACGCGCCATAGCCTGCAAACGACAGGAAAAGCTGTGGCACTGAAGCTGATTGCAGAAGAACCAGAAAATTTCAAGTCTGGAGGTATGGATATACAATATGTGCGTGCGATAGCCGTTGATAATAAAGGGAGACAGGTGGATGACGCTGTTGGCGACGTGTCGTTCTGTGTTCAGGGCAATGCTACGCTGCTGGCAGTTGACAATAGCAATCAATACACGGATGAGGTATTTAATACCGACCATATCACCCTTTTTGAGGGTGAGTGCTTGGCTATCCTGCGATCTTCGAAAAAAGCAGGCAAAGTAACTTTGAAGGCTGCGTGCAAAGGAATGAAGACTGCAACCATAACACTTAAAACACGTCTCTAAGATGAAAAGAACGATAACGATATTGTTGTTAGTCCTGTGCTTAGGCGCAGCCCTTGCCCAAGTGCCCACGGGCGCGAATGTGAGAAAGGACGCGCTCTCGCGCAGGTATGTCTACCCGAAGCGCATCGTGTGGGTGAGTCACGATACGCTGGTGGAGAACCGTGAGACACTGCTCCGCACTGGACCGGGGCAGTCGGAGTTTCAGTCCAACAATATGGCGAAGTTCACCACCACCGAGCGCGACACGGCCTCCATACTCCTGGACTACGGACAGGAACTGCACGGCGGGGTGCGGATATTCCTTGGTCCTACAAAGCCGTGGGGCGCGCGGCCCGTACGGGTGCGCTTCGGGGAGTCCGTCTCCGAGGCCATGAGCGACTGGGACTATGGCCACCATCGCCGTGGCTTCTCCACCAACGACCACGGCATTCGCGACATGAACGTCCTTGTGCCGTCGCAGGGCATGGCGGAGTATGGACAAACGGGCTTCCGTTTCGTCAGGATAGACTTTCTGCAGCAGGGCACGGTACACGTGTCGGAACTGCCTGCTGTGCTGACCTGCCGCGACGAGCCATGGCGGGGGAGCTTCACCTGCAGCGACACGCTGTTGAACGACATCTGGCGGACGGGGGCGTGGACGGTGCAACTCTGTATGCAGGACTACCTGTGGGACGGCATCAAGCGCGACCGCACCGTGTGGATTGGCGACATGCACCCCGAGACGGCCACCGTCATGAGCGTGTTCGGCTACAGCGACGTGGTGCCGCAGACGCTGCGGCTGGCCACGCGACAGTATCCCCTGCCGCAGTGGCTCAACAGCATGAGTAGCTATTCCATGTGGTTTCTGATTATCATGAAGGAATGGTATATGCACCAGGGCGACATGGTCTTCTTGAAAGAGAACGAAGACTATATCGCTGGACTGGTGCGGCAGTTTGACCGGGCGGTGGACGGCGACGGCCACGTCGACATTCCGGGACAGCATTTCCTCGACTGGCCTTCCTCGCCCAACAAGGACGGCGTGGAGGCGGGCTACCGCGCGCTCTTGCGGTGGGCACTCCGCGATGCGGCCTTTCTCTGCCGGGAACTGGGGCGGCATGATGTGGAGCAACTGAGCCTGTCCGTCGTCCAGCGTCTCGACCGGCAGATTCCTGCACCGCACGACTTGAAGCAGGCTGCCGCCCTGATGGCACTCTGCGGTTGGATGCAACCCGCTGAGGCTTGCCAAACGGTCATTGCCAAGGGTGGGGCAAAGGGCTTCTCCACGTTCTACGGCTACTATATGTTGCAGGCCATGGCGAAGGCCGGGCGCGTCAGTGAAGCACTGGACATCGTGCGGCAGTACTGGGGTGGAATGTTGCAACTCGGTGCCACTACGTTTTGGGAGGACTTCGACGTCAGTTGGCTGGAGAATGCCGCACGCATCGACGAACTGATGCCCGAAGGGAAGGTGGATGTCCACAAGACCTACGGCGACTATTGCTACCCCAGTCTGCGCCACAGCCTGTGCCACGGTTGGGCATCGGGCGTTACGCCCTGGCTCACTGGTACCGTCTTGGGGGTGGAAATCCAGCAGCCCGGCTGCAAGGTGCTGACCCTCACGCCCCACTTGGGCGACTTGGCATGGGCGGAGGGCATCTTCCCTACACCACAGGGTGGCGTGTGGATCAGGCACGAAAGGGGGAAAGACGGAAGGGTGAAAACCTCTTTCCGCGCACCGGAAGGAATTAAGATTACAGTGATCAACAAGAAGAACAAAAACTGACCATAAGATAAAGACAATGAGTAAGAAACAACTGCTGACCGGCCTTCTGGCCGCATGGCTCCCCACCGTGCTCCCGGCACAGGTGCCCCCGCCCATCTTGGGCTGGAGTTCTTGGAACACCTACCACGTGAACATCTCCGACTCGCTCATCCGCACACAGGCAGACGCCATGGTGCGCCTGGGACTGAAGGATGCGGGCTACACCCACATCAACATCGATGACGGTTTCTTCGGCTGGCGCGACTCCACGGGCGTGTTGCACCCCCATCCCGAGCGCTTCCCGAACGGCATGAAGGCGGTGGCTGACTATATCCATAGTCTCGGACTGAAGGCCGGCATCTATTCCGATGCAGGAGCGAACACCTGCGGATCGCGCTACGACAACGACGAGAACGGCTTTGGCGTGGGACTCTACGGTCACGAGGCGCAGGATGCCCGCCTGTATTTTCGCGAGTGGGGCTACGACTTCATCAAGATAGACTACTGCGGGGCAGGCACGTGGCTTGACCTGGAGGAGCGGAAACGCTATACGGCCATCTGCGAGGCTATCCGGCAAGAGGCCGGCCATCCCGTCAGTATCAACATCTGCCGCTGGGCGTTCCCCGGCACGTGGGCCAAGACGCTGGCCACCTCTTGGCGCATCAGTCCCGACATCCGTCCGCGCTGGTCGAGCATCAAAAATATCATCGCCAAAAATATGTACCTCTCGGCCTTCGTCGGCGACGGCCACTACAACGACATGGATATGCTTGAGGTGGGGCGTGGGCTGACCCCCGATGAGGAAGAGGTGCACGTCGGCATGTGGTGTATGATGAGCTCACCGATGCTCATTGGGTGCGACCTCAACACGCTGAAGGAACCCACGCTCTCGCTGTTGAAAAACAAGGAGCTGTTGGCCATCAATCAGGACGCGCTCGGCCTGCAGGCCTACGTGGCGCTGCGACAGGGGGAGGGCTATGTGATGGTGAAAGACCTGAAGCAACACCATGGCACAGTGCGCGCTGTGGCCTTCTATAATCCGTCCGACTCTGCGCTGTCGTTCTCCGTCCCCTTAAGCGACTTGGAACTGGGTGGCAAGGCCAAGGCGTGGGATGTCATCCAGAATGAACGGGTGGCGGTGAAGAACGGACTGCTTCGTGCCGATGTTCCTGCCCACGGCATCCGCGTGATGCGCGTGGAGGCGCAGTCGCGGCTGGAAGCCACGCACTACGAGGCCGAGTGGGCCTATCTGTCGGCCTATGACGACTTGGGCAAGCGCAAGATGCCGGTGCAATATACCGCTGTGGAGGGAGCCAGTGGCGGCATCTGCGTGTCGAATGTCGGTGGCGAGGAGGCCAGCTATGTCGAGTGGCGCAACGTGTGGAGCGACGAGGGCGGCACGTACCTCCTAAAAGTGCGGTATGTGGACGAGCCTCGCCTCAAGATGCTGTTGCAGGTCAACGGACAGGCCGCAGGCCACATGACCACCGGCACAGCCGCCAAGCAGCCGTCTCCCGTCTTTCGGGAAGCCACCTTCCAGGTGCAGTTACAAAAGGGCTACAACACCGTCCGCCTCCATAGCCCCCTGACCCTCCTGCCGCCTCTTGATGGCATCCGACTGGTTAAGCATTGAGTATTAATGGATCTGTTAAGGTAAATTCGTCATGCAGAGGTAAAAACTGGGGAAATTCCAAATCTTACGGGCAAAAAGTCAAGACTATCGGTCGGGATGGCGGCAAAAGGTGTAACTTCGCAGCGGAATTAAAAATAACTGAAAACAAAACAACATGAGACAAATCAGACAAGGGTTAAAGCAGGCTTTTTTGTTCCTGCCCCTCCTCTTCTGCGGTCAAGCAGGCACCGCCCAGACTCGGATAAGCCTGAACGGGCAGTGGCATTTCGCGCTGGCCAAGACAGAGCAACAGGAAAAGAAACTGGAGCACTTCTGCAAGGAGGCGGACAAGGTCAAGCTACCCGCTACAATCGTAGTGCCGTCCAACTGGGCCATGCAGGGATTTGAGGAACCCGTCTATCGGAGGTTTAAGGACAATCACGGCAGTGTGGGGTTCTACCGCAAGACTTTTGAAATCCCTCGGGAGTGGATGGACAAAAGAGTGCTGCTCCATTTTGGTGGGGTGTGGCAGAGCTGTGACATCTGGCTGAACGGACAGTTCGTAGGCGACCACCACAATGGCTTCACGTCTTTCTCTGTGGATGTGACGGGACTGCTGAAGGAACGGAACGTACTGGCAGTCAAAGTGCAGCAGACGGGATTCGGCTTCCAGCTTGATGTTTTCGACGACTGGTCGTTGGGTGGCATCTATCGCGACGTGTCTCTTGAGGCGATGCCTCGTGACCGTTGGATAGAGTCCGTGGTGGCTCAGACCGACTTCGACAGTGCGTATAGGGACGCGATACTCAAGCTCCGCGTGATGGTCGGCGACAAGCACAACCTGCCTGGCCCCGGCAATTACCCCAAGGAGTGTGACCCCTATGCCTTGCGTGTCCAGTTGAAGACGCTGGACGGGCGCTTGGTCGGTTCGCGACAGGTGGATGTCCCGGCCCACGTCCTTACCAGTCGCGAGAGCCATATCCAGATGCTGGTGAAGCAACCGAAGCATTGGACGGCAGAGACCCCCAACCTCTACCAGTTGGAGGTGGACTTGCTGGAGGACGGCCAGCCCAGTCATTCTTACCGCGAGCGCATCGGCTTCCGCAAAGTCTCTGCCCAGAACGGACAGCTGACTGTCAACGGACAGACGGTCAAGCTCAGAGGCGTGAACCGTCACGACGAACATCCCGACGTGGGGCGTGCCACGCGTCGGGAGCATTGGCTGCAGGATTTGATGCTCATGAAGGAGGCGAATATCAATTATGTCCGCTGCTCCCATTATACGCCAGCACGGGGATTCATCGAACTCTGCGACTCGCTGGGCTTTTATGTCGGCAACGAGATTGCCTTTGGCGGCGGTGCCGTCATGGACTACAATCCGGCTTTTCTGGGCTACGGCCTACAACGTTCCTACGAGACGGTGATGCGCGACATCAACAGTCCCTCCATCATTTACTGGTCTGTCAGCAATGAGTCGCCACTGTCGGAAAGCCAGTTGGCCATCATCAAAAACACCAAAGCCATCGACCCCTCCCGTCCAGTCCTGATGCCTTGGCGCTATGAAGACTGGATGCCCGACGACACGGAGCTCCTTTCCATTCATTACTGGCATCCGCGGGAATACGATTCCATTGCCGGCAATAGCCGTCGCCCCATCATTACTACAGAATACACCCATGCCTACGGCGAGACGGGAATGGGTGGACTGGAGGAACGCTGGCGCATGCTGACCCGTCATTCCGCTGGAGCGGGCGGTGCCGTATGGATGTGGGCCGACCAGGGACTCCGACTGAAAACGCCCGTTCCCCAGTTTAAGGCCAATGGCCTGAACAAGGGTGACCGATTCCTGAGAATACAGGGCGAGGGCTGGGATGGCATCACCGACAGCTACCGGAATCCGACTGGTGACTTCCGTGAGTTGAAAGCCGTCTATGCACAGGCTTATCCTGCGGTGCGTTCTGTGACGTATACTCCGGGACAACAGACGGCGGACATTCCCATACAGAACGACTTTGACTTCACCAACCTCCGTGAGGTCCAACTGAGGTGGCGGCTGTTCGTCGATAGTCTGCAGTGCGCAGAGGGAACGGCCACTGTCCCCTGCGCCCCTCATGCACAGGCACTTTTCCGGCAACCCTTGAATAATCTGGACGGGGTGGCAGCAGGCCAGACGTGTTATGTGCAATATGATTTCATCGGCAAGGACGGACATCTGATTTCACAGCGTGCGGTAGAACTGGTTTCCCGAGAACAGAAAACGCAAGGCGTTTCCTCGCTGATTGCGGATGTGCACATGACAGAAACCGGGCAGGGCGTGACGCTGTCCGTAGGTCCGGTGCAGTATGCCATCAGTAAGGCAACGGGGGAGATCTGTACTGTCAGCAAGGACGGTCGATGCCTGGTGAAGGCAGTACGTCCAGACATCTGGCGATCATGGGACGATTGCGAGGTAACGGTGTCTGCTGTGCGGAAAGGCAGTCGGCTGGGCATTGACTATGACCGTTACACGCCCGTAGTCGAAGCATGGACGTGTGAAGAAGAAGCAGGTCTGCCAAGTGTCAAGGCAAGGGTGAAATATGTGGTTGACACGCTTAACGCCTTCACGGTAGACTATCATTATCAGGTCAATCGGCAGGGGCAGCTCACCATTCACTATTCCATGCTGCCGCAGGTACAGGTCAAGCGGCTTCCCTGGGTAGGAATGCGGCTTGAGTCAGAACCGGGTCGTTTCAATCGCCTGCATTGGCTCGGCCTTGGTCCGTGGGATGCCTATCCGAATCGTAAGTCCGCTCCTTTCTTCGGATATTGGGGAGGAGCCGTGGAGGATGCCGCAGTTCAAGGCATCAAACAGATTCGCCGGATAGCGTGGGAAGGACAGCAAGACGGCATTTCCATTCAGAGCGATGAGGCTTATATGGTGTGTGACGGTTCTGGCATGGGCCTTTATTCTGCCGTATACCCGCGTCCGGAAAAGGGACGTGAAGCGGACGACTGGTTTCCTTTGCTGCGCACCGACACGGGTGTGCCGTTCGTGGGGAGTTTCAGCCTGTCCGTGAAATAAGCGTTCCGAGATTCCAAAATAGGATTTCTCTCGCCCTAGGCAAGTCCTAGGCAAGCCCTAACCAAGACCAGGCAAGACTATCGCAAGACTGGGGACTTGCCTGGGACTTGCCAAGGGCTTGCCTACACTATGCCAAGTGTATGCCAACACCTATTGGTGTCAGGTCATTCGTCATGCAGAGGTAAAAACTGGGGAAATTCCAAATCTTACGGGCAAAAAGTCAAAACTATCGGTTGGGATGGCTGCAAAAGGTGTAACTTTGCAGCGGAATTAAAAATAACTGAAAACAAATAAGCACTATGAGTAGCATATTGGACGGTCGCCCTGCCTTGAAGAAGGAGGTCGACAAGATAGCGGAAGTGGCCGGATACCTCTGGCAGAACGGTTGGGCAGAGCGCAACGGCGGCAACATCACCGTCAACGTGACGGATCTGGTGGACGATGCCATCAAGGCTTTGCCGGCCATCAGTGAGGTGAAGCAGATCGGCACGGCACTGCCGGCCTTGAAGGGCTGCTATTTCTTCTGTAAGGGAACGGGCAAGCGCATGCGCGACTTGGCACGCTGGCCGATGGACAACGGTTCCGTCATCCGCATCCTCGACGACTGCTCCAGCTACGTCATCATTGCCGACAATGCCGTGATGCCGACTTCGGAGTTGCCCAGCCACTTGACGGTTCATGCGCGACTGATAGAGAAGGGCAGCAGCTACAAGGCTACGGTGCATACGCACCCCATCGAGCTGATTGCCATGAGCCACAACAAGAAATTCATGGGCAAGGACGTGCTGAGCAACCTGCTCTGGAGCATGATTCCCGAGACGAAGGCCTTCTGCCCCTTAGGACTGGGCATCGTGCCCTACCAGTTGCCGGGCAGCCTGAAGCTCGCCGAGGAGACGCTGAAGGAGCTGGAGGACTATGACGTGGTGATGTGGGAGAAGCATGGCGTCTTCGCCAAGGGACTGGACGTGATGGATGCCTTCGACCAGATTGACGTGCTCTCCAAGAGTGCCAAGATATACATCGACTCCAAGTGCATGGGCTTTGAGCCGGACGGCATGAGCCAGGAGGAGATGGCCGAGATGAGCAGGGCATTCAACCTGCCGAGATAACGAAAGAGACAGTAAGAGACTGCATAAGATTGAAAGTTTTAGTCAGTATTTAGAGTTATTTTTTAATTTTTTCAACAATTTAGGTTTTAGTAGTAAGGACAGCCCCCGGACGTTGTGAAACGACCGGGGGCTGAAACGTTGTGTGGGGAACGGGTGCGGCTCAGTCCATGTGGAACAGCTCCTTCAGCGGCACGGTGACGGGCGAGTTGTCGGGGTTCACCTCCATGATGTCGGCCATCATGTCCCACCACTTCTGCGTGATGGGGTCTACGTTGGTGGTGTCCTGACTGTTGGTGTCGCTGTCACACTTCTGTACGGCAAAGAGCAGGTTGGTCTCCTTGTCCCAAAAGATGCTGTAGTCGCTGACGCCCTGGTCCTTGATCATCTGTTTCAGTTCCGGCCAAATCGCAGCATGGCGCTTGGCATATTCTTCTTCGCATCCCTTCTTGAGATACATCTTGAAAGCAAATCGGGTCATTTTTTTGAATGTTAAGTGTTGAATGTTGAATGTAGATCCTCAGAGGAGCTGCGGCAGGAAGCAGGAGACGACGAGCACGATGATGCCCAGCACCAGTACGGCGATGGTCTTCTGCGAGCAGCCTTTCCACTCCTTCAGGATGATGCCCCAGACGTTGGAGAACACCACGTTGAGGGCCATCAGGATGCAGAAGGACAGCGTCATGAGGGTGGGGGACTCCGTGAGGAAGCCCTTGCCCAAGGACAGGCCGAAGAACTGGCTGTACCACAGTGCGCCTGCCAGCAGACAGAACACGAGGTTGTTGCCCCATACGGTCTTCTTCCGGTAGTCGTCCCAGGTGTGGTTCTTGCCGTTCTGGTAGAAGCAGTAGGCGGCATTGGTGACGAAGCCGCCGAGGGTGACGAGGAAAGTGGCGGGCAGCGTCTTGTACATGTCGGGCGTCAGGTCGCCGAAGTTGATGTCTGCACCGAAGGCCAGACCGACGTTGAAGCAGCCGCTCATGAAGCCAGCCAGCAGGGCGATGGCGAGACCCTTGGGGAAGTTGAAGTCCTTGACGGCAGCGCGCTTCTCCTCCTCGGAGAGCGAGGCGGCCTTCATGGAGCCTGCCGCCCCGATGATGGCGATGCCCAGCAGCGTCACTGCCACGCCGATGAGGACACTGGCGGTGAGCGACGAGAGGGCGTCCATCTCCGGGAAGAAGAGGTGGAGCAAGACGGGGCCCATAATGGTGCCCAGTCCGGCACAGGTGCCCAGCGCGATGCTCTGGCCGAGTGCCACGCCGAGGTAGCGCATGGAGAGACCGAAGGTCAGTCCGCCCACGCCCCACAGCACGCCGAAGAGCACAGTCATGGCCACGTTGAAGCCGTGGCCGCAGAACAGTTCCAGAAACGAGTGGCCAGCCGGCACGGCAAGCAGTGCGCCCAGCAACGGCAGCACCAGCCAGGCGAACACGCCCTGCACCAGCCAGTAGGACTCCCAGCTCCACTCCTTGATCTTGTTGATGGGAACATAGCAGCTGGATTGGCAGAATGCCCCAGCTGCTATGATTAACAGTCCGATGATGATTTCCATGGGTTAGCCTCTCTTCGCCAATACCTCAGCCTCGTACTTCTCGATGTCGGCGATGTACTCCTCGCCCACGGGGATGTTGTGCTTCATGTTGAAGTAGTCGTACACGGCACCGAACGGCAGTGTCTTCTCTTCCTCCAACAGGGCCAGACGCTGGAAGAGCTTGCCCTCGTCCTCATACTTGCGCAGGGTGTCGAGCGGTTCGAGGAAGGCCTGCAGCAGCGACTTCTGTGCGGCACGCACACCGATGATGTAGGCACCGATGCGGTTGATGGATCCATCGAAATAGTCGAGACCGATGTGGGCGCGGTCGAGGGCATTGGCGCGCACCAGTTCCGAGAAGAGGTTGCGCGTGTTGTCGTCGAAGAGCGTCACGTGGTCGGAGTCCCAGTGCATAGGGCGCGACACGTGGAGCATCAGCTCGGGCACGAAGAGCAGCAGGGCGGAGATGGCGTCGGAGACGTTCTCCGTCGGCTCGTAGTGGCCGGTGTCGAGGGTGTACATGACGTTGTTCTTGGCGCAGTAGCCAGCGTAGAAGTCGTGCGAACCCACGGTGTAGGCTTCCAGTCCGATGCCGAAGAGCTTGGCTTCCAGACAGGGCTTCATGTCGGGCAGCTTCTCGGCCAGAATCTCGTCGAGCGAGTTCTTCAGCAGCTCGCGGTAGCGTCCCTTCTCCACGGTCAGGTCCTTCGAACCGTCGTGCACCCAGATGTTCATGATACACGGGTCGTTCTGGTACTTGCCCATGGCATCGGCGATGCGGCGGCAGCGCTTCGTGTGCTCAATCCAGAACGCGCGGATGGCGGGGTCGGGGTTGGAGAGCGAGAGGTCGCCACTCAGCGGGTGGGAGAACGAGGTGGAGTTGAAGTCGAGCTTCATGCCCATCTCCTTGGCCCACTGCATCCAGCCCTGGAACTGCTCCACGCCGACTTCGTTGCGGTCAATCTGCTTGCCGCCGAACTCTCCGTAGATTTCGTGCAGGTTGAGGCGGAAGGTGCCGGCCAGCAGCGACTTCACCTTCTCGATGTCCTGGCGCAGCTCGTCGATGTTGCGCGCCTTACCGGGATAGTTGCCCGTGCTCTGGATGCCGCCCGAGGCCGCCTCGCCGCGCTCGAAGCCCACCACGTCGTCGGCCTGCCAGCAGTGCAGCGAGATGGGGGTTTTCTCCAGGGTCTCGATGGCTTTGTCTGTATCCACACCCAGAGCGGCGTAACGCTCCTTAGCAATCTCGTAATTCTTCAGGATTAAATCTGTTTTCATGAGTTTGAGTTTTGGTTTTTATGTTTGTTTAATGTTATGCGTTTGCGGTGATGGCCAGGAATCGGTCATAGGCAGCGTCCCACGCCTCCTTGTCCTGCGGTTCGAAGCGTTTCAGTTCCAGCGACTGTGCGATGATGCGGCGCATCTCCCAGATGTCCTTGACCTGTCCAGAAGCCTTGGCCTGAAGCATGACGTTGCCGAGGGCCGTGCCCTCCTGTGGACCGGCCAGAATGGTCACGCCGCAGCTGTTGGCCGTGAACTGGTTGAGGTAGGCGTTGAGCGAACCGCCGCCGATGATGTGGAGCACGCGGATGTCGAAGTCAGCAAACTCCTTGAGCCAGGAGAACACCTGCCGGTAGCGAAGCGCGAGGCTGTCGAAGATGCAGCGGCAGATTTCGGCGTAGCCCTCCGGCACGTGCTGCCCCGTCTTCCGGCAGTAGGTCTGGATGGCTTCCACCATGCAGGCCGGGTTGGCAAAGCAGGCATCGTCGGGGTTGATGATGCTCTGGAAGGCTGGTTGCTTCATGGCCTCGGCCTGCAGCTGGGCGTGTCCCAGACAGCTGTCGTCGCCCTGCTTGGCGGCCACCTCGTCCTTCCATTCCTTGCGGCACCGCTCGTAAATCCACATGCCGCAGATGTTCTTGAGGAAGCGCGTCGTGCCTTCGATGCCGCCCTCGTTGGTGAAGTTGAGCTGATAGCTGCGGTCGTTGATGACGGCCTGACGTGTCTCGATGCCCATGAGGCTCCAAGTGCCGGAGCTGAGGTAGGCAAACTGCTCGTCCTGGGCCGGTACGGCGGCTACGGCACTGCCGGTGTCGTGGCCTGCCACGGCGATGACGGGCACGGCGTCCAGCCCCGTCAACTGCTGCACCTCCTCGGTCAGTGTGCCGATGATGGTGGCTGGGGCGGTCTTCGTGCCGAAGTGCTTGCGCTCCAGTCCGATGCTCCGGATCAGTTCCTCGTCGAGGTCGCCCGTCCGGGGGTTGAGCATCTGCGAGGTGGAGGCCACCGTGTATTCGCAGACGGCGCGCCCCGTGAGCATATAGCTGAGGGCATCGGGGATGAACAGCACCTTGTCGGCCTGCTCTAAGGCCACGTTGCCCGCCTTACGCATAGCGTAGAGTTGGAACAGCGAGTTGAAGTTCATAAACTGGATGCCGGTCTTGTCGTAGACCTTCTCCTTGTCCACCTGCTCGCTGAAGTACTGCTCCATCACGCCCGTGGTGTGTGGGTCGCGGTAGGCCAGCGGGTTGCGGAGAATGTCGCCGTTGCGGTCGACGAACACGAAGTCGCAGCCCCAGGTGTCGATGCCGATGCTGCGGATGCGGATGCCGCGCTGGGCAGCGAGCTTCAGTCCCTTGATGATTTCAAAGTAGAGGGCGTAGATGTCCCAATAGAAATGGCCGCCGGTCTCGATGAGGTTGTTGTCGAAGCGCGTCAGCTCCTCCAGTGCGACCTTGCCGTCTTGCAGGCTGCCAACGACGGTTCTTCCGCTGGTGGCACCGAGATCCACGGCAAAGAAATATTGTGCCTGTTCCATGTGTTTGGTTTTATGTCTTTAGGTTGGATTTGTACTGCCTGCAAAGGTAAGGGCAATCCGCGACACGGAACAAGAGAAAATGATATTATGGCATGAGATTTTGGCTATCGCGTCATATTTCTGAAGTCGGACGGTTTCATGCCCGTCTGGCTCTTGAACTTGGCGGAGAAATAGTCTGGCGACTCGAAGTTGAGGCGGTAGGCAATCTCCTTGATGCTGGCATCCGTGGTGGAGAGCAGCTCCTTGGCGCGCTGCAACTTGAGCGTCTGCTGGTAGAGGGCGGGGGCGAAGCCTGTGTGCTCCTTGAACAGTTTGCGGAAAGAGGAATAGCTGATGCCCAGCTCCTGCGCGATTTCCTGAATGGTGACGGTGTCTTCCAGCGTCTCACGGATGCGCTGGCGCGCTCTGCCGGCCAGTTCCACATAGCGTGCGTCCTTGCCCAGGATGATGTTCCTTTCCAGTGAGTACATCTTGCCGATGAGGTGGTTCACGATGCCCGCCATGGTCTGCTGGGCGTAGGCGGCCTCCTCCACGGCCGTGTTGTAGGCTTCATGGTAGAGGTTGATGATGTCGTGGTGGAAGCCGACATGGTGGATGGGACTTTCCGGCGATAGGAAGCCCGCCTTCACGCGGTCGTCGATGTTCTTGCCCTTGAAGCCAATCCAAAAGCTCTTCCATCCCTTGGTCGGGGAGGGATGGTAGGTGTGCCACTCGCCGGGGAAGAGTAGAAAGAAGTCGCCAGCCTTGATGGGGGTCTCGGGGAGATGGGCGGAACGGAACACGCCCTCGCCCTCGGGCTGGTAGAGCAGTTGGTATTCGTCCAGTGTCCGACCCTTCTTCAGGTCGAAATAATAGCCGTCGGCGTGCCCCTTGGTGGGGTAGTCGTCGCCCGGTGCTATCTCTTCGCGACCCACCGTACTGATGGTGAGTCCCCATTCTGCATCGCGTTCCGTAGCCAGTAGGTATTTGCTGATTTGCATGGCGGTGTATAGTTTTTATAGGTTTGCTTTTATTGCTCTTCGCTTGCAAAAGTAACAAAAAGAATCCATAAAATCGCACGACGCGGCGAAAAAACGTTTTATTTCCCGCTCGTCTTGCGCGCACACCTTATTATATATAAGAAAGATAGGACTTTTTAAGATTTTTCTTAAAAAATACCAAATAGTGTGGGTGAATAGACAAAATGTAAAGGGCGAGTGGTGAAATTCATAGTACTTTTGCACCCGTAACTAACCAATTTTATTAATTAACCAAACTGACAAAGACATGAACAAAAAACTATTTCACAAAGAATCTGTGTTGCCTGTCGCTTTGTTGTGTTCTGCATTGGTTATCTCTCCAGTAATAGGGGGGGGTAGTGATGCTTATGCTGCAACGAATGTAGTGCAGCAGGCGCAAGGCGTGAAAGGTACGGTTGTGGACGACAATGGCGAGGCCATTATCGGTGCGAGCATCAAGGTGGTCGGTACGACCAATGGTGTGGTTACAGACCTCGATGGCCATTTCGCGTTGAGCAACATTTCCAAAGGTGCCGTGTTGGAAATCTCCTACATCGGCTACATCACCCAGCGTGTGAAGGTCGCTGGTCCTACGGTGGACGTGGTGCTGAAGGAAGACAACCAGAACCTGCAGGAAATCGTGGTTGTGGGTTACGGTGTGCAGCGCAAGAGCGACGTGACGGGAGCCATGACACGTGTCGGCGAGAAGGAACTGAACACCAAACCGGTGACCAACGTGTTCCAAGCCTTGCAGGGTAAGGCTGCCGGTGTGGACATTACCTCTAGCGAACGTCCGGGTACACTGGGTGACATCCGCATCCGTGGTAACCGTTCGCTGAATGCCTCCAACACGCCGCTGTATGTGGTGGACGGTGTGCCCTTGAGCTCTGGCGGCATCGAGACGCTGAACCCCCGTGACATCGAGTCGGTTGACATTCTGAAGGACGCCTCCTCCACGGCCATCTACGGTTCGCGCGGTGCCAACGGTGTTGTGCTGGTCACCACCAAGCGTGGTAAGGCCGGTGCCATGCAGCTGAACTATTCCGGTTCAGTCACCTTCGAGAACATCGTGGACAAGTCGCCGGCCATGACCGCCAGTGACTACATCACTTGGCGCCGCTGGGCTTACTACAACTCCAACCCGACAAACAATCCGCTGGGCAGCCAGCCTAACTACGACAAGGACCAGAATTACTTTTCTGGCGACGACGTGGCCTTGGCCAACGTGAACCGGGGATGGAACGCAGACCACACGCAGTGGGACGGCTCCAAGGTGATTGACACCGACTGGACGGACTTCGTGACGCAGACGGGTATCACGCAGGAACACACCATCAGCGCCAACGGCGGTACGGAAAAGCTGCAAGGCTCGTTCTCCTTCGGCTACCTGAACAATGAGGGTACGCAGAAGGGGCAGGAGTACGAACGCTACAACGTGTCGGCCACCGTGGACATCCAAGCCAAGCCCTGGTTGAAGCTGGGTGGTTCTGTCAATGGCTCCTGGTCGGAGCAGAAGTACGGCTATTCCCAGACAGGACAGTCGACCAACAGCGGCCCTTCGGACATTTACGGTGCGGCTAAGGCCATTCCGAGATATGCCATGCCTTACGACGAGAATGGCGACATCATCACCAATCCTGCCGGTTCGGTGACCAACGTGTATACGGTCATCGATGAGTGGAAGAAATCAACGGACAACCGCCAGACTTTCCGCGCCTTGGGCAGCTTCTACGGCTTGGTGGACTTCGGCAAAATCTGGGAACCGCTGAGCGGCTTGAACTACAAGATTTCCTTCGGTCCCGACTTCCGTCACTACCGTCAGGGTGTCTTCCTGGATGCTTCTTCCGCCACCCGTATGGGTAGCTCCAACTACGCGCGCAGAAACGATGCCCGCTACTTCTCCTGGACGCTCGACAACATGATTACCTATGTCAAGTCGTTCGGCGAGCACAACGTGAACGTCACCCTGCTGCAGAGTGCTTCCAAGTACAATAAGGAAGAGGGCAGCATGAGCGAGAACAACGTATTGGTGCCGGAGTTCCTGTGGAACAATATGGGACAGATTGACATCGCCAACACCACGACCTACCAGCCGGGATTCAGCACCGGACTGACCGAAAGCCAGCTGGCTTCCTACATGGCCCGTGTCAACTATTCGTACAAGGATCGTTACCTCTTGACCGTGTCCGGACGTTATGACGGTTCGTCGGTATTGGCTGCCGGCAACAAGTGGGCCTTCTTCCCCTCGGCAGCCTTGGGTTGGCGCATGGAGCAGGAGGACTTCCTGAAGGATGTCAACTGGATTGAGCAGTTGAAGCTCCGTTTCGGTGTGGGTTCTACCGGCAACTCCGCAGTAGACCCCTACGGCACGCTGGGTGTGATCAGTGCGTACTGGTATCCTTCCAGTAACGGCAACCAGCAGATCTTCGTGACCAACGAGCCGTACTACACCAGTGGCAGCAACAAGATGCCGAACAAGGACTTGGGTTGGGAGAAGACGACGCAGTTTAACTACGGTATCGACTTCAGCGTGCTCAAAGGACGCATCGGCGGTACGATTGACGTGTACCACTCCCGGACCACCGACCTGCTGATGGCAAGAACCATTCCTGCACTGACGGGCTACCCCAGCGTGATGGCCAACATCGGTGAGACCAAGAACTTCGGTGTGGACATCACCCTGAACACCGTGCCGCTCAAGATCAAGGACTTCCAGTGGAACTCCGACCTGACGCTGGCTTACCAAAAGGATGAAATTGTGAGCCTGGCCAACGGTAAGGAAGACGACATTTCCAACGGATGGTTCATCGGTGAGTCCATCAGCGTGTACTACGGCATCGACAACCTCGGCCTCTGGCAGGAAGAGGATGCCGAAGAGATGGCGAAATTCAATGCCAACGGCCATAAGTTCACCGCAGGTAGCGTGCGCCCGAAAGACCAGAACGGTGACTACAAGATTGACAATGAAGACCGTGTCATCCTTGGTTCGGCCAATCCGCGCTGGACGATGGGCTGGAGCAACACCTTCAGTTGGAAGGGACTGGAACTCTCCGTGGAACTCTACGGCCGCATGGGCTACATGATTAACTCCGGCGGTGAGGGACAGTATGGTATGTACAACCAACGCGAAATCAACTACTGGACACCCGACAACACCAGTGCCGACTGGCAGAAGCCGGTATACAGCACGGCAGGCGGTGACGCTTACTCCTCCCTGCTGGGCTTCAAGGATGCCAACTTCATCAAGGTGCGCAATATCTCGCTGGGTTACAACGTCAGCCCCGTCCTCTGCAAGAAGATGGGTATCTCGAACCTGAAAATCTACGGACAGGCCCGCAACTTGGGTTGCCTCTACTCCTCTGTTGACTTCTGGGACCTCGATCTGGGCACGTCCTACTATAACCGCGGATTCACCGTAGGCCTGCAGGTAGGATTCTAAAGTTTGGAATAAGCATTATAAATACATCATTTGCAACAGATATGAAAAACAAGATATTCATAAGTGCAATGGCACTTGCAACATTGTTGGGTACATCCTCCTGTGGCAACGATTTCCTGGAGGAGAATGCCAACCATAAAATTACCGATGCGCTGCTGGAAACGGCGGAAGGCGCAAAGGCCATGGCTGCGGGACTCTATGCCAACCTTCGCTGGCACTTCGGCTACGAATGGGCCTACGGCATCACGCTGTATGGAACGGATGAGTTTACCAACGGAGGCGACTTGACTTCCGAGCCGTGGAATACGTACGACAGCCGTCTCAACCCGATGGACTGCACCAAGGCCAACGGTGCTGCCAACAACAACTGTCCAGCCGTCTCCGCCCTGTGGAACGAGATGTATTACGGCATCTCCACGGCCAACCTTGTGATTTCCAAGGCTGGCAATGTGGCGGACGAGGATACGCGCAACAAGGTGTTGGGTGAGGCTCACTTCCTCCGTGGCTACAACTACTACCGCCTCTTCGCCCAGTATGGCGGCGTGGTGCTACAGACTGAGCCGGCCTCTGCCACGGCATCCTCCGTTTCCCATTACACCCGTGCCACGGCTGAGGAGACGCTGAACCAGGTGATTGCCGACTTTGAGAAGGCATACGAGTTGCTGCCTACCAACAAGTGGCGCGGCAACGGTACCTGGACGAAGTACACCGCAGCCCATTTCCTGGCCAAGGCACTGCTGTACCGTCAGTCGGAGCGTTGCTCGGACTGGAACGCTGCCTACACGGCTTCGACGGACCTGCAGAAGGCCATTTCCTTGTGCGATGAGGTCATTGCTGCTTGCCCATTGACGAAAGATTACAACGACCTTTATGCCAACTGGACGGGTATAGACTGCGCCAATGAGGGCTTGAGCGAAATCCTGATGACGGCAGAGCACAACGGTGACAGCAGCACCAAGGGACGCTACGGCAACCGCACCTACAACTATTTCGACCCGCAGTTCTCCAATTTCTCCGACGGTTGGGTACAGCGTGGCCAGTACATTGGCGGTATGGACTTCCAGCGTTGCCGTCCTACGGAATATACCTACGCGATCTTCGACAATGTCAACGACTCCCGTATGTGGAAGACGTTCAAGACCGTGTATGGCATGAACAACTACAAGGCCATGGAAGAAAAGACGGCTCCGGGCGTGGCACAGGAACATGCTCCCGAGTTGGGCGATGTCGGCATCATGTTCATCCTGAACAAGAAGGATGATGCCCGCTTCCAGAAGGGTGCGGCAGAGAGCGAGTATGGTACGTTTGGCCGTGGTGACGTTGCCCATACCTTCGTCAATCCCGAGACCAACAAGTGGGTGCCCAACGTGTTCCCGGTGTACCTCAACGGCAGCTACGCGATGAATACGTATGGTAGGAGCGACAACCCTGCACAGTGCAACGTGTTCTGCGGCATCAACAAGACCGCCGACGGTACCCGTGACGCCGAGAAGGGCGATGCCCACCGCGACGTCATCATGGCTCGCTCGGGCGAGACCTATCTCGTGAAGGCAGAGTGTCAAGTGCGTCTGGGACAGTATCAGGATGCCATCAATACCGTGAATGTCCTCCGTGCCCGTGCGCAGTGGCAGAGCGGAGAAGACCGCGAGTATTATGTGGACGGCTCCATTGCTTTCGAGAACAATACGACGGCTTCCGCAACCCTGGGCAAGTGTAAGGATGCCAGCGGTGCCAAGATCAACAACCTGCAGGCCTACAAGTATTCCTTCGTCCAGAAGAACACGTACTACCTCTCCACAGGCATCGATCGCACCACGGCTGCCTCCGACCTGCAGATTGCCGACTACAACAACCTGCCGGCCGAGGATGAGGCTGTCCTCTCGGCGATGGGTGTCAGCGGCACTAAGGAGCGCCTCATCAACTTCATCCTCAACGAGCGCACGCGTGAGTGTCTCGGCGAGTGGAACCGTTGGGAGGAGTTGAGCCGCACCAAGACGCTGGTGCAGCGTGCCAAGTTGTTCAACTCCGAGGCTGCAACGAATGTGGCGGAGAAGCATCTGCTCCGTCCCATCCCGCAGGGCTTCATCGATGCCTTGCAGAACGAAGACGGCACGAACCTCTCCGATGCAGACAAGGCCGCATGGCAGAACCCCGGCTATTAATCCGTAATCTCAATAGGTTACAATGATACTTTGTGGAGCGGCACCTTCTCGGAAAGAGAACGGTGCCGCTCTTCTTCGTATGCTTTTTTTTTCCAAGGGCAGAAAAAAATATTTTTCTGGGCAGAGAGAAATATTTTTCTAGGCAGAGAAAAATATTTTTATAGGCAGGGAGTTTTTAAGGCCTAATAACTGCCTTGTTGCACATTTTCTATAGGTCTTTGAACAGAAAGCACGGTGTTTTGTTGTTTTTAGTGCGTAACTTCGCAGCCGCAAGAAGTAATAACTAAAAATTAATAATTAGGAATGGTGCGATTGAAAGTTCTTTTTGTCTCGCTGATGATGGCAGGAGTGGCTTTGCCCGTGGTGGCGCAGCTGGCGTCTGCCGAGGATATCTTGCCCACGGTAGACCAGGCTTGGCAAGTGTTTCAGACACCGCAGGACTCCTGCAGGACGAAGGTGTGGTGGTTTCATGGTGAGACGGAAACGACGCGTGAAGGCATCACGGCCGACCTTGAAGCCTACAAGAAAGCCGGCGTGGGCGGCGTGGTGTACTACGACCAAGTGCATAGTCCTTCGGACAAGGCCTTGGAGGCTATGTCGCCCGAGTGGTGGGAGATGTTGAAGTTTGCCGCACAGGAAGCCCACCGTATCGGTTTGACCTTCGAGATAAACATTTCAAATGGATTTGTGTTGGGCGGAAAGTGGATAGACAAGTCGGAGGCGATGCAGCGGCTGGTCAGCAAGCACGTAATCATCAGAAAGCAGGACAAGCGCACGAAGACCCTCCTGTTGCCCCGTCCGTCGAAAGACATGGATGCGTACGATGTGGCGGTGTTCGCTGTCCGCTTGGACGACAGCCTGTTGGATGCCGTCCGTTCAGTCACTTATAACACCAAAAGTTACGGAAAGTCCAGAAACGGCGCGATGAATACGCCAACGTCACCCGACGGCGTGATGTTCAAGTCACGCCCCAATGTCGGCGTGTTGGAGGCTTCGGACGACAGCATCCATTGGAAGACGGTGTGCGGGTTGCCCCCGGTCTATGGATCTCCTACCTATACAGGACAAACGGTTGCCTTTGCCCCCGTGAAGGCGCGTTATTTCAGGACGCGTGTCACAGCCCCGGAACTCCTGCAGCGGACAGACTACAACACGTTTATCCGGGACGTGGAGCTTTCACCGATAGCCCGGTTGACCAACTGGGAGGAGCGGGCGGCGTTGCGCTCGGAGTTTATCCAGCCCATAGACTATGCTCCTTTCCGCGGAAATGCGATTGCGGCAGAAGACATCGTGGATGTGACCGACGGGTTGCATGGCGACCAGTTGGACTGGAAGGCACCGAGAGGGAGTTGGATGGTGCTGAGGATTGCGGCGGAAATCACGGGCGGAAAGTCGAAGCATGGGCGCAAGAACCTATTGGGATTGGAGGCAGACAAGCTCTCTCCCCGTGGCGTTATCAAGCATTGGAACAGTTACACCCAACCCATCCTCGACAGCTTGTCGGCCATCGGCTTGAAACCCATTGGCGTGGGAATGGACAGCCATGAGGCCGGTTCGCAGAACTGGACGCAGGACTTTGCGGAGGAGTTTGCGGCAAGGCGTGGATATGATCTAAGGAAATGGCTTCCTGCGATGGTAGGCTACGTGGTGGAGTCGGCAGAAAAGACAGACAGCGTGCTGTCTGATGTCCGGCTGACGATAGCCGACATGATTAGTGACCGCTATTTTGCCACCATTCAGCGTCTGTGTCGGGAGGCCGGAGTGACGCTGACCGCTCAGGCCATGGGAAACGGCTTGAGTTGTGTGGCAGACAACTTTAGGGTGAAAGGACAGGTCGACAAACCGCAGACGGAGTTCTGGGCCAGAGACAAGGACGGCAGCTACGACATCAAGGAAGGTGCTTCGGCAGCGCATCGCTATGGCAAGCGCATCGCATCGGCGGAGGCGTTCACCGACATGACATTCTCGGAGACCTTGGGCGACGTGAAGCCCTTGGCCGATTACGCCTATTCGTGCCACATCAATGAGTTTGTAGTCTGTGCATCGGCCTACCAGCCTTGGCTGGACAAGTTTCCGGGCAGTACGGGTGGCGGACGGCATTATTGTCTCAACCGAAACAACACCCTTTGGAACGGGAGTAAGGGCTTCTGGGACTATCAGGCGCGCTGTGCCGCGATGATGCGCCAAGGCCAGCCTGTTGTGGATCTGCTGATCAAACTGCCGAGCAATCCTCCCACGAAGCTGTTGGCGCGCAGACTGCCGGACATTCCTTATGGCTATTCCTGGGAGGTGACGACGGAACGGGATGATACGGCCACCAAGGTCTTGCCGGAACTGCCCGACTTGGTAGACTACAGTGCGCACCAGCCCACGAGCAGGTTGTGGTTCAGTCATCGAAGGTTGAAGGACGGTGAGTTGTATTTTCTGGCCAACCACAGTGCGAAAGCCTACCATGACGTGGTGACGCTGCGCGCCAGCGGCTCTCGGGCGTATTTCTGGAATCCGTTGGACGGCACGCGGCAACAGCTGAAAATCGCTGAGGCCACGGCGCAGCAGACGACCATTCCCTTGCACCTGGAACCCAACGAGTCCGGCTTCATCGTCTTGACCGACCAGGACGTTGACGGCCTCTCTTGGCGACCCTATGAGGAACAGCCTCGCGAAACCGTCCTAATAGACCGGGCCGACCAATACTTTGAGGGTGAGGAAATTCTGCTGAAGAACCATCCGTTGGAAGACTGGACGAGCAGCGACAATCCGAGGGTCAAGTACTTCTCGGGGACGTGCGACTATTCCATGACCTTCAAGGTTGGCAAGCGGAACGATAAGGACAAATGGCTGTTGCGCTTGCCTGCCGTCAACGGTAATGTGGGCGTGACGGTCAACGGACAGGATGCCGGCATCGTGTGGTGCTCCCCGTGGACGTTGGACATTTCGCGCTATGTGAAGAAAGGGGAGAACCAGTTGGTGCTGAAGGTGAGCAATGTCTTTTCCAACCGCATGATAGGCGATGCAGGCTTGCCTGAGGCGGAGCGGACTACCTACTCCCAGCCTCAGATTTACCAGTCCAACGATTCGCTGACCCCGTCCGGCATCTATGGCGATGCCGTCAGCATAGAGCGATTTTAAGAAAAACAGTTCCAAAATAACGAATGATGATGAACAGAGCATGGATTGCAATGGCAATGACGGTGGTCGCCACGGGCTGTCTGGCACAGGTGGCCAAGCCGATGGAGGACGTGAACCGCGTCGTTGACAACACCGCAGACAGTTTGAACAAGGCAATGACAGCACGCATCGTGCCGGGAACGAGTCGCAAGGGCAACAACCCAGTGCTCTTCCTGATAGGCAACTCCACCATGCGCAATGGTACGCTGGGCAATGGCAACAACGGCCAGTGGGGCTGGGGGTACTACGCGCACGAGTTTTTCGATGCGCAAAAGATAACGGTGGAGAACCAGGCTCTGGGCGGCATGAGCAGCCGCACCTTCTACAACCGCCTGTGGCCCGATGTGTGCAAGGGCATCAAGGCAGGCGACTGGGTCATCATCTCCATCGGGCACAACGACAACGGACCCTATGACAGTGGTCGCGCCCGCGCCAGCATCCCCGGTATCGGCGAGGATTCGCTGCGTGTCACCATCAAGGAGACGGGCGTGGAAGAGACCGTCTATACCTACGGAGGCTATATGCGCAAGTACATCAACGACTGCAAGGCGCTGGGTGCTCATCCCATTCTGATGTCGCTCACGCCTCGCGATGCCTATGACGAGCAGGGAAAGATTGTGCGTGTCGATAAGACCTACGGTCTTTGGGCCAAGCAGGTGGCGGAGCAGGAGCATGTGCCCTACGTGGACTTGAACAGCATCTCTGCAGACAAGCTCGACCGCTACGGCCACTGGAAGGAGCAATATCATTTCTTCACCGACCATATCCACACCTCCCGTTTTGGGGCGATGATGAACGCCCGGTCTGCCGCCGAGGGACTGGCGGAGAGCAAGGACCCGGGGCTGGCGCCCCTGCAGGCGATGATGGTGAATGTGGCATTGCCCACCGAGGACTTTACACGCGAACCGGGCAAGCCGGTGGTATTCTTCATCGGCGACAGCACCGTGAAGAATGCCGACCAGGACGAGGACGGCATGTGGGGCTGGGGCGCGCAGGCTTACACGGTCTTCAATCCGGAGAAGATTACCTGCGTGAATGCCGCCAAATCTGGGCGCAGTAGCCGCTCCTTCCTGAACGAGGGACGTTGGGACAAGGTCTATAATAGTCTGCAGCCCGGCGACTATGTGCTCATTGAGTTCGGCCACAACGACATCTGCTCGATCGTAGACAAGAAGGCGCGTGGCTCCATTGCCTGTGCCAAGGATACGTGTCATGTGTTTCGGTTGGACAACGGCCAGTACGAGGTGGTCTATTCCTTTGGCTGGTATCTGAAGAAATTTATTCAGGACGTGCGAGAGAAAGGGGCTACACCCATTCTGGTCTCTTTGACTCCCCGCAACGAGTGGCCTAATGGCAAGATGGAGCGCCGCAATGACACCTATGGCAAATGGTATCGGGAGGTGGTGGCAGAAACGGGCGTTGACTTCCTCGACCTGCACAACATCGCCGCCGACTCCTATGACAAGATAGGTCGGGAGAAGGTGGGGACTTATTATAAGAAAGACCACACCCACACCTCGCTCAAAGGGGCGCAGCACAATGCCCAGTGCGTGGCTGAGGGATTGAAACGGATGAAGAGCCCGCTGGCGAATTTCTTGTTGTCTGCCCCTGCTCCGCAGATGGAGAAGCTGAATCGTGGCGTGGTGGCACTGCCGGCCAAGGATAAGGGCATCTTCCTCAGTTGGCGGATGCTCGGTACGGACAGCAAGGACGTGTGCTTCGACGTGGAGCGCGACGGCACGGTCATCGCCCACCACGTGAAGCAGACCAACTACACCGACGAGACGGGAACGGTAAACCATACTTACCGCATCATCACTTACCAGCAAGAGCCTAAGATGGATGCCTCGGCTTCGCGCGAGGTGTCCGAGGCCGTGAAGCCCTGGGCAGACCTCTACCTGTCGCTGCCCCTCGACCGTCCGCAGGGTGGTGTTGCTCCCGACGGCCGACCGTTTACCTATACGCCCAACGACTGTAGCGTGGGCGATGTGGACGGCGACGGCGCGTACGAGATTATCCTGAAATGGGACCCGACCAACTCCCACGACAATGCTCACGACGGCTATACGGGCGAGGTGATCTTCGACTGCTACAAGCTCGACGGCACTAAGCTCTGGCGCATCAATCTGGGCAAGAACATCCGTGCAGGAGCACACTATACGCAATTCCTGGTCTATGACTTCGACGGGGACGGAAAGGCGGAGATGATTTGCAAGACCTCTGCCGGATCGGTGGACGGGAAAGGCCGTCCGGTGAGTGAGGCGGCTACCGATGCGGCCATTCGTTCGCTGGACAATGCCGCCGACTACCGCAACGCGCGTGGGCGCATCCTCACGGGACCGGAGTTGCTCACTGTCTTCTCTGGTGAGACGGGCAAGGCCCTGCACACTGTGTGGTACAATCCCAACCGCGCCTTTGGCGTGGGTACGCAGGTGGCCGAGGGAGAAGCGTTGGAAGACGGCTTCCCGGCCTATGCCGATGCGTGGGGCGACCACGCCAACAAGGGCAACAGGGGCGAGCGATACCTTGCCTGTGTGGCCTTTCTGGACGGAGCAGACCAGCGGCCGAGTGCCGTGATGTGCCGGGGCTATTACACGCGCGCCTACCTCTGGGCGGTGGACTTCGATGGCAAGGAACTGCGCACTAAGTGGCTTCATGCCTCGGTGAAGCCCGGCCCGAACAGTGCCTACGGACAGGGGGCGCACAACATTGCCGTGGGTGACGTGGACGGTGACGGTTGCGACGAGATTACCTACGGCTCGGCAGCCATCGACCACGACGGTACGCTCCTGTACTCCACGGGACTGGGACACGGCGACGCCTCACACCTGGGCGACCTCGATCCCGACCGTCCCGGTCTGGAGGTGTTCATGGTGCACGAGGCTCCACCCTACGGCTCTGACCT
Source organism: Acutalibacteraceae bacterium (assembly GCA_963599475.1). Taxonomy (GTDB): domain Bacteria; phylum Bacteroidota; class Bacteroidia; order Bacteroidales; family Bacteroidaceae; genus Prevotella. Next base: position 18,749 of record CAVBXH010000008.1, on the reverse strand, counting down.
GCGCGATGCCCGAACGGGGGAGATTCTCCTGCGCACGACGGGCGCGGAAGACACGGGGCGCGGCATTGCTGCCGACATCGATGCTGCCCACCGCGGCTGCGAGCTGTGGAGCCTCGATACCCCCGGAGTGCGAGACATCAAAGGCAACAAAATCGGAGAGACTTGGCCGGCACTGAACTTCCGCATCTACTGGGACGGTGACCTGCAGGACGAGTTGCTGGGCAACCTGGGCAGACCGCATTTCGCCCCGTACCTCCAGAAATGGAACGGCAAGGAGGCCGTGCCGCTGCCTCTGAGCAACGGCAAACAGCTTCACGAGGTGGGGAACTCCGTGAGCTGCAACTGGTCGAAGGCCACGCCCAACCTGCAGGCCGACCTCTTCGGCGACTGGCGCGAGGAGGTCATCTACTGGGACGCAAGTGACGCCGCCCACCTCAACATCTTCACCACCAATACGCCGACCGACTACCGCGTGCCGACGCTGATGCACGACCATGTGTACCGCATGGGCGTGGCGTGGCAGAATGTGTGTTACAACCAACCGCCACATCTGGGCTATTACCTGCCCGACCATGCGGAGCGGATTCGATAACGGGAAACAAACACGAACTATGATGAAAAAATATCTGTTACTGCTATCGGCGATGCTGGGACTGCTACTCCCAGTGTCTGCCAAGGATTACAATGTGAAGGACTTCGGAGCGGTGGGCGACGGCAAGACGCTGGATCACCACGCCATCAATGCGGCCATCGACTCCTGCGTGGCGCAGGGTGGCGGCAGGGTGGTGTTGCCGACCGGCACTTATCTCTGTGGAAGTATCCGCTTGAAGAGCCATGTGGAACTGCACCTCTCTGTCGGTGCCAAGATTCTTGCCGCTCCGGCAGAGATGAAGGCGTACGACGAGGCGGAGGAGTGGGAAGGACCGGCCTATCAGGACGGCGGCCACACCTATTTCAAGAACAGTCTCATCTATGCCATCGGGCAGGAAAACGTGTCCATCACTGGGCGCGGAATGATTGACGGGGAGGGACTGACCCGAAGGGACACGGAGCGCGCAGGAAACCTGCAGGGCGGCAACATCGGTACGGGCGACAAGGCCATTGCACTGAAGAGTTGCCGCAACATCCTTATCCGTGACGTGACGATTTTCCAGGGTGGCCACTTTGCCATCATCCTGACCGGCTGCGACCTGGGGACTGTGGATAACGTGACCATCGACACCAACCGCGACGGCATCGACATCGACTGCTGCAAATACCTCACCGTCTCCAACTGTAAAATCAACACGCCCCACGACGATGCGCTGGTGCTGAAAAGTTCCTACGCGCTGAAGAAACCGGTCGTGACGGAGCATATTGCCGTCACCAACTGCATCATCACGGGCTATAAGTTCGGATCGCTGCTGGACGGTAGCTATGTGCCGGAACCCGTGAACTGGGTGTGCGGACGCTTTAAGTTGGGCACAGAGTCCAACGGTGGCTACCGCAACATCTCGCTGAGCAACTGCACCTTTATGTATAGTAGTGGCTTGGCCTTTGAGGTGGTGGACCAGGGACTGATGGAGAACATCACCGTTAGCAACATCACGATGAACCACGTACACCATTACCCCATCTACATCACGACGGGTTGCCGCAACCGTGGACCGAAAGAGCGCACCGACGTGTCTACGGGACGCGACATCATGATCAGCAACGTGGTGGCCAACGATGTGGACTCGCTGGCAGGCATCATCGTGACGGGAATGCCCGGAGCACCGCTGCGCAACATCTCCCTCAGCAATATCCAGCTGCAGTTCCGGGGCGGCGGCAAGGCCGAACTGGCTGACCGGGAATATCGGGAGCAGGGCACGAACTACCCCGAACCGAAGTTTGCCAAGGAGACGCCGGCCTACGGACTGTTCGCGCGCCACGTGGACGGACTGGACGTGCATCACGTCACCTTCCGCACCATGAAGCCCGACTACCGTCCTGCCGTGATGCTCGACGATGTGCAACACCACGACATCACGAACCTCAAGGCCGACTTGCAGCAGGGCGTGGAGAAAATCGTCGTGAAGAAGGACAAGGCCGTGGACACCCTCGCCGCGCCCATCGTGGCTGCACCCAAGGGTAAGGGCAACGCGCCTTTCTTCTATTCTGTAAAGGTGCCCGACGGCAACTACAAGGTGACCGTGGTGCTTGGCGCGAAGAAGAAGGCCGGAAAAACTGTGGTGCGCGCCGAGAGCCGTCGGCTGATGCTCGATGAGGTCGCTACGAAGAAGGGTGAGTTCAAGACGTTCTCCTTCATCGTCAACAAGCGCACTCCTTACATCAACGGCGCGAAGAGCGTGAAAATCAAGCCCCGCGAGAAGGACTACTTCACCTGGGACGACCTGCTGACCCTGGAGTTTTCCGGGGCAGCCCCCACCGTGGAGCAGGTGCGGATAGAGCCGGACACGACGGCAGTGACCCTCTTCCTCTGCGGCAACTCCACCGTGGTGGACCAGGCCAACGAGCCTTATGCCAGTTGGGGACAGATGATTACGCGCTGGTTCGGACCTGAGGTGGCCGTCTCCAATCATGCGGAGAGCGGATTGGCCACCAGCTCGTTTCTGGCTTCCAACCGCTTGGACAAGGTGTTGGCAATGATGAAGCCGGGCGACTATGTCATCTGTGAGTTCGGCCACAACGACCAAAAGGAGAAATCTGCGGGCAGCGGTGCCTGGTATAACTTCTCCAGCAATCTTAAGATTTTCATCGACCGGGTGAGGGCCAAGGGCGGCCACATCCTCTTTGCCACGCCCACGCAGCGCCGCTCCTTCGACGAGGCCACCCACAGCAAGATACAGGAGACCCACCGCGACTACCCCGAGGCCATGCGTGCCGTGGCTCAGCGGGAGGGCGTGCCCGTCATCGAGTTGCACGACATGACGCGCACCTTCTTCGAGACGCTCGGCTATGAGGGCAGCAAGCAGTCGCTGGTGCATTATCCGGCCAATACGTTCCCCGGACAGACCAAGGCACTGGCCGACAATACCCACTTCAACCCCTACGGGGCCTATGAGGTGGCCAAGATGGTGGTGATGGGCATGAAGCAGCTCCAGTTGCCTTTTGTGAAATACCTGCGCTCCGACTGGAAGGACTACGACCCGGCACAGCCCGACGACCCAGCGCAGTTTGTCTGGTATCCGTCCGTGCGGCAGGATGCGACGAAGCCTGACGGAAACTGAACTAATTAAGAATTAAGAATTAATAATTAAGAATGATGCGACTCCTTTTTGTCTCGCTGCTGATGGCAGGTTGGACTTTGCCTATGCAAGCGGCGGTGCGCGACACCGTAAACATCAACAAGGGCTGGCAGTTCCACCGTGGAGACGTCGGCCAAGTGGAGAACCTGAAGGCCTTCAAGGCTACGGACGAGGTGGTAAACCTGCCGCACGACTTCCTGATAGGACAGGACTGGGTGGCTCCCGATGCCAGTGAACGCCCGGACAACAGCGATGCAGGCAGCAATGTGCGAAGCCGACTGAGTCCCCGTGGTTTCAAGGAGATGGGCACGGGCTGGTATCGCTATGAGCTCACGCCGAAGGAGGAATGGAAGGGCAGACGCATCCTGCTCGACTTCCAGGGCATCATGCTCGTGGGCGATGTCTATCTCAACGGTCAGCGCGTCGGTGGTACGGACTATGGCTACCTCGGCTTCGACATCGACGTGAGCAAGCTCCTGCGCTGGGGCGAGGTGAACGAGATTGCCGTCCGTGCAGACACGGGACAGCCCAATAACTCACGCTGGTACACGGGCGGTGGCCTGTACCGCGATGTCAACCTCATCGTCACCGACAACGATCTCTATTTCCCGCGCCATCCGCTCTTCATCCGCACGGTGGACAACTGCGAGGTGAAGATTCGGGCGAACATCGTGAACCAGCAGAAACTGGGCAAGGGACAGAACAAGGCCGCGATGCCCGTACTGGTGCGCATCCTTGATGCGCAGGGACAGGTAGTGGCCGAGCAGCGGAGCGACGTGGACTTCAACGCCAAGTGGCGCGACAGGGAGTATGAGTTGCCGGCCATTGCGCTGTCCGATACCCACCTCTGGTCCTGCGACACTCCTTATTTATATACGGCGGAGGTGACGCTGTACGACAACGAGGGGCAGGTGGCCGACCAAATTTGCGAACCCTTCGGCGTGCGCACCATAACGATGACTCCGCAGCAGGGCTTGCTCGTCAATGGCAAGAAGGTGTTGCTGAAGGGTTATGCCAATCACCACACGCTCGGCGCATTGGGTGCGGCAGCCTATCCGCGCGCCATCGAGAAACGGTTGAAGCTGATCAAGTCGTTCGGACTCAACCACGTCCGCACGTCCCACAACCCCTACAGTGAGGACTTCCTCAAGTTGTGCGACCGACTGGGCATCCTCGTAGTGGACGAGCTCTACGACAAGTGGTTGACACAGTATGCCGGAGGCCGCGTCGAATGGGAGAGCCTCTGGCAGAAGGACATTCCCGAATGGGTGAAGCGCGACAGAAACCATCCGTCCGTAGTGCTCTGGAGCTTGGGCAACGAGTTGCAACAGTACAGCAACCTGCCATTCAACGACTGGGGCGTGACGGCCTATAAGTTGCAGAAGGAACTGCTGCACCGCTACGACGACACGCGACTGACCACCGTGGCCATGCACCCCCGCTACCGCAACATCGAGACGGACTCCATTCCTGCCGACCTGGCCGTGGAGACGGAGGTGAACTCCTACAACTACCGTTATATGTACTTCCCCGGCGACATGAAACGCTATCCGGAGAAGATGTTCTATCAGAGTGAGGCCAATGCGAGCGGTATGGGACCTAACTTCTACGAGATGGATCTCGACCGCGTACTGGGCTTGGCCTATTGGGGATCCATCGACTATCTCGGCGAGAGTCTCGGCTGGCCTGCGAAAGGCTGGAACCAGGGTGTGTTCGACCTCTCCCTGCAGCCTAAACCGGATGCCTACTTCGTGAAGAGTATGTTCAGCGACGAGCCTACAGTACATATCGGCATCATCGAGAAGGCTGCGGGCAACACGCAGTGGAACGGGGTCAACGTGGCGGTTGGCAAACTCTCGGAGAACTGGAACCGTGAGGCTGGCGAAACGGTGTCGCTCTACACCTATACCAATGGCGACGAGGTGGAACTGTTCCTCAACGGCAAGAGTCTCGGCGTGAAGCAGAACAGCCGCGACCCGAAGCTGCGCGCGCGCATCCTGTGGGAAAACATTCCTTATCAGTCTGGCACGCTGACGGCGGTGGCAAGGAAAGACGGTAAGGTGGTGGCGCGCCATCAGTTGGAGACCACCGGTGAGGCGGTTGCCCTGCAGCTCGTGCCTGACGCCGAGACGTGGCGTGCGGACGGCCAAGACCTTATGCACGTCCGCATCTATGCCGTCGACAAGAAGGGTAGGAGAGTGGTGACCCCCAAAGACGCAAAGGCGTTCTCGAAGCTGACCTTCACGGTGGAGGGCGATGCCGACATCGTGGCGGTGGACAACGGCAATATCGTCTCCGATGAGTTGCACATCGGAAAGACGCAGCGGGTGAAGACGGCCAGCCGTTCCTTCTTCCAAGGTTCAGCCCTCGTCGTCCTGCGCTCGGGCGATACTGCCGGCAAGGTGACACTGCGGGCAACGGGCGAGTCCTTCAAGACCAGAAAGCTCTCGTTGCAGACGAAATAAAAGAAACGAGGGACGAGTTAGGGTAGTGCGGGATATTTCCGCACCCATCCGTCCCAGCGCAGGCGCATCACACCGAAGAATGCCTCGCTGAAGATTCCGCCCGACATCTTTGACACCCCTTCACGGCGGTTGACGAAGATGACGGGCACTTCTTTGATGCGGAAGCCAATCTTGTAGGCCGTGTATTTCATCTCTATCTGGAAGGCGTAGCCCTTGAAGCGTATCTTGTCCAGCTCGATGGTCTGCAGCACGCGCCGACGGTAGCACTTGAAGCCTGCCGTGGTGTCGCGGACATTGAAGCCCGTCACCATCCGCACGTATTTCGAGGCGAAATAGCTCATCAGCACGCGACCGATGGGCCAGTTGACCACGTTCACCCCACTGACATAACGGCTACCGATGGCCACGTCGTAGCCTTCATCGGCACACGCGGCATAGAGTCGGGGCAGGTCGTTGGGGTCGTGGCTAAAATCGGCATCCATCTCGAACACGTAGTCGTAATCGCGCTCCAGTGCCCACTTGAAACCCGTGATGTAGGCGGTACCCAATCCTAACTTTCCGCTACGCTCAACGAGGAACAGGCGGTCGGCAAACTCTGTGTCGGCGAGGCGGCGCACGATGGTTGCCGTGCCGTCGGGCGATCCGTCGTCGATGACCAGGATGTGAAAGGACTTCTCCAGTGCGAAGACGGCACGGATGATTTTCTCGATGTTCTCCTTCTCGTTGTAGGTAGGGATGATGACGATGCTGTCACTTGGCTTCATAGTGGTATAGGTGTTTAATGGTTTGTTTCGTTGGTCAGGGGACTGAGCAGGCTGATGGCATCGGCCACGGAGGCTACGTCGGCGACGAGCAGTGACCGCTTGCCCTTGGCGTCGCGCAGTTGGCATCGTTGTGGCTGCGCCACGGCAAAGTCGAGGATGCGTCCGAAGGCTGCGCTCCGGTAGAAGGGACTCTCGGTATTCGACACGAAATGCAGGGAGAGGCGGCCTTGCCGAAGGATGATCTTCTCGCAGCCCAGCTGGCAGCCCAGCCGGCGCAGGGTCACCACGCGCATCAGTTCGAGGGCGGCCGGTGGCACGGGACCGAAGCGGTCTTCCATGCGCTTGCGGTAGGCTTCGAGCTGTTCGTCGGTCTGCAGGTTGTCCAACTCGCGGTAGAGCAGCATGCGCTCGCTGTCGGACGGCACATACTGGTCGGGGAAGTAGAGTTCCAGATCGCTCTCCAGCGTGCAGTCGGAGACGTAAGAGCCGTCGCTGCCGAAGGTGGACGGCGTGTCGGCCTCGTTGGCCTCGGCCAGTGCCGGCTCTTCGTTCTTCAGCTCCGTTACGGCTTGTGTCAGAATCTTCTGGTAGGTTTCGTAGCCCAGGTCGGCGATGAAGCCGCTCTGTTCGGCCCCCAGCAGGTTGCCGGCTCCGCGGAGGTCAAGGTCCTGCATGGCTATCTGTATGCCGCTGCCCAGGTCGCTGAAATTCTCCAGTGCTTCCAGTCGGCGGCGGCTCTCCTGTGGCAGGTCGGCCAGGGGCGGAGCCAACAGGTAGCAGAACGCCTTGCGGTTGCCGCGACCCACGCGTCCGCGCATTTGGTGCAGGTCGGCCAGTCCGAAGTGGTTGGCACCGTTGATGATGATGGTGTTGGCGTTGGGGATGTCGATGCCGTTCTCGACGATGGTGGTGGACAGGAGCACGTCGTAGTCATGGTTGGCAAAGTCGAAGATGGTCTGCTCCAGTTCGCTGGGCTCCATCCGTCCGTGGCCGATGGCCACGCGTGCGTCGGGCACGTAGTTGTGGATGAGGTCGGCAATGCGCTGCAGGTCGTTGATGCGTGGGTTGACGAAATACACCTGTCCGTTGCGCGACATCTCGAAGTTGATGGCATCGGCAACGATGTCTGGCCCGAAGGTATGGATTTCGGTGTGTATGGGGTAGCGGTTGGGTGGCGGAGTCTGGATGATGCTCAGGTCGCGTGCACCGAGGAGTGAGAACTGTAGCGTGCGCGGAATGGGCGTGGCCGTCATGGTTAGCGTGTCGACATTCGTCTTCATCTGGCGCAACTTCTCCTTGGTAGACACGCCGAACTTCTGTTCCTCGTCGATGATGAGGAGACCGAGGTCGTGGAATTTCACGCTCTTGCCGATGAGCTTGTGCGTGCCGACGATGATGTCAATCTTGCCGTCGGCCAGGTCTTTCAGCAGTTCCTTGGTCTGCTTGGCGGAGCGCGCACGCGAGAGGTAGTCCACGCGCACGGGCAGATTTTTCAGTCGGTTGCTGAAGGTCTGATAGTGCTGGTAGGCCAGCACGGTGGTGGGCACGAGGACGGCCACCTGCTTTGAGTCGCAGGCCGCCTTGAAGGCCGCGCGCACGGCCACCTCGGTCTTGCCGAACCCCACATCGCCGCATACGAGGCGGTCCATTGGGCGTGCCTTTTCCATGTCGGCCTTGATGTCGTTGGTAGCCTTCAATTGGTCGGGGGTGTCTTCATAGAGGAACGAGGCCTCCAACTCATGCTGCATGAAGCTGTCGGCACTGAAGGCGAAGCCGCGCTCGCGCCGCCGTTGCGCGTAGAGGCGGATGAGGTCGCGCGCAATGTCCTTCAGCTTGTTCTTGGTGCGCTCCTTCAACCGTTCCCACTGTCCCGTGCCGAGCTTCGACAGATGGGGCGGCTCGCCGTTGTCCTGCGCCTTGTATTTGCTGACCTTGTAGAGCGAGTGGATGGACACGTAGACGGTGTCGCCCCCGTTGTAGATGATTTTTATCATCTCCTGATAGCCGCCCTCCTGCGGCATGCGCACCAGTCCGCCAAAGCGCCCGATGCCGTGGTCTACGTGTACCACGTAGTCGCCAGGCTCAAACTGACGGATTTCCTTCAGCGTGAGGGACACCTTGCCGCTGCGCGCCTTGTCGGAGCGCAGGCTGTACTTATGGAAACGGTCGAAAATCTGGTGATCGGTGAAGATGCAGAGGCGCAGGTCGTGGTCGATGAAGCCCTCGTGGATGGTCTTCTCCACCGCAGTGAACGGCAGCTCCTGTCGTCCGTCGCCTGCCGAGAAGATGTCCTTCAACCGCTCCAGTTGCTTGACGCTGTCGGCCAGCACATAAATGCGGTAGCCCTTCGACAGGTAGTCGGAGAGGCTCTGGCGCAGCAGGTCGAAATTTTTATGGAACAGCGGTTGCTGGACGGTCTGGAAGCGGAGGGTGGCCTGTGGCACACCTGTGGCGTGTGTGCCGATTTCGACGCGTTGCAGACCACTGACGGCTTCGGTGAACTGCGTGCCAGTGATGAGCTGCGCCTCCTTCCGCAGTTGCTGGAGCGTCTCCTGCTGCTCCTGTTCGGTCTGTCCCTCCATGCGTTCCGTCACGGCCTGCGACGAGAACCCTTCGCGGTAGATGCGGTCGATGGCATCGTGCACGAAGAGCAGGTCTTTGGTGACGAGCAGGGTGTCGGCAGGGAGAAACGAGAAGAAGGGGACGCGCTCTTCCGAAGTTGCGGACAACTCGGGTACGATCTGTATGCTTTCGCGCCGTTCGCGTGACAGTTGGTCGGTCACGTCAAACGTGCGGATGGAGTCGATGTCGTCGCCGAAGAAGTCCACGCGGAACGGGTATTCGCAGCTGAAGCTGAACACGTCGAGGATGGAACCGCGCAGGGCGAACTGCCCCGGCTCGTAGACATAGTCCACCTCGCGGAAACCGAACTCGCGCAACTGCGTGGCGACGGTGGCCGTATCCACCTGCTGTCCCTGTTGCAGCGACAGCGTGCGCTCGGTCATCTGACGTTGCGAAATGACCAGTTCAGCCAAAGCCTCCGGGTAGCTGACGAGGAGGGTGGGGCGGTCGGCTGCCGTGCAGCGGCTCAATACCTCCGTGCGCAGAATTTCGTTGGCTGCGTCGCGCTGTGCGTACTTGATAGCGCGGCGGTAGGAAGAGGGAAAGAACAGCACGCGCTCGTTGCCCAGCATCTGTGTCAGGTCGTGGTAGAAATAGCCAGCCTCCTCCTCGTCGTTGAGCACGAACAGCGCGTTGCCCAGCAACTTTCGTTGGCTCATGGCGGCAAACAGCACCGGGGCGGCCGAACCCGTCAGTCCGTCCAAAAACAGACTTCTGACGCGGCGGTCGGACAGGCTCTTTGCCGTGGCCTCCACCTGCGGGGCTACGGAAAGGAGTTCGGTGAGTTCTTCTATCTTCATTTCATAATCAGTCGTGGGACAAACCTTCGGCGGCGCGGCGTGTTTTATTTGTTGTGAATCAAGTTCATGAACTCCTGACGCGTCTTGGCTTGGTTGAAGGCGCCGCAGAAGTCGCTGGTGGTCGTGATGGAGTTCTGTTTCTCCACGCCGCGCATCTGCATGCACATGTGTTGCGCCTCGATGACCACCATCACGCCGAGCGGATGCAGCGTCTGCTGGATACATTCCTTGATTTGCAGTGTCATGCGCTCCTGCACTTGGAATCGGTGGCTGTAGATGTCCACCACGCGGGCAATCTTTGACAGCCCGGTGATGTAGCCGTTGGGGATGTAGGCCACGTGTGCCTTGCCGTAGAACGGCAGCATGTGGTGCTCGCACAGAGAGAAGAAGTCGATGTCCTTGACGATGACCATCTGGCTGTAGTCTTCCTTGAAGAGTGCGTCGGTCAGCACCTTGTGGGCATCCATCTGGTAGCCGCGCGTCAGCACCTGCATGGCCTTGGCCACGCGCATGGGCGTTTTCAGCAGTCCTTCGCGCTCCGGGTCTTCTCCCAGCAGCGACAGTATGTCGTGGTAGTGACTGGCCAGTGGTTCCAGTCCTTCCCTATAGTATTCTGTTTCCGGATTCATTCAATATGGGACGATTATAGTACCTTTCACGATGGAAGCCTGTTTGTAGCCGATCCGTTGCAGGTCGACCAGCATCTGGTGGGCTTCTTCGTAGGTGCGGTAATTGCCAACGCGGCAAATCCAGCGTGGCGAGTAGAAATGCACATAGACGGCCACCTGTGGGAAGAGGGCCTTGATGTCGTTGCGTGTGCGCTCGGCCATTTGGCGGTCGCGCCGCGAGTTGCCGCCGGCAAAAGCCTGTACACGGTAGCCTGTAACCTTGCGAGTGTTGCGCACCTCCTTCTTCGGTGTGCCGCTGTCCGGGGCTTCCGTCACGCTGGTCTTCGGCACTGCCGGCGTGGTCTGTGGCACTATCGGCGTGGCCTTCGGTGTTGCAGCCGTGGCGTTGCTGTTGCCTGATTTGTCGGCTTGCGGCGTGGTGGCGGGCACGGCGTTCGTGTTGACCAGCCGGTCTATCTCCGCACTGTGGTGGATGGTGACCGTGCCCTGTCCCTCCACCTTCTTCTGGATGCGTTGCGTGAAAGACTGTGCACCGGCATGGAGAACCATGCCGATACACAGCGTCAGAGTGACAATCCAACGGTCACGACGAAGAGTCTGATGCTTCATCTTGCGTCCGGTTGGCGGTTGTCTTATTTCTTCCAGGCGTCGATGATGCCCTTGAAGTCGGCACACTTCAGCGATGCACCACCGATGAGGCCACCGTCGATGTCGGGCTTGGCGAAGAGCTCGGGAGCGTTGCTGGCCTTGCAGCTGCCACCGTACAGGATGGTGGTGTCGTCGGCCACGGTCTCGCCGTACTTCTCGGCCACGATGGAGCGGATGTAGGCGTGGATTTCCTCGGCCTGCTCAGCCGTGGCGGTCTTGCCGGTGCCGATGGCCCAGATGGGTTCGTAGGCAATGATGATGTTGCGGAAGTCCTCCTCGCTGAGGTTGAACACGCTACCTTCCAGCTCGGCCTTCACCACCTCGTTCTGCTTGTTGGCCTCGCGCTCCTCCAGCGTCTCACCGATGCAGAAGATGACCTTCAGGCCGTTCTTCAGTGCCAGCAGTACCTTCTCCTTCAGGATTTCCGGGGTCTCGCCGTAGTACTGGCGACGCTCCGAGTGACCCAGGATGACGTACTGTGCGCCGGTGCTCTTCACCATCTCTGCACTCACCTCACCCGTGTAGGCACCCTTTTCCTTGTCGGCGCAGTTCTCGGCACCGAGACCGATCACGTTCTGATCCAGCACCTGTGCCACCGAGGCCAGGTGGATGAACGGCGTGCAGATGACGACACCGCAGTGGGGTTTGTCGGCAGCGAGTGCCTCGTTCAGTTCCTTGGCCAAAGCCACACCGTCTTGCAGGTTCAGGTTCATTTTCCAGTTTCCTGCTACAATTTTCTTTCTCATTTTCGTTTTACTTAAAAGTTTATAAATCTTGTTCGTCTTGCTTTTCTGTCTCGTCCATCGCGACCATGCCCAGAGCCGGTCTGCCACGGTCAGCAGGAACAGCGGGAGCACGTACCACAGGATGATGTCGAGAATCTTCCGTGGGATGGAGTCTTCAGACAGGTGTCCTATCTCCAGTTGCTCCAGCGGCTTGTTGGCCTGTAGCTCGTCGAGTTGCGGCAGGTTGTTGTGGCTCCATTTCCGCAGGATGGTGCCGTCCTTCAGCAATAGCAGTCCGGGATTGCTGCGGATGACGGTCTTCAGCACGGTCTCGTCGGTCTGGTAGAAGGTGTACTCCGCACCCGTCATGTCGCGCCAGCGGGCAATGGCCTTCCCGTCGCTGGCGGTCAGCCCGTAGAAGCGGTAGCCGTGGTCGCTGGCATACTCATAGAGTTCGTTGATGCGGTCGAACTGGCTGTCGTCGGCCGCTTCCAAATGGGGCGTCACCAAGAGGAAGAGGTAGCCCTCCTGTTCCAGCAGGGGGCGCGTAATGTCTTCGCCCGTGGCTCTGTCACTGATGCAGAAGTCGTGGATGGGCGGCACGTAGCCCTCGGTCAGCTGCTGGGTGTGCGCTTCGATGAGCGTCCAGGTCGAGTCGGGGTAGTGGTCGATGTCGAAGGTCTGCCGCACGCCGTCTTTCTCCATGAGGTAGGTGGTCTCGAAGGTGGGCTGCTCGGCATCTTCGGGAATCTCCATCCCTTCGAGGATGTTCGCTCCGACGTGGTAGGGACGGAAGTCGAACTGCGGTAGGTCGTAGAGCGACCACGCCGACACGGCGAAGATGAAGAGCATGGAGTAGTTGGTGACTATCCACTGGTTGCTCTTGGAGATGCAGCGCGCCATGTCCTGCGGCCAGCGTCTCACGAGGACGGCGCAGACCAACAGCACCACGTTCTTCGCCAGCGTCTGTCCGTTGGTCAGGATGACCGCATCGCCGAAGCAGCCGCAGTCGCTGATGGGGTTGGCCACGGCCAGCCACAGCGTAAGCACCAGTAGCACGCCCATCAGACAGAGCACGAGCGTTGACACCAGTCGCCGCCGTATGGCAAAGAGCAGGCAGATGCCCAGCCCGAACTCTACGGCCGACAGAACGACCGACGCGGTCAGGGTGAGGAAGTCGGGGACAGCCGCCCCGAGGTGCATCGCCTGCAGGTAGTCGGCTATCTTGTATTGCGTGCCCAGCGGGTCTACGGCCTTGATAAATCCAGAGAGGATGAATGCCACGGCAAGCAGCAGGCGGGCGGTGTTTACGACGACTTTTCTGACCATTGTTTTGTTATTCGCTCAACTTGATTGCGCCGAAGACGGCATAGTTGATGATGTCCATGTAGTTGGCATCAATGCCCTCGCTGACCAGGGTGTCGCCGCCGAGGTCTTCGATTTCCTTAATGCGCTCTATCTTGGTGAGGATGAAGTCGGTATAGCTGCTGACGCGCATGGAGCGCCAGGCCTCGTCGTAGTCGTGGTTCTTGCGGATCATGAGCCGCAGAACTTCGTCAGCGTAGCGGTCGTACAGGGTGAGGGCTTCGTCGGGCTGGATGTCGACGGTGTCGGCAAAGCCCCGGTTGAGCTGGATGAGTCCGATGATGCCGTAGTTGATGAGGGCGATGAACTCGGGGCGGATGCCTTCGTCGACGAGGGCTTCTTTCTTGATTTCAAGGGAGCGGATGCGCTTGGCCTTGATGAACAGCTGGTCGGTGAGCGACTGCGGGCGCAGGATGCGCCAGGAGGCACCGTAGTCGTGCAGCTTCTTGGCGAACAGGGTGCGACATTCCTTCATCACCTGTCCGAACTGGGCCTCTGTCGTGGGACTGTCGTTTTTCATAGTTCCTTCTGCCTTTTGTGGATGTATTTGATTTTGGCGCAGGCCACGTCGAAGCGGTTCTGGAGCGAGTCCAGACGGGCTTTCAGCTGGTTGGCCGTGCGGTTGTGCAGCTTCCATGCCTCCACGTCGTCGCGCTCGTCGGCCTGTTGCTGCTGCTGGCGGGCTTCGTCGTAGGCCTTCCCCACCACCTGCAGCAGGGAGTCGGTCGTGGCCAGCTCCTTCTGGGTGCGCAGCAGTTCGGCCTGCTGCCACAGGTGGAGTGCCTCCTTGCGTGCCTCGATGGCCTCGGGGTAGCGGTTGCGCAGGGTGTCTATCGTGGCCAGCACGTCGCCGTAGCGTTGCTCGGCAAGTGCCGTGCGTGCCTCCTCCAGCAGGGCGTTCGCCTTCCGGTCTGTTTTGCCGCAGCCTGCCACGAGCAGTGCGGCGCAAAGCAGGGTTGTCAGTTCCTTTCTCATTCTTGGGTGCAAAGTTACAAAAAAATGCGCAATGAACGACCGAAATAGGCAAAATTTGCGTACCTTTGCACGCAACAACGCAGAAAAACGTACAATCATGAAACTATATTCAGACGCGGCACTGGCTAAAATACTCGACAAACCGATATTCCGGCAAATCAGTGCTGCGGCCGATGAGCTGGGACTGGAGTGCTACGTGGTGGGCGGCTTTGTCCGCGACATCTTCCTCGAACGTCCCAGCAACGATATTGACGTGGTGGTTGTGGGCAGCGGCATCGAGGTGGCCAAGCGGTTGCAGGAGAAGCTGGGGAAGAACCCGAAGACGGGTCACTGGCGCGCGCGCCTCTCCGTGTTCCGCAATTTCGGTACGGCGCAGGTGAAGGCAGGCCACATGGAGGTGGAGTTTGTCGGGGCACGCAAAGAGAGCTACAGCCACGACTCGCGGAAACCCGTGGTGGAGAACGGCACGCTGGAGGACGACCAGAACCGCCGCGACTTCACCATCAATGCCATGGCCATCTGCCTCAACAGCAACAGGTTTGGCGAATTGGTAGACCCCTTCAACGGCATTGCCGACCTGGAAGACCGCATCATCGCCACGCCGCTCGACCCGGAGGTGACCTTCTCCGACGACCCCTTGCGCATGATGCGCTGCATCCGCTTTGCCACGCAGCTCAACTTCCAGATTGAGGACGAGACGTTCCGCGCACTGGAACACATGGTGGATCGCATCGAGATTGTCAGCGGCGAGCGCATCGAAGTGGAACTCAACAAGATTATGATGGCGCCGCACCCCAGCGTCGGCCTCGAATACCTGCAACGCTGCGGCATGCTGCAACGGCTACTGCCCGAGGTGGCGGCGCTGGACATCGTGGAGAAAAGGGACGGACGGGCGCACAAGAACAATTTCTATCACACGCTGGAGGTGCTGGAGAATGTCTGCCGCCACAGCGACAACCTGTGGCTGCGCTGGGGCGCACTGCTCCACGACATCGGCAAGACGCAGGCCAAGCGCTGGGAACCCAAGGCGGGATGGACGTTCCACAACCACGACTATCTCGGCGGACGGATGGTGCCTGCCATCTTCCGCCGACTGAAGCTGCCGATGGGCGGCGAGATGCGCTTCGTGAAGAAGGTGGTGGAGTTGCACATGCGTCCCATTGTCATTGCCGACGAGACCGTGACGGACTCTGCCGTGCGCCGTCTGCTCAACGATGCCGGTGACGACATTGACGGCCTGATGACGCTCTGCGAGGCGGACATCACCTCGAAGAACGAGGTTCGCAAGCAGATTTTCCTGGAGAACTTCCGGATGGTGCGCGAGAAGCTCGCCGACCTGCAGGAGAAGGACTACAAGCGGCTGTTGCAGCCCGTGATAGACGGCAACGAAATCATGGAACTCTTCCACCTCAAGCCTTCGCGCGAGGTGGGCGCACTCAAGCAATGCCTGAAGGATGCGGTTCTTGACAACAAGGTGGAGAACGAGCGCGAACCGCTCATGCAGCTGCTTCTGGAAAAGGCAAAAGCGATGGGACTCTCCGTCCAGTGATTTTTTTCCTGCCTGGGAGCATATATTTTCCTAACTGGGAAAATAAATTTCTCTAACTGGAAAAATATTTTTTTCTGCCCAGAGAAAAATAACGCGCTGCCGAGGAAAAAAAATCTCTGCCGAACGCGTGAAAAAATGCTATGCGGAGGCTTTGCGCAGTTTCCGCAGGGCTTTGTTGCGGATTTGCCGCACGCGTTCGCGCTTCAGACCCAGTTCACCGCCAATCTCCGCCATGGTCATGCGGTCGAACCCTATGCCGAAATAGCGTTGAATGACAGCCGTCTCGCGCGGGTCAAGCAGGTGGATGTACTGTCCCAGCTCTTCCTCCTGCAGTTCCCGCTCCATCTGAGCATCGGCACGCTGCGCGTTCTTGTCCTCCAGCACGTGGAGCAGCGTGTAGTTGTTGCGCGAACCCACGGGAATACTCTCATCGGTCGACTTCACCGTCACCTCCCCCGTCACGCGGCGGATGGCGGCTTCGATGGCCGTGCGGATGTAGGGCGCGGCAAAGGTAACGAAGGGCTTGCCCCGTTCGGGGTCGTATTTCTCCGAGGCCTTAATGAGTCCGATAGTCCCTTCACTCACCAGGTCGTCCGTGTCCAGCAACTCGCAGGTGTATTGCCGGGCCAGCGTCACCACATAGCCCATATTGTCCGTAATCCGTTTCTCTTTTTCCGTCATCATACTGCAAAGGTACGATTAAGTGAGCGAAATGCCAAATTTTGGAGCAGCGAATGCAGAGAAAGCTTGCTTTTGCTCTGCTGAGTCGCGACAAAATAAGCCGAAGGCAAATTTATTTGAGCATTTCCGAGCGTGAGTACCTTCGGCCGCAGGCCAAAGATAGTGCAAACCGAGAGAAACAACAAGAAAATGGCGGGCTGCAACTTTGCATTGCAGTCCGCCATTCATGCGGTTAAATCTTCAGTAGGGCAGTGATGCCCAGAGCTTACATCAAAACGGTTAGTCGATGTTGATGGCGCGAGCCACCTTGCACTCTTCCTTCTTGGCCTTCGGCATGACCACGGTAAGGATGCCGTTGTCCACCTTGGCGGAAATCTTCTCCTTCACCACGTCCTCAGGCAGCGTGTAGGTCTGCTGGTAGTTGGTGTAGCTGAACTCGCGGCGCAGGAAATGCTGTTTCTTATCTTCCTCCTTGTGCTCCATCTTGTTCTCGATGGCCACGTGCAGGTTGCCGTCGTCGGTCAACTGTACTCTGCAGTACTCCTTCTTGATGCCCGGCACAGCCATCTCCATGGTGTACTCGTTCTGGTCTTCCTTCACGTTGATAGCCGGGGCGGTTGTCGTGTTGCTGCTCACATTCTCGTTGTTAAAGAACTCGTCGAACACTGTCGGGAACCAACTGTTTCTAAACATTACTGGTAACATAATCATACCTCCTAATTTTGTTGTTTTTTACTTGTTTTCTAATCTTTTGTTTGACCGCTTCTGCTTTCGCTTCCGCGTTCACTAAGCAGAAACGCAATACCCGTGCCAGCGAAAAGGTGGACGACAAAATGGCGCAAGTGTGCGTCATTTTGACATAATATAACCGCTACTTCCTTTTGTCTAACAGGAAATGAGTACCTTCGGGCGTGGCAGTCTGCGCTGCATGGATGGCTGAACATAACCATTAATACCATATATTATGAACAGATTAACAAAAACATTTAACAGCGAACCCCATTTCGTATCTTATTCCTATGCCGTGGCCGATCTGTTGGCGGCGGCGGAAAAACATGCTACGGCCGACCACTACAGGGTGGCAGCAAGCAGTTTCATGAGGTTCTGCAAGGGGCACGACATTCCAATCCGTGAGGTGGATGGCAGCTTGATAGCAGACTACGAGGCGTATCTGGCACATTCGGGTGTCAGTTGGAACACCATCTCTTTTTATATGCGCAACCTCCGCACCATCTTCAACCGTGCGGTAAAAGAGCACTTGGTGGAGCCGGCCTCTCCGTTCCAATACGTCTATACGGGAGTTGCCAAAACCGTCAAGCGCGGCACCACGATGAAGGTCATCCGTGCCCTGCGCCGGCTTGACCTCTCCAAGCGTCCTGCCCTGGACTTTGCGAGAGACATCTTCCTGTTCTCGTTCTACACGCGCGGCATGTCGTTCGTCGATATGGCCTTCTTGAAGAAGAGCGACCTGCGGAAGGGCGTATTGTCCTACACCCGTAGCAAGACCAAACAGCGGCTCACCGTCCAGTGGCATGCGGTCATGCAGACCATTGTCGACAAATACGACACATCGGCCACTCCCTATCTGTTGCCCATCATCAAGGAAGAGGGCAACAAAGAATACAACCAATATATCAGGGAGCGACACCGTGTGAACCGTTGTCTGAAGAAAATTGGCGTTCTCCTCAACCTCCCCCAGCCGCTCACCACCTACGTGGCGCGCCACAGCTGGGCCACTATCGCCAACGGCGAGCACATTCCCGTCTCCGTCATCAGCGAGGCGCTGGGCCACCAGTCAGAACGTGTGACGCGCATCTATATCGCCTCTTTGAACAACAATACAGAGGTAGATGATGCTAACAGTATGATAATTAAGAAATTATAAGACAGTTTTGTGCCCGAAAAAGTGTCCCTCTCTTGGTAAGAGAGAGACACTTTTCCTATAAACGAACATAACAGACTGAAATATAACGGATTATAGAATTTGAAAATCTTTCAGAAATTATCTTTTGTAAGGAAAAATATCGAGAAACACACAAAATGTACAGAAAATCTCAAAAAAAACTTTGCTTTTTTTTGTTTGTTTTCAATTATTTATATACCTTTGCAGCCGAGAGTGTCCCCCTCTTACCAAGAGAGAGACACTTGAAGGGAGCCAAAAGCCCCTCAAAAGCCAGTCCGTTTAATACGGACGAAAGTGCTGAATTCCGATGGAAAAGAAGCCAAAAGAAAAATCGAGGAAAAATCCCCGAACTTTTAATAGGGGTGTTTATAACTGCTTAATGGGCAAGGTATT
>CAVBXH010000007.1:0-47487 GCA_963599475.1 Acutalibacteraceae bacterium | reverse complement strand
GAACACCCTTGCTCTTGGCTATGTAATTCCCGCTATTAGGGCTTACTCGGGACTTCCACCCGTTAGACAATGCTCATGCCGAGCATACCAAAACAAATCGCCACACCCCTTAAAATGAGTGTGGCGAGTTTTTTTAGCGGAGACGGTCAGCCGCCCTTACCTTACGCTCGTCAGAAAGAATGCTCTGACGCGCCATGAAACAAAGGATGAGGGAAACCGCAGGGAAGACCGCCGCAAGGCCAAGATGGAAATCGGCCGCATTGGGAGCCAAAAACTCGCTGAGCACCGCCAATGCTACGTACCAAATGACGTAAAGCATGATGTTGACCAAACAGAGACTGGCCTGTAGCGTTCGGTGCATATAGCGGAAAATCGTATAGACGCTCAGTGATGCAGCCAGCAACATGACCGCAAACAAAGGCCACGGCAGATAGCTTGGAGCACTGCCCGAAGAAGTCATCCAAAGACTGTAAACGCGATAGGCTGTGAAGCCTTCGGCATCAATGGTAGCCAAAGGCAAGCACAGAGTCAGCACGCCCAAAACGGCGGACAGAAAGAGAAAGACCGTCTGCTTACGCTGTATCATGTTCTCAATCAGTTTTGTTCCTCGGTGTACTGTTCACGACTGGGATCACGCCAGTAGATTTCACCGTCGATGAACTCCTGAGTGGCAAGCAGTGTCGGCTTCGGCAACTTCTCGTAATAGCGCGAGATTTCTATCTGCTCGCGGTTTTCAAACACTTCCTCAAGCGTATCGTTATAGGAGGCAAACTCGGCCAACTTCTTCGACAGGTCTTCCTTGATCTGTACGCTGATTTGGTTGGCACGCTTCGAGATAATGGCAACACTCTCGTAAAGATTTCCGGTCTCGTTACAGAGATTCATGATGTTGCGGGTCACGGTGTTTGTCGGTGCTTTTGATTTCTTGTAATCCATTGATATTTTATCTTAAACTTTTTTACACTGTTGTTTTCTCACAAGGAAAGTAAAGAGGAAAGCGACTGCGCGCACGTGGCAGTCCTCAGTCGCCCGTCATCTTCTTGCACTTGGCAATGTAACGGTTGGCACGAGCCGCCTCTTTCGAATCAGGATATTCGTTGAGGAAGCCGTAGCACTCGTCCTCCGCATCGCGGTAACGCTCCACGCGCTTCTCCTCCGAGGAGTTTTCCGCCAAATCAAACTTACTGCGCATGATGAGAATGGAGAAATCCTCGCGCAACTTGGTGTAGGGGTAATTCTTGAGGGCGTTCTGCGCCGTGATGATGCAAGCCTCATAGTTGCTCTCCGTGTTGGCATTGATATTGCCGAAATAGCCGCCCAGATGATAGTAAAGCTGTGCGGAGAGCAGTTCCTTCTTCACCAAATTGTCCTGCAGGTCGAACATACGCTGCTGCGCCACATCACGCAGTTCCGAGTCGGGAAAGACATCCAGAAACTGCTGGTAGGCATTGATGGCCCCGATGGTGGGAGACTGGTCCAGACGGGGTTCCGGCGCACTCTCGTAGAGCGACTGTCCGATGTTGAAAGCGGCCTGTTCCGCGAACATACCTTTGGGATAGGTGGCATAGTATTTCTTGAAGGTCTCGCTGGCAGCGTCATAGTCACGGTTGCAATACTGCGACAGCGCCAACAGGTAGAGACTCTCCTCGGCAGTATCCGTTCCCTTGCGGAAGGTCACCACATCCTGAAGCAACGAAATGGCCTGCTGGAACTTGCCCTCAGCAAAGCACTGCTTGGCAAATTCATACTTATAATCATTGTCCGGGGTCTTGTAGACTTTATTGAACTCCGTGGCACAACTACACATCAGAGCAGTCATACAGAAGATAATGATTGGTTTCCTGTTCATTCTCATACTTTGATTTGACGTGCAAAATTACGCATTTCCAATGGAAAAGCAAAGGTTTTCAAACGATTTTTTGCAATTCACAGACTGCGATAACTTTTTTTACGAGGAAATTGTGTAATTTTGCAGTTCAATGAAGTTTGAACTCGTCTCCGACTATCAACCCACTGGCGACCAGCCCGAGGCCATCCGCCAGTTGACAGGCGGCATTGCGCGCGGCGATGCCGCCCAGGTGCTGTTGGGCGTGACGGGGTCTGGAAAGACGTTTACCGTGGCCAACGTCATTGCCAACGCCAACAAGCCGACACTTATTCTCTCGCACAACAAGACGCTGGCCGCACAGCTCTACGAGGAGATGCGCGGCTTCTTTCCGCACAATGCCGTGGAGTACTACGTGAGCTACTACGACTACTACCAGCCCGAAGCCTACCTGCCCTCGACGGACACCTATATAGAAAAAGACCTCGCCATCAACGAGGAGATTGACCGACTGCGGCTGCGAGCGGTCAGTGCCCTGCTCTCCGGACGGAAGGACGTGGTCATCGTGTCGTCGGTGAGCTGCATCTACGGCATGGGCAGTCCGATCGCCATGCAACAGAGCGTGATAGAAATCCGCCGAGGACAGGTCATAGACCGCAACGCACTGCTGCGCAAGCTGGTGGCTGCACTCTATGTGCGCAACGACCTGGAACTGAAGCGCGGCTGCTTCCGCGTGAAGGGCGACACCGTGGACGTGGCCATGGCCTACAGCGAGACCATCCTCCGAATCACGTTCTGGGACGATGAGATTGACGCCATCGAGGAACTGGATGCCGTTACCATGGACCGCCTCGGCACCTTCGAGGACTACAAGCTCTACCCAGCCAACCTCTTTATGACCACCGAGGAACAGACCCACGAGGCCATCCGCCACATCCAGGACGACTTGGTGAAACAGGTGGCCTATTTCACGGAGCTGGGCGACAGCATCAAGGCACAGCGCATCAAGGAGCGCGTAGAATACGACATGGAGATGATCAAGGAGCTGGGCCACTGCTCGGGCATTGAGAACTATTCGAGATACTTCGACGGCAGACAGGAGGGGGAACGTCCCTATTGCCTGCTCGATTTCTTCCCCGACGACTATCTGACAGTCATCGACGAGAGCCACGTCAGTGTGCCGCAGATCGGTGCGATGTATGGCGGTGACAGAGCCAGGAAGCGCAACCTCGTGGAGTTCGGTTTCCGCCTGCCTGCCGCCTTCGACAACCGTCCGCTGACCTTCGAGGAGTTTCAGGGTATGGTGCATCAGGTCATCTACGTCTCAGCCACCCCTGCCGACTACGAACTGCGGCAGACAGAGGGCGTAGTGGTGGAACAGCTGATAAGACCCACAGGGTTGCTCGACCCCGAGATTGAGGTACGACCGACGGAAAACCAGATTGACGACCTGATGGAGGAAATCGCGCTGCGGAAGGAGCGGAAGGAACGCGTACTGGTGACCACGCTGACCAAGCGCATGGCCGAGGAGCTGACCGCCTTCCTGCTGAACCACGACATACAGACGGCCTACATCCACAGCGAGGTGACTACGCTGGAGCGCGTCAAGATACTGGAAGAGCTGCGCAACGGCACTTACGACGTGCTGGTAGGCGTGAATCTGCTACGCGAAGGGCTCGACCTGCCCGAGGTGTCGCTCGTGGCCATCCTCGATGCCGACAAGGAGGGCTTCCTGCGCTCCCACCGCTCACTCACCCAAACGGCGGGCCGAGCTGCGCGCAACGTGAACGGCAAGGTCATCATGTACGCCGACCACATCACGGAGTCTATGCAGATGACCATCGACGAAACCCTGCGCCGCCGCACGAAACAGATGCACTATAACGAGACGCACGGCATCACCCCTCAGCAAATCAAGAAGAGCCTGAAGCAGAGCAACCTGCGGCAGGACACGGAGACCACTGCCACAAAGGGAGACAACAAGGGCTACGCCGAGCCGGAGCAGTCCGTCGCCTTTGCCGCCGACCCCGTCGTCCGGTACATGACGCGCGAGCAACTGGAAAAGAGCATCGCAGAGACCACCCGACTGATGAAGGCCGCCGCCAAGGAACTGGATTTTCTGCAGGCCGCTCAATACCGCGACGAGATAGTCAAACTCCAGAAGCAACTGGAATTAAAATAAATTATCACATTTTATTAGGTCATTCCGACGATAATTCGTACTTTTGCACCATTCTATTGAAGAACAGCAATGAGAACACTGAAGAACATTCTGAACACCGTCTTCATATTCGGGGCCATCATCGGCATGTATCTGTACTATAAGGGCAACGAGGCTGGAACCATTGTCATCATGGTAGCCATGGGCTTTAAGTTTATGGAAGTGGCCTTGCGCCTATTCAAAAAAGATAAAGAAAAACCATTTTGAACAAGTTCATCATCACGCTGGCCTGCACCTGCGGCATGGCCATCAACGCACTGGCACAGAACGACTTCACCCGTATCACCGATACGGGCGATGGCTTCAACGTGACAGACGACAAAAGCCAATCCAACAATTTCAATCCCCACAGTCGGGACTCCGTGAGCGAGAAGGAGATTCCCATGGGGGTCTATTCCTGGACGGTGGACCGCCGCTACGGCGACGTGCGGCCGGCCGTGACCGACACCCTCCCCCACCTCTACCAGAACACGATATTCAACACGGGACTGAACGGAGAGTTCAACACCACGGGAAACAACTACACGCCGCGCATCAGCCGCATCGTACTCGACCGTCCGCAGACCTCCGAGTTCTTCTTCTCGCAGCCATACGACTTCACCATGAAGGAACCCGACCGCTTCCAGTTCATCAACACACTGTCGCCGTTCACCAACCTAAGCTACGACAACTGCGGCGACAAGCAGAACGGTGAAGACCACATCAACGCCAAGTTTGCTGTCAACGCCAACAAACGCCTCGGTGTCGGTTTCGACCTCGACTACCACTATGCCCGGGGCTATTTCCAAAATCAGAGCACTTCCCATTTCGGTGCATCACTCTTCGCCTCGTACATCGGCGACCGTTACCAGATGCACGCCCTCTTCTCCACCTATCACCGCAAGGCGGCCGAGAACGGTGGCATCACCGACGACAACTACGTGACCCATCCCGAGAGTTTCGACGACCAGTTCAGCGAGGATGAAATCCCGACGGTGCTCTCCTCCAACTGGAACCGCAATAACTCCACCCACCTCTTCCTGACCCACCGCTACAATCTCGGATTCTACAAACGCGTGACACTGACCGAAGCGGAAAAGAAGGCGAAGGAGTTTGCCAAGGAGTCGGCCAAGGACAAACAACAGCGCGAGAAGCCGAACGGCGACGACAACGCCAAGGACGCAGATGCCCCCAAGGGACGCATCGACGAGTCTGCCGTGGACGCCCAGCCACAGGACACGCTCGATGCCAACACAAAGCCCGTCTACGTGCCCGTCACCAGTTTCATCCACACACTCGACATCAACAGTTTCAGCCGCATCAACCAGGCCTACGCCACACCCAGCGACTACTACGCCAACACCTACTACACCTACGACGACCGGGGCACCTATAGCGGCGACTCCATCTACGACCAGGCCAAACACCTGTCGGTGAAGAACACCTTTGCCGTCGCCTTGATGGAGGGCTTCAACAAATATGCGAAGGCCGGACTGAAAGCCTTCGTCAGCTACGACCACCGCAAATACCAGATGCCCGACCTGCAGGAAGAGGGAGCCGATGCCTACTATATGCGCAGTTGGACAGAGGGACTGGTGAGCGTGGGCGGACAACTGTCCAAGACGCAGGGGCGCACCCTGCACTACGACCTCGACGGCGAATTTTTCCTAACGGGGAGCAATGCCGGCTCGATGAGCCTTAAATTCAAGACGGACGTGAACTTCCCCCTGTTCGGCGACACGATGCGTCTGGCCGCCAAGGCGCATCTGGATCGCATCACTCCCACGTTCTTCCAGCGCCAGTACCACTCGAAACACCTTTGGTGGGACAACAGCGACATGAGCAAGGAGATACGGACAGGGATAGAGGGGCTCTTCACGCTCGACAAGACCCACACGCAACTGCGCGTGGCCGTGGAGGAAATCAAGAACTATACCTATTTTGGCATGGAATACGCCGTGGACGCGAGCAACCAGCGCACGGGCATGACTGGCGGGGTCTATCAGGAGAGCGAGAACATCAACCTGCTGACAGCGCAACTGCGACAGGACTTCAAGTTGGGACCGCTCCACTGGGAGAATGTCGTGACCTACCAGAACTCCAGCAACAAGGAGGTGCTACCCGTCCCCGACTTCAACTTCTTCACCAACCTTTATCTGAAATTCCTGCTGGTCAAACAACTGACCGTGGAACTGGGTGCCGACGCCACCTTCTTCACCAAGTACTACGCGCCCGACTATCTGCCGCAAATCGGCCAGTTTGCCGTACAGAAGAATGCCGACTCCCGGGTGGAACTGGGCGGCTATCCCTTCGTGGATGTCTACGCCAACATGCACCTGAAGCGCACACGCTTCTTCATCATGATGAGCCACGTCAACAAGGGTTCCGGCAACAAGATGATGTTCCTTTCTCCCCACTATCCGCAGAACGGGAAGGTGCTGCGCCTCGGTGTTTCGTGGAATTTCTACAACTGACCTACTGTTCCCCGATGGCCCGATCGTAGCACTGCTCGAACCATTGGCGCAACTGCTGTGGACGGGCAAGGATGTCGCGCAGCAGCGTGAGGTTTCGCTCGTTCTCCGACCCGTGTATCCACAGGCGGATGTACCCTGCCGTGGAATACTTTCGCTCCATGTGCAACTTGAAACGCTGCCACTGCCCCTCGCGGTCCAGCTCCGGGCTATTGTCAAGGCCATACTGCACCGCGCGCATAAAGACCGTCTCGGGAGCGAGGTCACGGTCGGCCTCCGCCACTATCTTGCCGTAGACACTGCGCGGCGCACGCGAGGCCGATGCCCGGTGGTCTTCTACCGCTTCCTTCATGATGTTCAGCTGCTCGGGCGAGAACCACCGTTTCAGGCGCGCATCCTGCATCAGAATCCTTCCGCCCGTCAGATGATGCACCGCACGAGGCCCCGCCATTCCCAAGTCGTGGTAGGCAGCCACCACATAGACCATGTTGATGTCCGCACCCGTAGTCCGCGCCAAGGCCAGCGACCGCCGCACCACCCTCGTCACGTGTTCCATGCCGTGTGCGCGGTCAAAGGCAGCATAGCGCGGCAGTATCTGTGTCTCCACGAAATCAATCAAATCGAGGCTGGGGGTGTTGGTAATCATAGAAAAAGCCTTATTTTTTTGCAAATGTACGCAATAATCCGTACTTTTGCAAGACTTTAACGCAAAAATCATGGACGAAGCACATATCAGGCAGAATTCCTGGCAGGCGTGGCTGTTGGCCGCACGCCCCAAGACGCTGACGGGAGCCGCCGTCCCCGTCACGATAGGGTGCGCCCTGGCCTATGCAGACGGCGGAGCGCAGGGCGACAACGTGTTCAACTGGATTCCGGCGGTGCTGTGCCTGCTGTTTGCACTGATAATGCAGATTGATGCCAATTTCGTCAACGACTATGTGGACTATATCCACGGCAACGACGACAGTGCCACGCGGCTCGGGCCGCTGCGCGCATGCACCCAGAAATGGGTCTCTGCCGATGCCATGAAGTGGGCCATCCTGCTGACCACCTGCGCGGCCTGCGCCGTGGGACTGCCGCTGGTCATCTACGGCGGCGTAGAGATGATTCTCGTGGGACTCTGTTGCGTGGTGTTCTGCATCCTCTACACCACCCACCTGTCCTATCTCGGTCTGGGCGACCTGCTGGTGTTGCTCTTCTTCGGCATCGTGCCCGTCTGCACCACCTATTACCTCCAGCTGCAGACCGTCACACTGCAGGTAGCTGTGGCCTCAGTGGCCTGCGGCCTCGTCATCGACGGCCTGCTCGTCGTCAACAACTACCGCGACCGCGACAACGACCGGCGCGACGGCAAGCAGACCCTCGTGGTGCTCATCGGTACGGTGTGGAGCGAATGGCTCTATCTGCTGTTGGGCGTGGTCAGCTGTCTACTGGGCCTCGTGTTCTGGGCAAACGGCCACCTCTGGGCCACGCTCCTGCCGTTGGTTTATCTGGCGCTGCACGTGTCCACATGGCTCAAGATGCGGCGCATCCATAGCGGCCGGGCACTCAATGCGTGTCTCGGTGAGACGGCGCGCAACATGCTGGTCTACGGACTTACGGTATCTGCGGGACTGCTCATCCTTTGAAACAGAAGAAATACAGGGCGGTCAGAAGGGCTACCAATACCAGGGTGACAACGGTTTTCAGCAGACAACCGGCAATGCGCTTGACCACCACGAAACCGATGATGATCATGAGCAACAGAACGATGTATGTTTGCATAGCTGTAAGCAATTTAGGTTATTTGAACAGCGCGCGGAACAAAGCCGGAATGGGCGTCTCGAACTCCATGCGTTCCCGCGTGACAGGATGCACCATGCACAGCACGTAGGCGTGCAGGCAGAGGCGGTGGAGCGGGTCGTCGCCGTTGCCGTACTTCACATCGCCGCATACCGGGTGTCCCATGTCGGCCGTGTGCACGCGGATCTGGTTCTTACGTCCCGTCTCCAGCTTGAACTCCACGAGTGAGTGGTCTGTGGTGCGCTGCAGCACCTGGAAATGGGTGACGGCATACTTCCCGCCGTTGTCCACGGGCGAGGAAAAGGTGACGTACGCCTTGTTGTCCTTCAGCCAGTTGGCCACGGTGCCTTGGTCGTCCTCCATCTCGCCACTCACCACGGCCACGTAGCGGCGGTCGTAGACGATGTCGTGCCAGTGGTGCTCCAGCATCTGCTCCGTCTCCATGTCCTTGGCATACACCATCAGTCCGCTGGTGTCGCGATCCAGCCGGTGCACCACATGCGCCGTACACTGCTGGCGACTCTTCTTGAAATAGTCGTCCAGCACGGCCTTCACGTTGAGCGAAGCGTGTCCGGCTGCCATAGAGAGGATGCCGGCGTTCTTCTCAATGACGATGAGCCACCGGTCTTCATACACGATTTTGAGCCATCGGCTCTTGAACTGCGTCTGGTTGCGTTTGGTGCGGCTGACGGCCACCTTCATGCCTGGGCGCAACGGATAGTCAAACTGGCTGACGGTCTTGCCGTCCACGCGAATGCCGCGTCCTTGCAGCGTCTGCTTGATTTTGTTCCTGCTCTGCGGCACTGTCTCCAGCAGAAACTCCAGCAGCGGCTGTTCCTGCGTCACGACATAATGGGCGTAGTCGCCCTGCTGATTATAGGGATTGTATCTCATTTCGCGTGACAAAGGTACGAATAAGTGAGAGAAATACAAAAAGAAAACTCGTTTTTCTTGTGTGCTTCCGAGATGCAGCCTATTTTCGGCCAAAGTCCAAGGGTACGATTAAACGAGAGGAACACAGAAAGGATTGCAGTGCAAACAGCCGTTAAGTCTAAAGAGTCAAGTGTTAAATTGAACCAAAAAGCAATGACAGATTGTCAGATTAACATATTTTGCGGCTAAATTTGCACCCGGTTTCAATACAACAGAAATCATAACATCAAAAACATAACAGAAATGAAAAAGATTGTAAAAAGCATTTTGCCCGCGGTCTATCTGATGGTGATCGCATTTTCCACGGCCTCGTGCAACAAGACCCAAGCAGCCCCTGCAGGTGCCGCCGTGCCCGGACAGCCTGTCGACCTGACCTACGCCGCCGAGAAGTCGCTGCCCTCCGTCGTCTACATCAAGTCGGTCATTAACTCCAAGGTGCAGACCGTGGAGTATTCCGACCCCTTCGAGGATTTCTTCTCCGACCCGTTCGGCGGCTTCTTCGGTCGCGGACAGAACGGCAACGGCAACCGCAAGCGCCAAGTACAGACCCCGAAGCGCGCCGCTGCCGGCAGTGGTGTGATCATCTCCGCCGACGGCTACATCGTGACCAACAACCACGTGGTGGACGGTGCGGACGAGCTGACCGTCACGCTCAACGAGAACAGCAAGGAATATTCCGCTCGCGTCATCGGTGCCGACAAGACCACCGACCTGGCTCTCATCAAGATTGATGCGAAAAGTCTGCCCGCCATCGTCATTGCCAACAGCGACGACGTGAAGGTGGGCGAATGGGTGCTGGCCGTCGGCAATCCGCTCGGACTGAACAATACCGTGACCGCTGGCATCATCTCCGCCAAGGCGCGCCAGATGGGCGAGGGCGTGTCATCGATGATCCAGACCGACGCCGCCATCAACCAGGGTAACTCCGGTGGTGCACTGGTGAATACGCGCGGTGAGCTCGTTGGCATCAATGCCATGATTTACTCGCAGACCGGTTCCAACATCGGCTACGGCTTCGCCATCCCCACCGCCATTATGAACAAGGTGGTGGACGACATCAAGAAGTACGGCACGGTGCAGCGCGCCATGATCGGCATCCGGGGTAGCGACGTGAGCGCCTACGTGGATGCAGAAAAGGAAAAGGGCAACGAGATTGACCTCGGCACCATGGAAGGCATCTATGTGGCAGAGGTAGTTGAAGGCGGTGCTGCCGCTACTGCCGGTCTGCAGAAGGGCGATGTCATCACGAGCATCGAAGGTCAGAAGGTGAAGCGGTTCGGCGAGTTGCAGGGCATCATTGCCCAGAAGCGTCCCGGCGACAAGCTCTCCGTAGTCTATCTGCGCAACAAGAAGAGCCACACGGTGACCTTGGAGCTGAAGAACGAACAGGGTACGACGAAGGTGGTAAAGAATGCCGACCTCGACGTGCTGGGCGGCACCTTCCGTCCCGTCACCGACAGCCAGAAGGAGCAGTTGAACATCGGCTACGGCCTGCAGGTAGCCAAGATCAGCGGCGGCAAGCTGAAGGATGCCGGCGTTCCGCAGGGCTTCATCATCCAGCGCGTCAACGAGCAGCCGATGAAGACCGTCGAGGATTTGCAGGACATCGTAAAGGAAACCTCCACTGCGAAGGAGCCTGTCCTCTTCATCCAGGGCATCTACCCCACCGGCAAGAAGGGCTACTTCGCCGTTCCGCTGGTCAGCGAGTAAGTACGTCAGCCCACAACTATAGAGCCGGCTGTTCCGTTTGCGGAGCAGCCGGCCTTTCTGTTCTTGCCACCCTAAAAAAAAAGGATGTGCCAAACCATTCCGTTGGCACATCCACTATTAGAACGTTTCAGACCGCGTCAGTTATTAGCCGAACCACCCACGATGTCGAGCAGTTCATTGGTGATGGCTTGCTGACGGCTCTTGTTGTACTGCAGATTCAAGTCGCGGAGCAGCTCGTCGGCATTGTCGGTGGCGGTTTGCATGGCCACCATACGTGCGGCGTGCTCCGAGGCAATGCTGTCCAGCAGTGCCGTATAGAGCATCAGGTGCGCCAACTTGGGAATGAGCATCGTCAAGACGGTCTTCATGTCAGGCTCGACGATGAAGTTGTCGTGCAACGGCGCTGTCTCTTCCTTCTTCTGCTGTTGCTTCTCGTTGCGCGCATTGCGCTTGAGGTAATCCTGCGACTCGCGCGTGGCAATGACCGTTGTCAAGTCGCGCTCGTGATCGCGCTGGAGTTCGCTCTCAAGGTCGATGGGGAGGAAGGTCTTGTTGGTCAGCACCTGCGACCCGGCACTCTTGAAATGATGGTAGATCAGGTCCACCTTGTCTATCTCGCCGTGCATATAACGCCCACCCAGCTCGTGCGCCAGAGCGATACATTTCGACACGTCAGGATGATCAGCCAAGTCCACATAGTCCTCATGCACTGTACACCCCATCTTCGCGGCAGCCTCCGCCACCTTGCGTCCGATGGGATAAATCTCCACCTGTCCCGCGCCAATCTCAGCGGTCAGCGCATCAACACGATGCTTGAGCAACCGAATGACATTCGCATTGAAACCGCCACAGAGCGACGAGCTGCTGGAATAGACCACCAGTGCCTGACGCTTCACGGGACGAGCCTCACTGAACACAGTCTGTGCCTCGGCTTCCGCCGCAAGAAACGACTTCAGGATATGCTCCAGCAAGGTCTCGTAAGGCAGCATGTTCTGTATGGCTACCTGCGCATGATGGAGCTTCGACGATGCCACCATCTTCATGGCACTCGTAATCTTACGCGTGCTCTGGACACTGGCTATACGTCCCTTGATTTCTTTCAGACTCGGCATAGGCTATCAGGCTTTATAGGTTCCGGCAATGTCGGCCATGACCTGTTCGATGCGCTGCGTCGTGGCATCGTCAATCTTCCCACTGCCCAGCGTCTCAATGACTTCTGGAGCAGCAGTGCGCAACTTGTCGAGGAACGCATCCTGACACTCACGCACCTTTTCCAGGGGCACATCGCGCATCAGTCCGTGTACACCGCAATAGAGGATGGCCACCTGCTCGCCGACAGGCATGGGACTGTACTGTGGCTGGATGAGCAACTGGTTGTTCTTGCGGCCGCGATCCAGCGTCATGGCGGTCACGGCATCCATATCGCTGGAGAACTTGGAGAACGACTCCAGCTCGCGATATTGTGCTTGGTCAATCTTCAGCGTACCGGCCACCTTCTTCATGGACTTGATCTGTGCCGAACCACCGACACGGGACACGGAGATGCCTACGTTGATGGCCGGACGGAAGCCTTGGTTGAAGAGGTCGCTCTCCAGAAAGATCTGTCCGTCAGTGATGGAAATTACGTTGGTGGGGATGTAGGCCGACACGTCGCCAGCCTGCGTCTCGATGATGGGCAGCGCCGTCAGCGAACCGCCGCCACGGACGTGACCCTTCATGCACTCAGGCAGGTCGTTCATCTGTTCAGCCACTTCCTGCTGCTCATTCATCTTGGCAGCACGCTCCAATAGACGGGAGTGGAGATAGAACACATCGCCGGGATAGGCTTCACGACCCGAGGGGCGACGCAGGATGAGCGACACCTCACGGTAAGCGACGGCCTGCTTCGAGAGGTCATCGTAGACCACCAGGGCGGCATAGCCACGGTCGCGGAAATACTCACCAATGGCCGCACCGGCAAACGGAGCGTAGTACTGCATGGCGGCAGGGTCTGCAGCCGTAGCTGCCACGACAATGGTGTAAGGCATGGCACCGTGCTCCTTGAGCGACTGCACCAGCGTGGCTACGGTAGAGGCTTTCTGGCCGATGGCCACATAGATGCAATACACGGGCTTTCCAGCCTCATAGAAACTCTTCTGGTTGATGATGGTGTCGACGGCAATAGCGGTCTTTCCCGTCTGACGGTCGCCGATAATCAACTCACGCTGTCCGCGCCCGATAGGAATCATGGAGTCGACAGCCTTCAAACCCGTCTGCAGCGGCTCCTTAACCGGCTGACGGTAAATCACACCGGGAGCCTTGCGGTCGAGCGGCATTTCAAAGGCTCCCGTCAGGTCGATGTCTCCCTTGCCGTCGACAGCCTGTCCGAGGGGATTGATGACGCGTCCCAACATATTGTCGTTGACGCGAATGGAGGCGATGCGCTTGGTGCGCTTCACCACCTGCCCCTCCTTAATGCCTGCCGTCGGACCCAGAAGCACACAGCCCACATTGTCCTCTTCGAGATTCATCACAATGGCCATCGTGCCATTCTCGAACTCGAGCAGTTCGTTGGCTTCTGCGTTGCGCAGTCCGTAGATGCGGGCAACACCGTCGCCGACGGTGAGCACGGTGCCCACCTCGTCGAAACTGGCGGCATCGTTCACGCCCTTGAGTTGCTCAAGCAACACCTGCGAGACCTCGCTTGGTTTTATTTTATCTGACATTGTTTCTTTTAATAATGCTTGATACGAGTGTCCTTGGACACCTTTGCTTACTTACATAACTGGGAGAGAATGGTGTTGAGCTGCGACTTCACGCTCGCATCCATGCGGTAGGTGTCGTACTCCAGGATGAAGCCACCGATAATCTCGGGGTTGACCTCCGATTCAAACTCCACAGTGCCATTAGTCTTATGCTCCACCATCTGGCGCATCTTCAACTCCGTCTGAGCCGACACGCGGGCTGCGGTGGTAAGTTTTCCCCGGATGATGTTCTTCTGCTTGCGGTAGAGCGTGACGTAGGAGTTCGCCATGAACTGCATCACGCTCCCACGACCTTCTTTCAATACGAGATTGATGAAGTTTCGGGTAAGGACAGAAGGGTGCTCCCCAGCGGCTGTCGCCAGAAGCTCCGCCTTCTTGTCTTTCGAAAGCATGGGATTTTCGATGGCCTGCCGCAGACCGTCCACCTCCAGGTAACTCTTGGCCAAGGTCATCATGTCCTGATAGACCTCCGTCTCCAGTCCTTCGGCGGTAGCAGCCTTCAACAGAGCCCGCGCATATCTGGTCGATATAGCTCCAATATCCATACGCAATCTCAATTATCTTTTATCATTTAGCAGAAACTTCATCCAGCATACGGTCAATCAAATCCATTTGCGACTTGTCGTCTTTCAGATTCTCGCGAAGAACCTTCCCGGCAATCTCGACACTCAACGCGGCCACCTGCCGGCGGATGTCTGCGATTGCTGCACTCTTTTCCTGAGCAATGGCGGTCTTGGCTTCGTCCAGCAGGCGGTTGCCCTCCTGCCGGGCCTTCTCCTGAGCCTGCTCCATAATGGCATCACGAGCCTGGGCGGCTTCACGGAGTATCTGAGCCTGTTTCTCACGAGCCTCCTGCAAGATGGATTCTCCCTCTTTCTCGATGTTGTCGAGACGCTCCCGGGCTTCATGCGCCTTGCGGAGACTCTCGTCAATGAAGTTCTTGCGCTCCTCCACCGACTTGGTGATGACGGGGAAGCCGAACTTGGCGAGCAGAAGGAAGACCACCAAAAACGCAACGAGCATCCAGAAGAATAGTCCGAAGTCGGGCGTCAGTATTGATGGTAAATTCATATCCATTTGCCTTGAAGTTTTGATGGATTACATGAATACGCAAAGTGCGCAGACCACAACAGCAAACAGGGCAACACCCTCGACGAAAGCTGCCGTCAGAATCATATTCGTACGAATAACACCTGCGGCTTCTGGCTGACGGGCAATGGCATCCATTGCACTGCCACCGATACGACCGATACCGAGACCGGCACCAATAGCTGCAATACCTGCGCCGAGACCGGCACCAAACTTAGCGAGACCAGCACCTGCGGCTGCCTGTAAAATCAATGATAACATAATCTAAACGTTTTTAATGGTTATACTTATTGTTTTTTATTTTATTACTTTCTGTATCTGAAAAGTGTGAAGTGCACGCCTCATCCCTCGTGGTGCTCAGGATGGGCAAGACCGATGAAGACGGCACTCAACATGGTGAATACGTAAGCCTGGATGAACGCCACCAGAAACTCGAGGCAGTTCATAAAGAGCATCATGACGAAGCTCAGAATCGTCAGCCCACTACCCAACACGGCATTGAGTGACCAGCCGATGAAGATAATGGCGGTGAAGGAGAGGATGATGGCATGGCCAGCCATCATATTGGCAAACAGACGGACCATCAAGGCGAACGGCTTGGTGATGATGCCGAACAGCTCGATAACCGGCATGATGGCCACGGGATAAGCCTTGAGGAAGGCAGGCACATCGGGCCAGAAGATTTCCTTCCAGTATTCCTTGTTGCCAAACAGGTTGATGGCCAACATCGTGCAGAGCGCCAAGAAGAAGGTGACATTGATATTGCCCGTCACGTTTGCTCCGCCCGGAAACACAGGGAGCAGTCCCAACAAGTTGGTGATGAGGATGAAGAAGAAGGCCGTCAACAGGTAAGGCGCATAGGGGCGATAGTGTTTCTCGCCGATAGAGTCCTTTATCAAGTCGTCGTTGATGGTCATAACCAGCATCTCCATCATCCCCACGAAACCCTTCGGACTGTCATTTCTAACATCGTGCTTGCGATACCAGCGGGCGCAGCCCAAAAAGACGGCCAGCATGATAAAGACGACAATCCATATCTGAAGCACACTCTTGGTGATGCTCAAATCCAGCGGACGCACCGAACTGCCGTCTGCCAGCCGCTCGTAAATCTTGCCGTTCTTGGCCTCGTTGAAATAGAAGCCCTGGTAGTCGTGGCCTTCCTCCGCAGCCTCCTCAATACGGGAACTGCTGAAACAATACCACTCACCCGTGGCTTCGCTCCGCACAATCACTGGCAACGGGATGCTGATGTGCGACTGCCCGATGGTCGTGATGTGCCATTCGTAGGCATCGGCCATGTGACCCAATACGATTTCCTTCACGTCAACTTCACTCGACTCCGCCGCCTTAACCGCGGACGGGAGTCCCAAAAGCATCAATAGAAGATATACGGGTAAATATTTCATGTTCTTGACTTATATATTTTGGTGAATCTTTTTCTCCTTTCTTACGAAGTAGAAGGTGTCGTATACGAGCAGTACCAGATAATAGGCCAGAAAGAGGAAGATAAAGACACGGACAGCCGATGCGTCGGACACCAGAAACAGGTAAATCACGACGGTCGCTACGCCCAGCAACATCCGAATGCCGGAAGCGGCAAGATAGAACACCGGCAGACTCGCTGTCGACCGACGCGCTACTGCGCTCCACGCCATTCCGTAGCTGAGACAGGCCACCACTTGAAATCCGGCCGCCACAACCATCGGCACCGCCATCAGCGACAAGTCGCCCCAAGCCATGCCGCCCAAGCAGGCAAGCACCGTCAGCACCGCAATGAGGGTGTGACTCTGGAAGATGTATGTCGTGGCCGATTTACACATGATGTCTTTCTCTTCGCGGTCTTACTCGCTTTTTCTATCCCTTTAGCTCTACACAGAGTGCAACCTCGTTCTTCTGCACCTCGACAAAGCCTCCAGTCGTAGGCACTTGATGCTTCGTGCCGTCGGGCAGCGTGTAGGTCACCGTGCCCTCGGTCAGCGCAGAGATAATCGGAGCGTGGTTGGTCAGTATTTCAAACTGCCCCAGCATGCCCGGAACAAGAACGCTCTGGACATCGCCCTCAAACTCCACCTTCTGGGGAGAAACAATCTTCAACTTCAGCATACCGTTTATCCTTTAGCAGCCTCCAACAGTTTCTTGGCCTTTGCCTTGGCATCTTCGATGGTTCCCACGTTAAGGAATGCCTGCTCCGGAAGGTCATCGACCTCGCCATCCAGGATGGCGTTGAAGCCCTTGATGGTCTCTTCGATGGGCACCATCACACCGGGAAGACCCGTAAACTGTTCGGCCACGGAGAAGGGCTGCGAGAGGAAACGCTGCACACGACGTGCGCGGTTCACGGTCAGCTTGTCCTCGTCGGAGAGTTCGTCCATACCCAGGATGGCGATGATGTCTTGCAGTTCCTTGTAGCGCTGCAGGATTTCCTTCACGCGCTGTGCACATTCGTAGTGTTCCTTGCCCACTACCAGCGGGTCGAGGATACGCGACGTACTGCCCAGCGGGTCTACGGCCGGATAGATGCCCAGCTCGGCAATCTTACGGTCCAGCACGGTGGTTGCGTCCAGATGGGTAAACGTGGTGGCAGGAGCCGGGTCGGTCAAGTCGTCAGCCGGCACATAAACGGCCTGTACGGATGTGATAGAACCCTTTTTCGTAGAAGTGATGCGCTCCTGCATGGAACCCATCTCGGAGGCCAACGTCGGCTGATAACCCACGGCCGAAGGCATACGTCCCAACAGGGCGGATACCTCGGAACCGGCCTGCGTGAAACGGAAGATGTTGTCGATGAAGAACAGAATATCGCTGGCACCGCCATCCTTGCCGCCACCGTCACGGAATCCTTCTGCAACGGTCAGTCCCGAAAGGGCTACCGAAGCACGTGCCCCCGGCGGTTCGTTCATCTGTCCATAGACCAAGGTGGCCTGGCTCTTCTTCAGTTCCTCGGGGTCAACCAGCGAAAGATCCCATTTGCCTTCATCCATGGCTTTGCGGAACTTATCGCCGTAGCGGATCACACCCGACTCAATCATCTCGCGGATGAGGTCGTTGCCCTCACGCGTGCGCTCTCCCACTCCAGCGAACACCGAGAATCCGTTGTGTCCCTTGGCGATGTTGTTGATCAGCTCCATGATGAGCACCGTCTTTCCTACACCGGCACCACCGAAGAGTCCGATCTTACCGCCCTTGAGGTACGGCTCCAGCAGGTCAATCACCTTGATACCCGTGGCAAGGATTTCCTTGGTGGTAGAGAGTTCTTCAAACTTTGGCGGCTCGCGGTGGATAGGATTAGCTCCCTTCATATCCAGCGACTTCATGCCGTCGATGGGTTGTCCGATAACATTGAGCATGCGCCCCTTAATCTGTTCGCCAGAAGGCATAACAATGGGCGAACCCATAGGAACGGCTTCCAGTCCACGCTGCAGACCGTCGGTATTGTCCATGGCCACGCAGCGCACGGTGTCCTCACCGATGTGTTGTTGCACCTCCACCACGAGGAGCGAACCGTCTTGTCGCTTGATGGTCAATGCCTCGTGAATACGGGGAAGTACTTTTTCTGCGTCCTGCCCTTCGGTGTTGAAATAAACGTCGATTACCGGACCGATGATCTGCGAAATGTGTCCATTAATCTGTGACATAAGCAGTAGTTTTTATGTTTTTATTTAGTTTTATCTGTTTCGCTATTTGGACGCAAAGCTACTAACTTTTTCTGAAATAGAAAAAAGAAATTCACAAAATTTAATGCTTGTAGACAAAAAATGCAACTTTTTAATGGAAATCTCAAGAGAAAACCGTACCTTTGTGCATCGTATGGCTGCTACCGTGTGCAGCTGCACCAAAACCATAAAAAAACCGAGAACCATGGAATTTTTGGATTTAGTCAGAGAACGCTACAGCTGCAGGAGATACCAACCTGTGAGTGTCGAACAGGAAAAGCTGGACTACATTATGGAATGTGTCCGGCTCGCCCCCTCCGCCGTAAACCGCCAACCCTGGAAGTTCCGCATCGTCAGCAGCGAAGCAGAACGGGCAGACCTCTGCCAGTGCTACGCACACCGATGGTTTGCCACAGCCCCCGTGGTCATCATTGCCTCCATCCTCCACGACGAGGAATGGGTGCGTGCCGACGGCAAGCATCACGGAGACATCGACCTGGCCATTGCCGTGGAACACCTCTGTCTGGCAGCCACCGAACAGGGGCTGGCCACCTGCTGGGTCTGCAACTTCGACGCCGATCGGTGCCGGCAACTCTTCAGCCTGCCCGACAACGAGGAAGCTGCCGTACTGATTCCGCTGGGCTATGCGGCCGACGAGGCAAGGGAAAAGAAGCGGAAGCCGCTGGAAGAGATTAAGTGCTAAAACTCCCACACCCCCTATTCGACCTTGTCACGGAAAACGAAATACCTTTAATTCAAGATGAAGAAAACGATTCCCGTGATTGGCATGGCATGCTCCGTATGCGCTGCCAATGTAGAGCGCAAGCTCAACACCCTCGACGGCATCCGTTCCGCCTCCGTTTCCCTGGCAGGACGCACAGCTCTCGTAGACTATGACCCGGAGAAGATAACACTCGAAGACATGAAACGCGAGATTTCCAACGCCGGTTACGATCTCGTCATCGAAGCCGACCGGACGGCAGAGGAAATCAATCGCCGCGAGTTTACCCTCTTAAAGCGCAAGACACTCCTGTCTTGGTTGTTCGCCGTCCTCACCATGGCGTTCTCCATGGGCTGGATTTCGGGCGGTATGGAGTCGGGCGAAATGAACCGTTCCTTCAGCAACCAGATGAGCCTGCTACTGGCTTTGGCCAACATGGTGTATTGCGGCAGAATGTTCTACGTTTCCGCTTGGAAACAGATCTGGCATCATACCGCCAATATGGATTCACTGGTGGCAATGAGTACCCTCATCGCTTTCCTCTTCAGTGCTTTCAACACCTTCTTCGGGGAAACGGTATGGGGGGCAAGGGGCATCGAATGGCACACCTACTTCGATGCCTCGGTGATGATCATCACCTTCGTCTTGACGGGCCGATGTCTGGAGGAGAAGGCCAAGGACGGAACGGCGGCAAGCATCAGGCAGTTGATGGGCCTGCAGCCGAAGACCGCCCGACTGGTGACCCACGGGAAGATCGAAGGCGCTGACGATTCTCAGCTGGATGAGGTGCCCATCTCTACCCTCTCCTACGGCGATGTCATTGAGGTGCGTGCCGGAGAGAAGATTCCTGTGGACGGCGTAGTGACGCAAGCCGAGAGCTTTATGACGGCCGATGTCGCCTACGTGGACGAGGCTATGATAACGGGCGAGCCTACTCCTGCCGCCAAACGGACAGGCGACGAGGTGCTGGCGGGCACTGTCCCGAGTCAGGGCAAGCTGCGCATGATCGCCAAGCAGATAGGCGAGAAGACCGCCTTGGCACAGATCATCCGGATGGTGCAGGAGGCACAGGGCAGCAAGGCTCCCGTGCAGCGCATCGTGGACAAGGTGGCCTTGATCTTCGTCCCCGTGGTGGCGGGCATCGCTGTGCTCACCTTCTCGTTGTGGTGGCTCTTAGGCGGCAACGACGGTCTGCCCCAGGCCATTCTGAGTGCCGTTGCCGTTCTGGTGGTAGCCTGTCCGTGTGCCATGGGTCTGGCCACTCCTACCGCCCTGATGGTGGGCATCGGCAAGGCGGCGCAGAAGCAAATCCTCATCAAGGATGCCAGTGCGCTCGAAAACCTGCGCAAGGTGAATGCCCTCGTCATCGACAAGACGGGCACGCTCACCATTCCCAACCCCCACACCGACTTCACCAAGGCAGAGCATCTCTCCGCCCTGGCCCAGACCGACAAGAGTGCCTTGCAACGGGCACTGGAGGATCGCGAGACCCTCAAGCCCCATGCCGCCGAGGCCATGAAGCAGTTGCAGGAGGAGGGCATCGAGGTGTATATGATGAGCGGCGACAAGGAAGAGGCGGCACGCTATTGGGCGGAGAAGGCGGGCATCCAGCATTATCGGAGCCAGGTGAAGCCGGGCGACAAGCAAGCCTTGGTGCAGCAACTCCAGCAGGAGGGCAAGCAGGTGATGATGGTCGGCGACGGCATCAACGACACTCAAGCCTTGGCTCTCGCCGATGTGAGCATGGCGATAGGCAGGGGGACGGACGTGGCGATGGACGTGGCGCAGGTCACGCTGATGGGCGACGACTTGCTGGCCATCCCCGAGGCAGTGCGACTGAGCCGCAGAACGGTGAGCATGATTGGACAGAACCTATTCTGGGCTTTCGTCTACAACATCGTGTGCATCCCGTTGGCAGCAGGAGTCCTGCACGTCTTCGGCATCGACTTCCAGATTACGCCGATGTGGGCGAGTGCCCTGATGGCTTGCTCCAGCGTGAGTGTCGTACTGAACTCCTTGCGGTTAAAATGGACACCATAAACGCCCGTATTCAAGAATTACCCTTTTGTTCCTATTTTATACCGTTTTGTTCTGTCTTATCCAACTTTTACGTACTCAGTACCATACTGTAGGCAACCATTAGCATCGCTGTTCCCAGCGAGCAGCACCCACCGTTGTCCGATACTTGTCCGATATTTGTTCGATACTTGTTCGATACTTGTTCGATGATGAACGGACAACTATCGCACATCTATTGTGCATGTATCGAACCTCTGTTGGTACAAGTCCTTGGGAAAGCGCCGACTGATACGAGGGTACCTCTTGGGTGCTCCAAGTGCAAACTTACATAGGGTCTGCTAATTAAGCGCAAATTGTTGACATCTAACAAAATTTTGTTCAAATCCGTTTGGGAGTAACTATTCAGCGAATTTCTTAGTCTGAGCATTCATCGGGCTGAATTGAAAATCGGCGGCCGAAGGGAAAGCCAAACAACTTCATAGCCCAGGGCAACGCCCTGGGTATGGAATGTAATGTGGAATGTCGCTCTGAAAGAGCAAAAGTATAATTTTTTCAGAGATTGTACACTATCTTCTAATTTCCATTGGGGCGCATGGACGGTCACGTCTACGCGAGCGACTGGACTTCCTCAGCCGTCAGGCCAGACAGTTCGGCGATGGTTTGGATGTCCATGCCGCGCTGAAGCATGACCCTGGCTACGTCCATGCGACCTTCCGCACGACCTTCTGCGCGTCCTTCCGCACGGCCTTCTTCGCGACCCTTCTTCAACCCCTTTTCCAGTCCTTCTGCGCGTCCTTCCGCACGGCCGGCCTCCAGTCCTTCTTCCAGACCGTCCTGAAAACTATCGTGCTGCAGGGTCTGCTCCACGCGCACGCTGTCCCAGAACTTGTCGTAGGCTTGGAGCTCCGCGTCGCTATAGGCCGACTCCTCGACGATCTCGATGGCACGCTTCACCTCGGGGTTCTCCAGCAGTTCCTCGGGAGCTTCGCGCGTGTTCTCGTCAATCTCGGTGAGGAAGCGCAACCAAAGCACCTGCATCTTCTTCTCGCTGACGGTCTGCGGCTTGAACTTCGGCAGCTCGACGAACACGAGGTTGAGACCGTCGATGACCTTCTCGGTGTGCTCCTCGTGCACCATGCGGTAGTAGTGGTAGTATTCGGCCATGTCTGGCTCGAAGATGTCGTTCACCAGGCTCAGCGAGTAGACGGGCTGCAACAGGTGGTACTTCTTGCTCTTGCCCAACTGGCGGACGTAGGCTTTCGAGGCATTGAACAGCACGCGCTGCTTGAAGGCGTTGCTCCACTCCATCTGCATCTCGACGATGAACTGTCGACCCGTCGCGTCCTTGCACCGCACGTCCACGATGCTGTTCTTGCGCAGGGGCTGGTCGGGCGTCAGCTCTGCGGGCAGGTACTCTATCTCCCGTATCTGTTCGTCGCCACTGAGCGGCAACAGGGCGTTGAGCAGGCTGGTGACCAGATCGGGATGCTCCCCGAATATCTTCTTGAATGTCAGGTCGGCTTTAGGGTCGAGATATTTCATGCGCGCGGTGTTGTTTGTTTCTGTTGGCAAAGGTACGCATTTTTTTTCTTTCCTGCAAGATTTTGTCGTTAGTATATGCTCCACGTCTTTGTAAACGTCTTAAATACAGACCGTTGCAAGCGACTTCGTGCGAAGGTTAAGCACGAACCCAGTCAAAGTGGTCATTTGGTTAAAAGTGTCATTTTGGTCAAAGTGTCATTTTCAAAATGAAAAATGCAAAGAACAGTATACATTATTAATAAATATTTATATATAAGGTACGTGAGAGAAATTTGTTTTTTCCAAAATCAAAATGACACCATGACACTTTTGACCACTTTTGACCGCTCTCTCACTTGTTTTTTTATGATAGACCCGTGCAATGCGCTAAAGTACAACGCTTTACGATACAACTAATGACACTTTCGCGCACATTCTCGCGACATTTGTTGCAG
Source organism: Acutalibacteraceae bacterium (assembly GCA_963599475.1). GTDB lineage: Bacteria > Bacteroidota > Bacteroidia > Bacteroidales > Bacteroidaceae > Prevotella. The sequence goes on along the minus strand of CAVBXH010000007.1, from coordinate 24,364 downwards.
GAACTCCGAAAACATCGTACCTTTGCACCGTGGGAAGGACAAGCGCGCAGAATTTCCACGCGCTCGGCAGAGAAAAAAAAGTCTCTCGGCAGAGAAAAAAGAAGCGACTGACGGCAACTGGGAAACAAGGCAAATTCAGAACAAAACAACGAGCATGAAGAAACTGGAGAAATACAAAGGCAAACTGGTGGAGTGGATGGTGTTCACGCTTACCTGCTTCTTTCTGTACGATGTCATCTGGGCAGTTGCAGACTATGAGGATTTCAAGCGGAATCTGGAGGAATACACCACCGGCCTGTTGATGGACTTGGCCTGCTGCGGCATCTTCTCTCTGGCCAGTCTGACGGCCAACCACATCCTGCTGAGGCAGCGGTTCTTCCAGTTGGCGGAAACCGACCGCAGGCGGTTCTTCGGTGCTGTCGCCGTCATCGTTGCGGTCAACATCCTCCTTGCAGGTGCTTGCGACCTGTTGCTGAGCTGTCTGCAACCCGACTTCATGGAAGACGACGTGTGGGGCACATTCTTCCTGTTCGGCATCATCGCCAGCCTGCTGACCCTCATCCATCTGCTGCTGCACTATTCCGAGGTGATGATACGCAGGAACAAGGAGATTCTGAGCCTGCAACAGAAATACCGGAAGCTCCTGCTGGACTCCACCAGCGAAGAGGTTCACAGCAAGCTGGACAGCCTGTTGGACGAGGCGCACCAATACCGTGAACGCTTCCTGGTCAGCAAGGGCGACGAGCTGGTGATGCTGTACACCGACAACATCAGCTTTGTCAGCAAGACGGACAGCCGCGTCCTGGCCGTCACGGCAGACGGCACATCCTATCCGCTGGCCATGAGTATGGCCGACCTGGAACAGGCGTTGGACCCCGACCGTTTCTTCCGCATCAACCGACAGTACATCGCGAACATCAAGGGCATCCAGAAAATCAGCCTGTTCTTCAGCTCCAAACTGCTGGTCAAGCTCAAGGGTTGCGACGACGACAATATCGTCATCAGTAAGGAAAAGACGGCACAGTTCAAGAAATGGCTGGACCGGTAGGGAGGGATATACTTTTACTTTTCGTTATTATCTTTGACTCTTGGAGACTTTGGCTCTATTCTGCAGCCTCCTGTATAAACCCGAACTGGTCAAAGGCATCGCCTGCTTGCGGAATGACCGTCAAGGAGCGTGGACGGCCTGTGTCGTTGCGGCTGATATCAATCAACAGTTGATTGCCGACGACTTTGACGGTGAACCAGTCCCCTTCTACCAAATAATTGGAGGACAGATCGATGTACGCGTCGTTTATTTGAATGCCTGCAATCCAAAAGCTCCCGTAGTTTGTGCTGGAAAACACAAAACTGCCACCCTCAGCCGGAACGGTCAATTGACCGTCCTTCATGGCCGACGGAATGCCGCTCCATTTCATCGGGTCCCACTTACCATCCGGATCACTACATCCGTTGAACGCCACCGTTGCGATGGCCAGCATCAGAAAAAATATCAATCTCTTCATATCCTTGTTTTTTTAATATTCAAAACGACCAGCCGAAGCCGATATACGGGTAAAATGCCGATTTCTCCAGTCCATGCTTGTCGCCAAAATTGAAGGAAGGGGAGATTCCGGCACGGAACATAAAGCCGTTGTCGCGCTGATAGCGGTAGCCGAGGTCGCCAAACAGAAAATAGCCGAAGCGGTTGCTTGTCGATGTGCACAGCTCATCGTGCCCTTCCGTTTCGGGAGGAACGGGCTGATACCAGAGCCAGATCGTTTCCTCGACGTGATACACGCCCAGACTGGTTCCGACGCCGACCTCCAGTTTGTGGCGCTTCTTCCCCACCAGGTAATTCAGTGCGACGGGCACTCCCACGCCTTTGACGGTTTGATGATCAAACCAACCCGAATTGTCGCCGTATCCGAACCCGATGCCGACACGATAGCCTAATCCCGAATTGCCCTTGAAACGGCTATCATAGTTGATGCCGACCGCATTTTGTGCGCCCAGCAGTTCCACGGCAATATGGCGCACTTGCTCTTGGGCCACCATGTTGACGGTGGCAAGGAGCAGACCAGAAAATACCAAAAATCTCTTCATAAATGTCATGCGTTGAACTTTTTTCGCTGCAAAGGTAGTGACTTTCGGCCACTGCGCCAACCGTATCGCACGCGAAACGGCAGATCTGGCCGTTGAATCGCCGATATTGCCCGCTGAACGGATAAAAATTCCCGTTTATTTGCACGCGTGGCGAAAAAAACGTAACTTTGTAGGCAACTAACGCTATTACAACCATAGAACGATGAAGAAAACCTTGATTTCATTACTTTTTGCAGCATGCTGCATGACAGCTCTCCCGCTGTCTTCACAGGCCGAAGACGGCCACCGGCTGTGGCTTCCCGCCCACAACAACCACACGGCAGTCCGTGTTGACGCCAACGCCCAGTCGCCCACCATTGACCTGGCACGCGCCGAACTGTCCTCCCACTTCCTCGGCACAAAAGCCTCGCTCCGCCTCGACCCCACGATGGCCGACGACGACGGCTTCGCCCTCAGCGGCAACGAGGACAGCATCGTGGTGCGCGCCCGCCGCGACATCGGACTGCTGTACGGTGCTTTCGACGTGTTGCGCCGGCAGGTCACGCAGGGCGGCATCAGCCCGGTGGAGCAGCACCCGACGTTCCACCTCCGCCTGCTCAACCACTGGGACAACATCGACGGGAGCATCGAGCGCGGCTACGCCGGCAAGAGCATCTTCGAGTGGTTCCACCTGGACGAGACGCTGCTCCGCGAATATGCGCGCGCCAACGCCTCCATCGGCATCAATGGTGCAGTGCTCAACAACGTGAATGCGTCGCCCAAGATTCTGACTGGCGAGTATCTGGACGAGGTGCGGAAGATTGCCGACCTGCTGCGCCCCTACGGCATCCGCGTCTACCTCTCCATCAATTTCGCCACACCCCTGTCGCTCGGCGACACGCGCACGGCAGACCCCAAGAACAGTCGCGTGCGCCAGTGGTGGAAGCGCAAGGCGAAAGAAATCTACGCGATCATCCCTGACTTCGGTGGCTTCCTGGTGAAGGCCAACAGTGAGGGACAGCCTGGACCGGGCGACTACCAGCGCACGCACGCCGATGGCGCCAATATGCTGGCCGACGCACTGGAGCCTTACGGCGGCACGGTCATCTGGCGCTGCTTCGTCTACGGGGCCAACCACAAGGGTGAGGACCGCGTGAAGCAGGCCGTCTCGGAGTTCAAGCCGCTGGACGGCAAGTTCCGCAAGAATGTCATCCTGCAGACCAAGAACGGGCCGCTCGACTTCCAGCCGCGCGAGCCGTACAGTCCCGTCTTCGACCAGATCAGCGAGACACCCAACATGGCCGAGCTGCAGATTACACAGGAATACACTGGACAGTCGCGTCATCTGGTCTATCTGGCTCCCATGTGGAAGGAGTTCTTTCGCGACGTAGAGCCGGAATGGCTGGCCGGAGTGGCCGGCGTGGCCAACATCGGCAAGGACCGCAACTGGTGTGGCCACCATTTCTCGCAGGCCAACTGGTACGCTTTCGGCCGACTGGCGTGGGACTCGTCGCTGTCGTCCGAGCAGATTGCCCGCGAATGGCTGGAGCAGACCTTCTGCTCCGACGAGGCCTTTGTCTTCATGATGTCCACCATCATGGAGGAGAGCCGCGAGACGTGTGTCGACTACATGATGCCGCTGGGACTGCACCACATCTTCAAGTTCGACCACCACTACGGGCCCGAGCCTGACGGCTTCAAGGCGGACTATCCGCTGGAGTGGTGTCCGGTCTATTACCATCAGGCCGACTCGGCCGGCATCGGCTTCGACCGCTCGTCGCGGGGCACGGATGCCGTCAGCCAGTACCGCGAACCCTTCGCCTCCATGTACGACCGGCCGGAGACCTGTCCCGAGAACCTGTTGCTGTGGTTCCACCACGTGCCCTGGAGCTATCGGATGAAGGACGGTAGCACGCTCTGGGAGTCGCTGCAGTTCCACTACAACCAGGGGGTCATCAACGTAGAGTCGTACCGCAACATCTGGCACAACAAGATGCGCCACTATGTGGACGAACAGCGGTGGCGCGAGGTGGACGAACGCCTGCAGGAGCAGGTGGACAATGCCCGCGAATGGCGCGATGTCTGTCTGGACTATTTCGGTCGCTTTGCCAACCATAAATAACAGAAGCCATGAAGAAGATTTTTTTCCTTGTCCTGCTCTGCAGCCTGCTGTCGCCTGTCCGCGCCCAGCAGAAGCCCGCCCTGTTCATCCTCGGCGGTGAACTCAGCAACTCGGCCACCACTGCCGTGGCCGACATCGACGCGGTCATGCCGCGCATGAAAGCCCTCGGACTGAACACGGTGCTGGCTCCCGTCTACTGGGAGTTTCTCGAACCTGAGGAGGGACGCTTTGACTACACGCTACTGGACCGCACCATCGACAAGGCGCGCGAGAATCAACTGCAACTGGTGCTGCTCTGGTTTGGCGCATGGAAGAACTCTATGTCGTGCTACGCGCCGCTGTGGTTCAAGCAGAACACTCGACGTTTCCCGCGCGCCACGACGGCCGAGGGCAAGCCGCTGGAGATTGCCAGTTGCTTCTCCGAGAACGTGTTCCGTGCCGACTGCCGCGCCTTCGAAGCCTTGCTGCGCCGCGTGGAGGAACGGGGGCGCGACGTGGTGACGATGGTGCAGGTGGAGAACGAGATAGGGATGCTGGAGGATGCGCGCGACCACTCGCCACTGGCCGATCGCGAATGGCAGAAACCCGTGCCCGACGCACTGGTGCGCTATCTGAAGGCGCACCGCAGGACGCTCCACCCCTGGCTGCAGCAGCGACTCGACCTCAAGGGGCGCACGTGGAACGCGATGTTCGGGTCGGACATTTACGCCGACGAGGTGTTCATGGCCTACCACTATGCCTGCTATGTGGGCCGCCTGTGTGAGGCAGGACGGAAAATCAGTTCCGTGCCGTTCTACGTCAATGCGGCTATGAACAGCCGTGGCCGTCAGCCAGGACAATACCCCTCGGCAGGACCGCTGGCCCACCTCATCGACCTCTGGCGGGCGGGTGCGCCGCAACTGCTGTTGATCGCCCCCGACATCTACGACACGGGGTTCAAGGGCTGGGCAGACCAGTATGCGCTGCCGGGCAACCCGCTGTTCATCCCCGAGACGCGCTGCTGCGTCAACAGTGGCGTGCGCGCCATGTATGCCTTCGGCGAACATCACGCTCTGGGCTTCTCGCCCTTCGCCATCGACCAGGCCGGCAAGGCGGAGACGGATGCCATCGGTCAGGCATACGCCCAGTTGCGCCAGTTGCAGCCGCTGACGGGAAAAACGTCATGGGGACTGCTGTTCGACCAGGAGGACAAGGAACGGGTCATCAACGACCACGGCACGGTGATTACGGCGCGCCACTATTTCACGCTGCCCTGGGACGCTCGGGCTACTGACGGTTCCACGTGGCCTGAGGGCGGAGCAATGCTCATCCGGCTGGCTGCCGACGAGTATCTGCTGGCTGGTTCGGGCGTGGTGGTCAGCTTTGCCACGGAATATGAGCAGGCGCGCGAGGAGCGCAAGGTGCTGGGCGAGGACGGTTTTGCCTTGGCTGGGCAGGAAAACACGGCGCGCCAGCAGGGACGCTTCACGGGCAAGCGCAAGGGCATCGGCAGTGTTGACGAGGTGCGCATCGACAGCAACGGACAACTGCAGTACCTGCGCCGCCACAACGGCGACCAGGACCATCAGGGCCGCCACGCACGCATCGCGTGCGGCGACTGGAAAATCCTGCACATCCGCCTGTACAACTATTGAGCATCATATTAAAGGGGCGGTGTTTTCCACCGCCCCCTTAGTATGATGAACCTCTTAATACTGAGAGATGTTGTTCAGTTCCTTCATCGTGATTTCGCGGGGCTTCTCCGACAGCGTTTCCCGTAGTCGGCTGACCGAGATTGCGGCAGCAGGCGCGAAGTCCGTGGAGCGCATATAGTCCAGCACGCTCCAATAGAACGCTCTGCCCTCAGGATGTTTCGAAGCCTGCTCCAGGTCGCTCATGCAGACGAGGAGTTTGCCCTTTCCCACCTGCCACTCCATCACCAGTCCGAGCCGATGGTTGCGCTCAATGTTGTCGATGACCTGCACGATGGGCTGACAGTCCTTCGGGAAGTTGTCGAGCACCAAGGGGTGCGACGCCTTGACGACGGGGAACCACTGCCAGTTGGAGTGCATCTCCGTGGGGAAGCCGCGGAAGAGGGGATGCTGGGGATTGGTGAGAATGCCTAACGTGCCAGGGGAAACGGGTTTCTTGTTGTTCTCACTGATAGTCTTGAACATACGGTAGTTCCAATAGTCAGTCTGGAAGAGTCCACCCACGGTGTAGGGCAGACTGTCGGGCATCCAGAGCACCTTCGCGCCCTGCTCCAGTTTTTTGGCGACCTCAGCTGTAAGCGTTCTGGTCACGACCACACCCGTCTTGTCCACTGCGCGCCGGGGATAGACCCACAACTCGTAGGAATTGCGCGCGGTCGTGCCGTCGATGCTGAGTGCAACCTCCAGTTTGGCGGGCTGGTCTGCCTGGAGCACCTGTTGCAGTGCGCCCACATCCATCAGCCCCTCATCGTGGTTGGAGATGCGCAGCGTGCCCTCCGTCTCGCCAATCTTCCAGCGTAGCGTCTTGCCGCAGAGGGAAGCACCGCCGTAGTTGGCCACTTGTATCTTGGCCTTCAGCGTGTCGCCCGACTCGAAGCAGAGGCTGTCCGCCACGAGCAGTGGCACGACGGGCGAGCACCACTGCCGCCACTCCTCGGGGGTCGTGATGCCTTTGCTTTCCATGAACGCATCGAGGATGCCGACGAAGGCACTGCCCTGTCCGGGGTAGTCTTGAATGTCGAGCAACTGGAAGCCGGCCATGTTGCGCGTGCGCAGATCCATCTCGATGTCGGCCTTGTAGAGTTTCACGCTCCACAGACCGGAAGCCTTGTGGAAGTCCGCAGCCTGCTGGAGCATTCCTGCGGCGGCCAGTCGCTTGCGGAACACCTCGAAGTTGCAGGGGCGGAGCACCCCGGTGTATTTCTTCATCTCGGCAAAGTCGGGATAGGTCTGGAACTGCCCCGTCTCGTGGGAGATGATGGGCAGACCGACCTTGTCGCAGGCTTCGTCGAAGTTCATGGCAGTGTTGGGGCGGAAGTGGTTGATCATGCCTCCGTCGAAGGTGTCAGCAAAGGAGAACGATCCGCGCGTGTGGGTGTTGAACTGACCCCACTGCTCACCACCGATGCGGCACGTGGTGAAATAGTCCATGCCTTCCTTCACGCCCTGATAGCCGAGGTAGTAGTTGCTGCCAAAGGTATAGTATTTGTCGGGGGCTATCCGTCGGAAGTCGTCCACGAACGCCTTCATCTGGTCGATGTCGCCCCACAGCTCGTTGCCCAGTGCCATCATGCGGAAGGAGGGGTGGTGGCCATACTCCCGGAGGATGTTCTCGCCCTCCTGGTGGAGGAACGCCATGAGCGTGGAGTCTTTCTTGTTGAAAGCACCCCAGAACGGCAGCTCGGGCTGGAGATAGATGCCCAGCGAGTCAGCAGCCGTGAAGGCGGCCTCGGGCGGACACCAGGAGTGGAAGCGCACGTGGTTGATGCCGTATTCCCGGCACGTGGCAAGATACTTCACCCAGCCTTCCACGGTCATTTCCACGTGTCCTGTCAAGGGCCACACTGCCGCGTCGTGCTTGCCGCGCAGGAACACGCGGTGGCCGTTGGCGTAGAAATGGCTGCCCTCGATGCGGAAGTCCTTGAAGCAGTCCAGCACCTTGGGCGTTGTCCGCTGCTGCTCCGCGTCGTTCGCCAGTTCCAGACGTATCTCACCGATGATGCCGTTCCAGTTGGTCTGCGTGTCCTCGGTGTAGGCGTGGCTGGAGGCGTAGATTTGCTGTGGCACGCCCCGCGAGTTGTCCACCACGATTTCCAGCAGATGGCGACCAGGTTTCAGCTTCTGGGGCAGCAGGTGACGCTGCGGCGTACTGATGAAGTTGCAGGAGTCGACGAGTTGTCCGTCGAGGTAGACCCAAGTGGGCTTGGTGCGCTCCAGGAAGAGCACCACCTGTTTCTTCTTCCACGCCTTCGGAATGTCGATGATGCGACTGTAGCGTGCCGCGCCCTTGTAGGCACTGGCGCGCGTCAGATGGGTGGTTTCGGTGAGGTCTGTGGGGGCAGTGCCCAAGTGGTTGGTGTCAATCGTTCCGGGCAGCACGGCGTGCTGCGCCGCCTTGCTGTTGTCCAGTATGACATTCCATGTTCCAGCCAGCGAAAGGTGCTGCGCCTGCGCGCCCAGGCTCATCAGTCCCAGGCAAACGCCCAATAGTTTGGTTTTCATTGTATCATTGTTTTTAGTTGTTGTCCGTGGTATGATCCGTTCTGACGGTCTTGTTTCAAGGCACAAAGGTACGACAAAAATCTGGTTATTTCCTCTGACAGCAGAAAAATATCAATAGCGGCATTCAGATTTTCCGATAGCCAATGCCGACAGATTCAAAGAAAAAGCAAGACCTTTGCAGCCGCAAAACGCACCAGACGAACAAAACAAACAAATAAAAATAAATGGAAATGTACAGACTGATTATTTTAACGGCCTCGCTGGCCATGCCACTGATTATCCTGATGCAGAAGAAGTGCTCGTTTGCCTACAAGAACTACAGGGAAAGGAGCAAGGTCTGCGAGGAGAAGAGCTATTGCTGCAACGAGAGTTACGACAACATGACTGCCAGTCATATTGTTGAGGAAGAAGTGATGGTAAAGGACGGTGAAACGGGCATGACCTATGACGACTACGACATCGATCAACTTTAAGGACACTGCCCATTTCCTGGCCGAATATGCAGCCGCCATACTGGCTTCCGGTGGCACTTCGGCACGTTGCGAGAAGACGGTCCGCCGCATGGCAGCGGCGTACGGAACGGCGGCAGAGATTACCATCCTGCCCCACACGGTCACGGTCACAGTGTGGAATGAGAACCACAGCCACGCGTTCTCGGTGGGCGAGAAACTGCCAGACACAGGACTTAATTTCTACACCATTTCCCGACTCAGCCATCTTTCGTGGGACATCCGTGACCTCCGGCTCAGTCTGGAAAAGGCGAAAGCCGAAATGCAGGACATCATGCAGAAGCCGCGGTTGAACGGATGGCTGGTGACGCTACTCACCGGACTGGCCAACGCTTCATTCTGCCGGTTGTTCGGCGGCGACTGGAAAGCCATGCTTATCGTATTCATCGCCACGGTCGACGGCTTCTGGATCAAGAACGCGCTCCATAGGGAATGGAAATGGGACATGCGCCTTTCCGTTCTCTGCGCCGCCTGTTGTTCGGCCGTTATTGCCAGCTCCGGCTTCATCTTCCATTGCACCGACACACCCGACATCGCGCTGGGAACCAGCGTTCTGTATCTGGTGCCGGGCATCCCCTACATCAATTCCGTCAGCGACCTCATCCACGGCCATCTGCTCTGCTGCATCAGCCGTTTCATCGAAGCCTGCGTGCTGACGGCCTGCCTGGGAATAGGACTTTCCGTCGGGATTATTCTAATGAACATACAATATTTTTGAAAACACCACGTTATGATGATTGACATTCTGCAGGACGGTGTCTTTGCCGCCATCGCTGCCATCGGCTTCGGAAGCATCAGCAATGTGCCTGTCCGGGCTTTCAAGGGGTGCGCCCTGTTGGCCGCGGCAGGCCACGCTACCCGCTTCGTACTGACCCATACCTGCGGCTGGGGACTGATTCCGGCGGCCTTCCTCGGGGCTCTGGTCATCGGGTTCCTCGCGCCAAGGGCGAGCCGCCACTGGCGCATTCCGGCAGAAGCACTGGCCTTCCCGGCATTGCTGCCGATGATACCGGGCATGTATGCCTACCGCGCCGTCGAGGGATTGCTGCAGTGCATCATGTGCAAGACTGAAGCAGGCTTCAACCATGCCTTCTATCTGTTCAGCTACAATGGTATGGTGTGCGTCATTACGGTGATACTGATGGTGCTCGGAGTGACGATTCCCATCCTGACAGATGCACGCAGGCAGACTGAACATCGTGACACTAAAAAAACATAACATGGAACTGAGACAACTTCGCTTCTTTCTGAAAGCCTCCGAAACGCTCAACTTTTCGGAGGCGGCCAAGCAGCTGTACATCACACAAAGCACGCTGACACAAGCCGTCAAGCAACTGGAAGCCGAACTCGGTGTGTTGCTGTTCGACCGCAACAGCCACGAGGTACACCTGACAGAAGCCGGTGCGGAACTGGTCACCTACGCCAGACAGACCGTGACGGCAGCCGACACATGTATGGCGCGGATGGCTGACCTGACACAGATGAAAGGCGGAGTGCTCCGTGTCGGTGTCACTCACTCCTTCTCGCTGATGACCGCCGAGGTGGTGACCGCTTTCTGCCGACTCTATCCGAAAGTCCAGATTGAGATTGTCTATCGGCGGATGGAGGAACTCCTCGACATGTTGTGCCATCACGAACTGGATGTCGTTCTGTCGTACAAACCCACACAGGTCAACAGACAGGTGGAGTCGGTGGAACTGTTCAGAGACCGGTTGGGAGTGGTTGTGCCACAAAACCACGAACTGGCCTCACGGCCGTCGCTGACCCTGGCTGACATTGCCCACTACTCCTTTGCTCTTCCGGCAAAGGGGCTGCAGGCGCGCAACGTTCTGGAGCATCTCTTGGCTACAAGCGACATCATCCTCAATACACGGGTGGAACTGAACATTGCCACACCGTTGCTGCGGCTGGTGCGCAAGAGCAAGATGCTGACCATCCTCTCGTGCTCGGCAGTGGCAACCAACCCCGACCTACACGCCATTCCGCTGGAAGGGGAGACGTGTCAGATGATCGGTTGCTTCCACACACTGAAAGGAGTGTACCGGAAACGTGCCGTCGACGAAATGCTGCGCCTGCTGAAGGAATACATCGCCTTTTACCAGATGTAGGAGCGGTTTCCGTCCGGCAGACTCGGCCGCTGTTGCATAAAAAAGAACGGGTGTAAAAGTTGCCTAACAGGAATAATTTGCGTAACTTTGCACCGGTTATCATTCATGCCGTATGGAACAACTGTTACACTATGTCTGGAAGCACCGCCTGTTGCCCGCCCGGCCACTGTCCACCACCGACGGCCAGCCCGTAGAAGTGATAGACCCCGGACTGCACAACCACAACAGTGGGCCGGACTTCTTCAATGCCAAGGTGAAAATCGGGCAGACGCTGTGGGTGGGCAATGTGGAGATTCACGACAAGTCCAGTGACTGGTTTCTCCACGGCCACAACCACGATGCGGCCTACGATAATGTGGTGCTCCATGTGGCAATTTCCATTGACTGCGACGTGACCAATACACTGGGTCACTACATCCCGCAGATACAGCTCGACGTGCCCCAGCGCATCATCGACAACTACGACGAACTGCTGCGCGCTGACCGTTATCCGCCCTGTTACCGCGTCATCCCCCAGCTGGCCCCCATTACCGTCCATGCCTGGATGGCCGCGCTGCAGACGGAACGCTTGGAGCAGAAGACGGAGGCCATTGTGGCGCGTGTGCGTCGGGCGGAAGGCTCTTGGGAGGCCGCCTATTTCATGACTTTGGCACGCAACTACGGCTTCGGCATCAACGGTGACAGCTTCGAGGAATGGGCTGCACACGTACCCCTGTCTGCTGTGGGCCACCACCGCGACGACCTGTTTCAGGTGGAGGCCATCTTCATGGGACAGGCAGGACTGCTCGCTCCAGAGTCCATTCCGCTGCGTTACCGTGCCGAGGTCTCGGCAGACCCCTATTTCCAACGGCTCGGCAAGGAATATGCCTATCTGGCCCATAAATTCTCCCTGCAGCCGATGGACCACAGCCACTGGCGCTTCCTGCGGTTGAGACCCCAGAACTTCCCTTACATCCGCCTGTCGCAGTTGGCCTTCCTCTACCACAAGCGCAAGACCAGTCTCTCGCAGCTGACCGATTGCGTGAACATGGCCCAGCTACAGGACATGATGACCACGGAGGTGTCCGACTACTGGAAGACGCACTACACCTTCGGACAGGAAAGCGGTGTCAACGCCAAGCACATGTCGCCCTTCTCCATCAACCTGCTCATCATCAATACCTGCATTCCGATGCTCTTCGCCTATGGCCGCCATACGGGCAAGGAGGAGTATTGCGACAGAGCCTTTAATCTGCTGGAACAGCTCCGCGCGGAGAACAACTACATCATACGGATGTGGAACGAGTGCGGGCTGAAGGCGCGGACGGCCGGAGACTCGCAGGCTCTCGTGCAACTGAAAAAGGAATACTGCGACCGGAAAGACTGTCTGCGCTGCCGCATCGGCTACGAATACCTGCGCCGGACGGATGAACGCCCCGCGCAAGACCACCGACAAACCACACAAGAACAATGAATAAATACATTTTTGAGACGCGCATGGAAGTGCGTGACTATGAATGCGACATCGAAGGCATTGTCAACAATGCCAACTACCTGCACTATGCTGAGCACACGCGACACCGCTTCCTGCAGTCACGCGGCTTGAGCTTTTCCGATATGCACGATCGCGGCGTTGACGCCGTGGTGGCGCGCATGAACCTGCAGTACAAGACCCCACTCCGCTGCGACGATGAGTTTATCTCGCGGCTGTGGCTCGAAAAGGAAGGCATCAAATACGTGTTCCACCAGGACATCTTCCGCGCCTCGGACGAGGCGTTATGTTTCCGGGGCATCATCACATTGGTGTGCCTCGTGAACGGGAAGCTCGCCAACAGCGAGGATTACGACAGGGCTTTGTTGGGATGACCATGGATGAAGAGACACGCTATGCCGTGGCGTTAAGCCACATAGCCACTTCCCACCTGTCCGCAGCAAAGCGACTCTACTGCGAGTTGGGTTCGGCGCAGGCAGTGTATGATCATCGGGAGCGGCTGACGGAGGTCGTTCCCGAGTGCTCGCCACGCCTGTCGGCACTGTTGCAGGACTGGGCTGAAGCCTTACTGCGTGCTGACAAAGAGGCCACGTTCATCGCGGCAAACGGCATCACCGCCTTGCCCTTCAACAGCGCATGCTATCCGTCGCGGTTGCGCGACTGTGTCGATGCGCCCCTCGTGCTCTACTATCGCGGCACGGCAGACCTCAATGCTGCCCACGTGGTCAGCATCGTGGGGACACGGCATTGTACGGCCTACGGCAACGACCTCATCCGGCGGTTTGTCGCTGACCTCAGGACGAAGTGTCCCGACACGCTCATTGTCAGCGGTCTGGCCTATGGCGCTGACGTGTGTGCCCACAAGTATGCGCTCGACAATGGGATGGAGACCGTGGGGGTGCTGGCGCACGGACTAGACACGCTCTATCCGTCTGCCCACCGCGGTATTGCACAGCAAATGGCTTCGCAGGGCGGTCTGCTGACGGAATATATGTCGGCATCGCGCCTCGACAAGATGAATTTCGTGCGCCGCAACCGTATCGTGGCCGGCATGAGCGATGTCACAGTGGTCGTGGAGAGTGCATTGCGCGGCGGCAGTCTCATTACGGCTGACATTGCACAGAATTACGGTCGCGAGGTGTTTGCCTTCCCGGGGGCAGTGGGGGCGGAATACAGTAAGGGGTGCAATCGTCTCATCCGCAACAACGGGGCAACCCTCATCACGTCGGCCGATGACTTCTTGGAGTCGATGGGATGGGCAGACAAGACGCAGCGGCCACAGGCCGTGGAACGACAGCTCTTTCCTGAGCTGACGGAAGACGAGCGGTGCATCGTGGAAGCACTGCAGCATACCAACGACCTGCAGATCAATATGATTACCACAGCAACCAATATCCCTATCGGACAAGTATCCGCACTGCTCTTTGCACTGGAGATGAAGGGCGTGGTGCGGCCGATGGCTGGCGGCACCTATCACCTGCTGAGCTGACGACGGGAAGAAAAGATTACTTCAACAAACAGAAATGACGAAGATAGGAAATATAGAACTGGGGGAACGCCCCGTGTTTCTGGCTCCAATGGAAGACGTGACGGACATCGGTTTCCGCCTGCTCTGCAAGCGTTTCGGTGCATCGATGGTCTATACGGAGTTTGTGTCGGCCGAGGCACTGGTGCGCGACATCAAGTCTACGGTGCAGAAACTGACCATTGCCGACGAGGAACGCCCCGTGGGCATACAGATTTACGGACGCGACACGGAGGCCATGGTGGATGCGGCGAAAATCGTGGAGCAGGCCGGTCCTGACCTCATCGACCTCAACTTCGGCTGCCCCGTCAAGAAGGTGGCTGGGAAGGGTGCGGGGGCAGGAATGTTGCAGAACATCGACAAGCTGCTGGACATTACGCGCAAGGTCGTCGATGCGGTAAGTCTTCCCGTCACCGTGAAGACCCGTTTGGGCTGGAATAGCGACAATCTTATCATCACCACACTGGCTGAGCAGTTGCAGGACTGCGGCATCAAGGCACTGACCATCCACGGTCGCACCCGTGCGCAGATGTACACGGGCGAGGCCGACTGGACACTCATCGGTGCGGTGAAGAGCAATCCGCGCATCCACATCCCCATCATTGGCAACGGCGACATCAAGTCGCTTGGCGATGCCGACCGAGCCTTCGACCGCTACGGGGTGGACGCGGTGATGATTGGCCGCGCCACCTTCGGCTGCCCTTGGATATTCAGTCGGAAGGAACTCACCCTTGACGAGAAGATTGACGTGTTGGAGGAGCAGTTGCGCATCAATGTGGAGCGCATCGACGAACACCGGGGCATTCTCCACACGCGCCGCCATTTGGCCGCATCGCCCGTCTTCAAGGGCATTCCCGATTTCCGACAGACGCGCATCGCCATGTTGCGTGCCGAGCGCGTGGACGAGGTGATGCAGATCCTGGAGCAGTGTCGCGAGCGGCTGCGGCAGTAGATTGCGCTGCCAGTCGGAGTTGCGCAGAAAAAACAATCAGGGGTGGAAGCCGATGTGGCGTCCACCCCTTGTCTGTATTGGTATGGTAAGAGATTATTTCAATTTCTTGTAGCCATAAACGGAACGGCCATCGAGCTGCTCCTCGATGCGGATGAGCTGGTTGTACTTGGCCATACGGTCGGTGCGAGAGAGCGAACCCGTCTTGATCTGTCCGCTGTTGGTGGCAACGGCGATGTCGGCAATGGTCGTGTCCTCAGTCTCGCCGGAGCGGTGGGAGGTCACGGTGGTGTAGCCATGGCGGTGAGCCATCTCAATGGCGTCGAGCGTCTCGGTCAGCGAACCGATCTGGTTCACCTTGATCAGGATGGAGTTAGCAGCACCCATCTTGATGCCCTTCTCCAGGAACTTCACGTTGGTCACGAACAGGTCGTCACCCACCAGCTGGCAGCGGTCACCGATGCGCTGTGTGAGCTTCACCCAGTTGTCCCAGTCGTTCTCGTCGAGACCGTCCTCGATGGAGTCGATAGGATACTTGGTGATGAGCTGCTCGAGGTAAGCAATCTGCTCCTCTGCGCTGAGCTTCTTGCCGTTGGGGTCTTTCTTCTTGCCGTTCTTCAGCTGACGGTAGTCGTAGAACCACTCGCCGTTCTCCTGTACAGCGAACTCCGAAGCGGCGCAGTCCATGGCAATCTTCACATCCTTGCCCGGCTCATATCCGGCAGCCTTGATGGCTTCCATGATGGTGTCGAGTGCATCCTCGATGCCGTCGAAGTTGGGAGCGAAACCGCCCTCGTCGCCGACAGCGGTGGAAAGGCCGCGAGCCTTCAGCAGCTTGGCAAGGTTGTGGAACACCTCAGCACCCATGCGGATGCCTTCCTTCTCGTTGGCAGCGCCAACGGGGCGAATCATGAACTCCTGGAAGGCGATAGGAGCGTCGGAGTGTGCACCGCCGTTCACGATGTTCATCATGGGAACGGGCAGCACGTAGGTGTTCGTACCGCCGATATAGCGATAGAGGGGAATCTGCAGGTAGTTGGCAGCAGCGTGGGCTACAGCCAGTGAAACGCCAAGGATGGCATTGGCACCCAAGTTCTTCTTGGTGGGAGTGCCGTCGAGTTCCAGCATCTTCTCGTCGATGGCGCGCTGATCCAGCACGCTCATGCCCTCAATGACCGGAGCAATCTTGGTGTTGACGTTCTCCACGGCCTTCTGGACACCCTTGCCCAAATAGCGGCCTTTGTCGCCGTCGCGGAGCTCCAGAGCCTCGTTCTCACCGGTGGAAGCACCAGAGGGAACACTGGCACGTCCCATATCGCCAGTCTCCAGAGTTACTTCAACCTCTACAGTAGGATTACCACGTGAATCCAGAATCTCTCTTGCGTGAATGTTTTCAATAATCATAGTGAATCTGTTATTTAATGGATGATTGTAAATTTCCGTTCGCAAAGTTACCACTTTTCTCTTAAACGGCCATACTCCCGTGGCAATTTTCTCGGTGTTTAACCTTTATTTATTTTATATAAGGTGTTGTTTGTCATGCCGGAGTGGCAGAACGGCACCCTTATTGTCGCGAAAAGACGGAGAGGATACCTGTCGGTCCTGTGGTGTTTGCCTGGCCGTACTGCTCCAGTTTGCGGTCGTCTTTCTCGCCGTTGACCACGATGCCCCGGTTGTTGAGTTGGTATTGGCGGTTGCAGTTGGGGCAGGTGGCCATGCCCTTATTGTTCATCTGTACAATGTATTTGCTGCTACCCATGGCGTTGCCTGCTCGGACACAGTTCGGACACTGGGCATCGTAGGCCACGAAGCCGCCGTTCGGTTGACTGTTGAAGGTCTGGAAACCCACGATGATGCCGTTGCAGAGTCCGAGCTGATAGTTGCTCTGACTCTCGGCAGCCGTCTCGCGTTGCGTGGACGACAGTCCTTCCGAGTTGGTAAACACCAAGCACCGCGTGCCCTGTCTGACGCTCTCCGTGATGTGGCAGAACACGCCGCGTGAGAGGCTGTTGGTGGCGGTGGCCAGCGTTTGGTCGAGATGGATGCTGTTGTCGTACACGAAGCGGCACGGCCAGGAACTATATTCCGGGTCTGCTGTGCAAGCCACTGTGGCCAGCGTCACGACCAGCACCGAGAGCATCTTGTTGCGGAGGACCGTCCTCATTTCTTTCCTTCGTAGGTTCTCCGTTAGGCATTGTCAAGGAGTGCCTTCTCCGCCTCAACGACTCGCTCGAAACCGAAGCCGTCCAACACCCGTTGCATCAGCGCGGCAATCTTGTCGTTGCAGAGGTTGCCTATGGACCCTTCGTGCGTATGATGAATGTGCTTGTCGGGGGTAAATGTGCCTGCCTCGATGTCGAGTCCCACCTTTCGATAAGCATCGCGGAAGGGCATTCCTGCTGCGGCCAGCCGGTTCACCTCCTCGACAGAGAACATCGGGTCGTACATCGGATTGTCGAGAATGTCCTTGCGCACCTCAATCTTGTTGACAATGTAGGCCGCCATCTGCAGACAGTCCTTCAGTTCGTCGAAGGCCGGCAGGAACACCTCCTTGATGATCTGGAGGTCGCGGAAATAGCCGACGGGCAGGTTGTTCATGATGAGGGTCACCTGCTGTGGCAGTGCCTGTATTTTGTTGCACTTGGCACGGATGAGTTCGAAGACATCGGGGTTCTTTTTGTGGGGCATGATGCTGCTTCCCGTAGTACACTCCTTGGGTAGCTTCACGAACGAGAAGTTCTGCGAGTTGAAGAGGCAGGCGTCGAACGCCATCTTGGCCAGTGTCCCGGCGATGGTGGCCATGGCAAATCCCACGTTGCGCTCCGTCTTTCCTCGTCCCATCTGTGCATAGACCACGTTATAGTCCATGGAGTCGAAGCCCAACAGGTCGGTGGTCATCTGGCGGTCCAGCGGAAACGACGATCCATAGCCGGCAGCCGAACCCAGCGGATTGCGGTTGGTCATCTTGTAGGCAGCCTGCAGGAAGAGCATGTCGTCGGCCAGCGACTCCGCATAGGCCCCGAACCACAGTCCGAACGATGACGGCATGGCCACCTGCAGATGCGTGTAGCCCGGCATCAGCACGTCCTTGTACTGCTCGCTCTTGGCCTGCAGCTCGTCGAAGAGCATCTTCACCCCGTCGGCCACTTCCATCAGTTGGTGGCGCGTGAACAGTTTCAGGTCGACCAGCACCTGGTCGTTGCGCGAGCGTCCCGAGTGGATTTTCTTGCCCATGTCGCCCAGTTTTCGGGTCAGCATCAGCTCCACCTGTGAATGGACATCTTCCACGTCGTCTTCTATCTTGAACTCGCCCCGTTGGCAAACGTCGTAGATGCGCTTAAGCTCCGCCAGCAGTTGGTGCAATTCGTCAGTCTCCAAGAGTCCGATGTGCTCCAGCATGGTGATGTGTGCCATGGAACCCAGCACATCGTAGGCAGCCAGGTAGAGATCCATCTCGCGGTCGCGCCCAACGGTGAAGCGTTCGATTTCGCTGTTCACCTCAAAGTTCTTCTCCCACAGTTTATTCATCTGTCGTGTGTATGTGTTTTAATTCGGTGAAACGGAAGGACTAAAGCGTGTAGGGCACTTGTGCCAGTGCGGCACCCACCTTCTCCACACCGTCCTGCAAAGGTCCGCTGACCATACCCTTCAGCATGAAGGGAATGTCGGCCTTGACGGTGACGCGCAACTTGCTTTCTTGGTCGTTGACGGGGAGCATCTGTATCCAGAGGGTGAAGGGCACGAGCGACTGCTCCGCCTCCAACTTGACGCACTTGTTCTCCTCGCGCTCAACGATGCGCATCTTCAGTGTCCCTACGGGGGCTACGCTGACCTGCACACTGTCCTGGTCAAACTGGAAATCCTTCAACTTATCCTCGGGCACACGGTCTTTGACGCGTTCCAGATACGTCAGGTCGCTGATGGTGCGGTAGACATTCTCTACCGGATAGGGAACCGGGTATACGCTACTTTCAAACTTCGTCATGCCTTCCACGCTGCCGGGTCCTTACGCCATTCGTTCAACACTGCTACGTCTTCGGCCTTGATGTAGCCCGTCTCGGCGGCCTGCTCCAGCACGGCGGCATAGTCGCTCAGGGTCACCAGGTGCACGCCGGCCTCCTTGAAGGCCTGCTCGGCCACAGGGAAGCCGTAGGTGAACGAGGCCACCATGCCAATCACCTCACAACCGTACTGGCGCAGAGCCTCCACGGCTTTCAGACTGCTTCCACCCGTGGAGATGAGGTCTTCCACAACGACGACCTTCGCACCCTTCCCGATGCGTCCTTCCACTTGGTTTCCCATGCCATGGTCTTTCGGTTTCGGGCGCACATAGGCGTAGGGCAGTCCGAGCTCGTCGGCCACGAGAGCCCCTTGGGCAATGGCTCCCGTGGCCACTCCTGCCACGGCCTCCGCCTCGGGAAAGTGGGTCTGGATGGCGTGGCAAAGCTCGAGTTTCACGAACGAGCGCACGTCGGGGTACGACAGCGTCTGTCTATTGTCTGTATAGATGGGCGATTTCCAACCCGAAGCCCATGTGAAGGGCTCGTTGGGTTGCAGCTTGATGGCCTGGATGTCCATCAGCTTCTTGGCAAATTGTTTTTTGATAGTGTCCATAGTTTCTTCTTGTTGTTTCCATGTGCAAAGGTACGATTAAGCGAGAGAAAAAACAAATTTATTTGAGTTTTTCCGAGCACGAGTACCTTTGGCCGACGGGTCATTCACCGTCGTCGGCCAGCGTGAAGTCCAGTTGTCGCTTCTCGATGTTGGCGCGTGCCACTTGGATGCGGATAGGGTCTCCCAACTGGTATTTGTGATGGTGGCGCCGACCCACGAGACAGTAGTTCTTCTCGTCAAAGTCGTAGTAGTCATCGTCAAGGTCGCGCATAGGCACCAGACCCTCGCAGTGGTTTTCGTCAATCTCGCAGTAGATGCCGTAGGACTGTATGCCGCTGATGTGCGCATCGTAGCACTCGCCGAGCTTGTCGGCCATGAACTCCACCATCTTGTACTTGATGGAGTCGCGCTCAGCCTGTTGCGCCACCTGTTCCATGTCGGAGCAGTGTTCGCACAGCTCCTCACACTTGTCTTGGTTGACGCTGCGCCCACCGTTCTGATAGCGCGTCAGCAATCGATGGACGATGGTGTCGGGGTAGCGCCGGATGGGCGAGGTGAAGTGGGTGTAGTAGTCGAAGGCCAGTCCGTAGTGGCCGATGTTGTGCGTGGAATACTTGGCCTTCATCATGGAGCGGAGCGCCACAATCTGAATCAGGTTTTGTTCGCGTCTCCCCTGACACTCCTCCATCAGCGTGTTCAGACTGCGCGACACGGCTCCTTTCGTTCCAGCGGTTTTCATCTTGTAGCCGAACTTCGCCACAAAACTGCGCAGGGCTTCCAGTTTGGTGGGGTCGGGCTGGTCGTGCACACGGTAGGGCAGTGTCTTGGCCTTGCCGCCCTTCTTCACCTTCCCCACGCTCTCGGCCACCCATTTGTTGGCGATGAGCATAAACTCCTCCACCAGTTGCGTGGCGAGGTTCGACCGCTTGAAATAGGCGCGGGTGGGCTTGCCCTCGGCGTCGATGTCGAAGTGCAACTCCTCGCGGTCGAAGCGCACAGCTCCGCCCTTGAACCGTCGCTCGCGCATGAGCTGTGCCAGACGGCTCAGCGTGCAGAGCATCTCGGCGTTCTCGAGGGTCTTCATGAGCGAGGGCTTGGCGGCACATTGTTGCAGGATGTCGAACACCTCCTCGTAGGCGTAGCGGCGCTTGCTCTTGATGACCGTGTGGGCGATGTGGAACTTCTTGATGTTGGCATCGTCGTCCATCTCGAAGATGGCCGAATAGGCCAGTTTCTCCTCATCGGGACGGAGCGAGCAGATGAAGTTGCACAGGCGTTCGGGCAGCATGGGGATGGTGCGGTCGACGAGGTAGATGCTCGTGGCGCGCTTGACGGCCTCCTTGTCAATGATAGACCCTTCGGTCACGTAGTGCGAAACGTCGGCAATGTGGACACCCACCTCCCACAGGCCGTTCTTCGTCTTGCGGATGGAGAGTGCGTCGTCGAAGTCCTTCGCGTCTTTGGGGTCGATGGTGCAGGTGAACACGTCGCGGAAGTCCTCGCGCCGCTTAATCTCATCGGGCGTGATGCTGGGGTCAATCTTCTCGGCGGCCTCCTCCACGGCCTTCGGATATTTGTAGGGCAAGCCGTACTGCGCTAAGATGGCGTGCATCTCCACGTTGTTGTCGCCCTCCTTGCCGAGCACGTCAATGACCTCGCCCACCATGTTCTTCGACTCCTTCGACGGCCATTGCGTTATTTTCACCACGGCCTTGTCGCCGTCCTTTCCGCCCTTCAACTTCTTCTTCGGCACAAGGATGTCGTGGACAAAGATGTTTCCTTCGGTCACGAGGAAGGCGAAGTCTTTCTCCACCCGTAGTCGGCCCACAGCCTGGTCGCGCTTGTGTGCCAGGATTTCCACCACCATGGCTTCCTTGATGTGTTTGGCGCGGCGCGCCATATAGGCCACCTTCACGCGGTCGCCGTTGAGTGCGAACATCGAGTTGCGCTCGCTGACGAATACTGGCGTGCCGCCGTCGTCGGGCAGGAACGAGTTCTTTCCGTTGGCCTTGCGCACGAACGTGCCCTCCTGCACCTGCGTCTTGAGGTTGATGCGATAGCTATTGTCCGACACCTTCGAGAGGTAGTCGTCCCACGCCATTTCCTCCATCGTGTCGATGGCTTGCATCTTGGCCGGGTGGGTCACCAGCCGCAGTGCGCGAAATATCTGTTTGAGCGAGAAGGTCTCGCCGGGGTTCTCCTGAAAGAAGGTGCGAAGCCGCTCTACGAGTTGCTTCTTCACGGTGCGTTTTCCGCCGTTTTTCTTTGCCATAGCTGTAGTCCTTTTGTGAATCTTGCCGCAAAGATAATCCTTTTCCCCGACACAGCCAAATATTACGGCAGCAATCTGCATCCAACTCGCATATCGGTCTCGTCTACCTATTGCCCTGACTTTTGGATAAAAATAGTGGCCTACAGAAGTGGCACTGACGGCGGCGGAACCACCATATTGGAAAGGAAGAGAACATAATCACAGCATTGGATTTAGTAGGGAGCAGGTTCGGATCTCCCAGTGAGCAGCAAAGGAGCTGCGTCATCCGATGCGCAGTAGATGTCCAGTATATGTGCAGTATGTGTCCAGTCTGCACTGGACAAGTACTGGACAAGTACTGGGCAAGTACTGGGCAAATACTGGACAATGATGGGGAGAAATAGTTGAGAAATGCTGCTCACAGAGCTTTCTACGACGGTGCAATACAGTATCTTCGGCCGCCGATTTTCAATTCTGCCCAATGAATGAGGTTCGCTGAATAGTTACGATTTCTTAGGGTCTGCTAATTAAGTGTATGCCATATCTTACCAACCTGGAGGCAGTATGATATTTTCGACCTTGTGCGCTAACTCAAACATCGGAGAGATTTCTTCATCCGTAAAGCCAGCGATGCCGCAACCGATTCGAGTCACGAGGAACGTCAGGTCGGAATGCTCCTTGGCGAACTGGATGAATTCGTCCACATAGGGCTTGATGGTCTCGACACCACCCTGCATCGTCGGGATAGCATAACTCTGGCCTTGCAGACCGACTCCCTGCCCCATAATCGCACCAAACTTGCGGTAGGCGATATACGCTGCGCCACCGCCATGCATTCCTCTGAGATTACTACCGAACACAAAGATCTCGTTCGGCTGGAGTTCCGTGATAAACTCCGGTGTAGTACGTTTCTTCTCCATATCTGGTTCTTCTGTTTTGCTCATTCTCATATCCTCGCAAGTCATAGGTGTCTCTGTCGTGCACATAGCGTCTGGCTCTGCATAAACGACAGCCCGCTCGTCCATCACCTCCGGCATGTCCAAGTCCATATCGAAGTGCTTGCGGAAATACGGCACGATAAGCTCTTCCTTCAGTTTCTTGTACCGTTGCGACACAGCCGAAGGGGTAATACCATACTGCGCAGCAACCTCTTTTCCCTTGAAGCCACGAATCAACATCATTGTAATAATCAGTCTGTCCTCACGATTCATGGGTGCATGGTCGCAGATGTCCTCCACGATGCGGTTAAACTGCAAGCGCAGGTTGTCGCCCTTCATGTCGAACGACTGCAGATAGTCCTCGAAGGTGATGCTGCCGTACTCCTTGCGGTACCACTTCAGCGCGTCGAGCACCACATAGCGGAATCCACCAATGAGCCACGTCTTCAGACTCACCTCTGGCGAATGGTCCTCCAGCGGCTTCCAGTCGTGCTCCATCAGGTAGATGGCATACTGGTGAGCCAGCGACAGGAAGTCCAGGTTCTGCTTGCCGCTCAGCTGATAACGCTGGTCGAAAAGCCGATAGCCTGCCTCGCAATACCCGTAGAAATACACGCGGATAATGTCGCTGTCGCCCTCACGGAACCCCTCTATAATCTCGTCATCTGACAGTAGTTGATAGTACATATTTACTGCTTTTGGTCACAAAATTACAAAAAAATCTGCGCATTAGCTTAATTTTTTCCGAAAACCATCTTCAAAGAGATAAAGACATGTCTAAAAAGTAGTATTCACCAATTAAAAAGTTACGATTATGAGAAAGAATGATCCCATGCCCAAACAAAGCAAGAACAATGCAAAGCGTGTCCACAACCTAATTATCGTCGATGAGAGCGGTTCGATGTACGTCATCCGCAAGCAAGCTTTCGTGGGTATGAACGAGACCTTGCAGACCGTCCGTCAGATGCAGAAGAAGTATCCCGACCAAGAGCAACGCGTCACCCTCCTTACCTTCGACAGCGGCCATACCACCTGGCATTACGACAACGCACCTGCTCAGCGCACCCGCGACCTCTCGTGGAAAGCCTACAATCCCGGTGGCGGTACACCCCTTTACGATGCCATCGGCAAGGGCATTGCCAAGGTTAATGCGCAGGTTGATGATGGCGACCACGTCCTCGTCACCATCATCACCGATGGCGAGGAGAATAGCTCTGAGGAGTGGACGTTGAAGATGGTTCGCACGATGATTGAGAAGCTGAAGAAGCAGAACTGGACATTTACGCTCATCGGCACCGACAACCTTGATGTAGAGACGATGGCTCACAGCTTTTCCATCGACGAGCATCTGGAGTTCCAGCAGGACGAGGAAGGCACAAAGGCCATGTTCGCCCGCGAGCGTCGCAGCCGCGAACGCTACAACTGCTGCGTGGCAGAAGCCGCAGCTATGCCCACGGGTCGTTTCTTTGATGAGGATTAATAGTTCAAAGGAATCGCTTCTGCCTCAATAGCGGAAGCGATTGCCCCTGTTTTTTGTTAAAAATGGCTCAACGGGGATTGTCCGTGGTATGCACTGAAAACGCACCGCCATACCCAAAAGCAGCCGACGCCAGTCCATGG
>CAVBXH010000006.1:0-51227 GCA_963599475.1 Acutalibacteraceae bacterium | reverse complement strand
CGTTGCTCGTTTCGACAATCAGGGCAATGCGAAGGCCTTTATGGCGTGGAACGAGCAGCAGGACTGGCTCCACGTTTTCTCTCTGTATATCGCACCCCTCTCAGTATAAACCGCCAATTCGGCAGCCGTTGGCACGATAGACGATTAAACATGAAAAGAACAAGTGTGATTTTATGGATTGCCGTAGTGCTGTGTATGGTGAGCATCAAGGCGCAGGCGTACGACATTGCTGTGAAGAATGCCGACGGCGTGACGATTTACTACAACTTCAACAGCAACAAGACAGAACTGGAAGTGACCTTCTCCTATGACGAGATGTATTCTGGGGCAGTTGTCATTCCCGAATCGGTGACTTACGAAGAAAAAACATATCCGGTGACATCCATTGGAAAGGAAGCGTTCTGCCCTTGTTATGAACTGACCTCGGTATCAATCCCCAACAGCGTGACATCCATTGGAGAGAGTGCTTTTAAAGGATGCTATAGCCTGACCTCCATACAAATTCCCAACAGCGTGACATCCATTGCAGGAGGAACTTTCTCTGGTTGCTCTGGTCTGATCTCCATAACGATTCCCGATGGTGTAACATCCATTGGAGAATATGCTTTCGATGATTGCTCCAGCCTAACCTCTGTGACGCTTCCAAACAGATTGACATTCATTGGAAGTTATGCTTTCTGTGGATGCTCCAGTCTAACATCTATAACGATTCCTAATAGCGTGACATCCATTGGAGACAGGACTTTCGACAGTTGCTCCAGTCTGACCTCCATAACGATTCCCGAGAGCGTGACATCCATTGAAGGCTGTGCTTTCATTGGTTGCTCCAGCCTGACCTCTGTGACGCTGCCAAACAGATTGACATCCATTGGAGACGCGGCATTCTATGGTTGCTCCAGCCTGATCTCCATAACGATTCCCAATAGCGTAACATCCATTGGAGAAGTAGCTTTCCATGGTTGCACCAGCCTGACCTCCATAACGATTCTCAATGGCGTGACATCCATTGGAGACGGGGCTTTCTCTGGCTGCTCCAGCCTGACCTCCATAACGATCCCCGAGAGCGTGACGTCCATTGGAGGCGGGGCTTTCTCTGGCTGCTCCAGTCTGCCTTCGGTTGAGATTCCCGAAAGCGTGACATCCATTGGAGATGAAGCTTTCAAAGGTTGCTCCAGCCTGACCTCCATAACGATTCCCGATGGCGTGATATCCATTGGGGGATGGGCTTTTTGGGATTGCTCCAGCCTGACCTCCATAACGATCCCCAACAGATTGACGTCCATTGGAGCCGGGGCTTTCTCTGGCTGCTCCAGCCTAACTTCGGTTGAGATTCCCAACAGCGTGACATACATTAGATACGGGGCTTTCTCTAGTTGCTCCAGTCTGACCTCCATATCGATTCCCAATGGTGTGACGTCCATTGGAGACGCAGCTTTCTCAGGTTGCTCCAGCCTGACCTCGGTAGAGATTGGGAGTGGCGTACAGAGCATTGGTAGCCTCGCTTTTAGGGGTACTGCCATAAAAACAATTCACATGTATGCTTCAACACCACCGACCATATTTTCTTACACCTTTCCCTCTACCTATAACTATAAGGAAGAAAAAGTGGAATACGACATCGCGTTATACGTTCCAGAAGGGTCACAGACGGCCTACCAGACGGCAGAGGTTTGGAAGGACTTTTTCAACATACAGGGATTTGACACTACGGACATACGGCCTGTCACCTACGATGAGAACGGGGACGAGGCAAAGGCGGTGTACTATGATCTTTCTGGGAAACGGTTGAAGACGCCACGCAAGGGTGTCAACATCGTGACCGTAGGAGGAAAAAGCAAGAAGGTGTTCGTGAAATGAAACGCCTGTTTGACGTGCTTTTGGCCGGCGCGGGACTCATTGTATTCTCGCCGCTATTCCTCGTCTGTGCCCTGATGGTGTGGTGGGGTCACGATGGTCCCGTCCTTTTCCGGCAGGAGCGCGTCGGCCGTTTCGGTCGTCCGTTTCACATCCTCAAGTTCCGCACGATGACGACCGATGCCGAGCGCAACGGCCCGCGGCTCTGCGACGGGGAGGACGATGAGCGGCTGACGACGGCAGGGCGGTGGCTGCGTGCCCGCCATCTGGACGAGTTGCCCCAGCTCTGGAACGTGCTAAAAGGCGACATGTCGCTGGTGGGGCCGCGCCCCGAGCGTCCTTTCTTCGTGGAGCAAATTATGCAGGAAGACTCACGCTACCGCTGCCTCTTCCAGCTTCGCCCGGGAGTCACCTCGTATGCCACCATCTACAACGGTTACACCGACACGATGGAGAAGATGCTCCTTCGCTTGGAGATGGATCTTCATTATCTGGAGCACCGATCCCTGTGGCAAGACATGAAGGTGCTGATGCTCACCGCCAGATATTACGTCAGAGGGTCAAAGTACAAATTGCCCAGGGCAGGAGAATGTCTACCCTGACGCAAATTTATCCAAAAGGCTTTGCTGTCTCAAAAAGATTGCGTATCTTTGCATCCACATTACAATGAATGACGTATCTATGAATATGGCAAGACGGCATAATGCGTAAATGCGCAAACGAATACGAACATTGATGACACCACAGGAATACGTACAACTGAAAGCCTTTGCCCGTCTGGACGGTGCACTGCTTGCGCTCGTCTGGATTGGCGCCTTCGCCTGCTATGTGATAGGCATGACGCGTCCTACCCTCACCCTCATTGCCCTGCTGACCGTTGCGTCGACGCCGTTCTTCGTGGCCAGCCGCCTGCGCCACTTCCGCGACTATGGCCGTCAGGGCGTGCTGTCGTTCGGGTTGGGCTACGTCTACAGCGTTCTGGCCTACTTCTACGGCGGTCTGCTGATGACGGCGGCCACCTATGTCTACTTTGCCTTCATCGACAAGGGCTATCTGATCGGCCAGTTCACGGCCATGCTGCAGTCGCCCGAGAGCCAGCAGGCCCTGCAGCTCTACGGCCTCGGCGGCGAGATGAAGGAGAGCCTGCGCATCCTCGGCGAATTGCGCCCCATCGACTTTGCCCTCAACATCCTGTCTACCATCATCCTGTCGGGGTTCTTCTGGGGACTGCCCATCGCCCTGTTCATGCGCAGGAAATAGTCATAAGCAACTACACCTATTATATATAATAACAAAACATGGATATTTCAGTAGTCATTCCCTTATACAACGAAGACGAGTCGCTGCCTGAGCTGCACGACTGGATTGTCCGCGTGATGGAAGCTAACCACTTCAGCTACGAAATCATCTTCGTCAACGACGGTTCGACCGACCGCAGCTGGGAGGTCATCCGCGAGCTGGCCACGCAGTCGCCCCACGTGAGCGGCATCAAGTTCCGCCGCAACTACGGCAAGAGCCCCGCCCTCTACTGTGGCTTCAAGGCGGCCAAGGGCGACGTGGTCATCACGATGGACGCTGACCTGCAGGACTCTCCCGACGAGATTCCAGCCCTCTACCACATGATCATGGACGAGCACTACGACCTCGTGAGCGGCTACAAGCAGAAACGCCACGACCCGCTATCGAAGACCATTCCCACCAAGCTCTTCAACGCCACGGCGCGCCGGGTGAGCGGCATCCACAACCTCCACGACTTCAACTGCGGACTGAAGGCCTATCGCCGCGATGTGGTGAAGAACATCGAGGTGTTCGGCGAGATGCACCGCTTCATTCCCTATCTGGCCAAGAATGCCGGCTTCGACAAGATTGGCGAGAAGGTGGTGCACCACCAGAAGCGGCAGTACGGCAAGTCGAAGTTTATGGGGTGGAACCGCTTCGTGAACGGCTACCTGGACCTGATGACCCTCTGGTTCTTAGGCACCTTCGGCAAGAAGCCCATGCACGTGTTCGGCTTCCTGGGCACACTGGTGTTCCTCATCGGCTTCGTGTCGGCCTTCATCATCGGTGCCGAGAAGCTCTGGGCCCTCTACAGCCACGTGCCCATGCGCCTGGTGACCGACTCGCCCTTCTTCTACATCGCGCTGACGATGATGATGATAGGCACGCAGCTGTTTCTGGCCGGTTTCCTCGGCGACCTCATCAGTCGCAACAGTGCAGGGCGCAACGACTACCAGATAGAGGAAGAAATAAAGATTGACTAATGGCAGGCACCATGCAACAGAAAGTTCGTTTCCCTCGCAGGCGCTGCGGCCTTCGCCTGCTGCCCGGTCTCACTGTGGCGATGCTGCTGGCGGCAGTGGGTTGCTCGTCGATAGACTGCCCTGTGCAAAACCGCGTCTATACGGTCTATTCGCTGAAGAAAGCGGACGGCACTGCCGACACGCTGAAGACGGACACGCTGTCCATCGTCACGCGGCGGCACGACGGGCGCGACACGACGCTGCAGAACCGTCTGACCGGTGTGTCGTCGTTCGAGCTGGACATCAGCTACGTCAACCCTGTGGACACCCTGCTACTGACGCTCTGCGACACGGCAGGCAACACCTACCGCGACACCGTCTGGGTGGAGAAGAGCAACGAGCCGCACTTCGAGTCGGTGGACTGCCAGATCTCCTACTTCCACACCATCCTGTCCGCGCGATCCACGCACCACATCATCGACTCGCTATCCATCAACAACTCCAAAGTCAACTATGACGCATCGAACGAACATTTCCACCTCTATCTCAAGGCTCGCCCTTAGCCTCCTGCTGCTACTGGCAGTCGGCAGCGCACGGGCCCAGCAGCAGAAGGTCATCGTGGAGCAAGAGGACTCGATACCCCTGTTCCGGGGCTTCGCCGTCTCCTTCGACCTCGTAGGCCCTGCCACGCTGACCATGGGCGACCACGGCGAGTACGAGGGAGCCTTGCGCCTAAACCTCCACGACCAGTGGTTTCCCATCGTGGAGATGGGCTACGGCAAGGCCAACCACGAGCACGACGAGGTGACGGGCATCAGCTACAAGACGGGCGCACCCTATTTCCGCCTCGGCATGGACTGGAACCTGCTGAAGAAGAAGCACGGCCCTAACCGCCTGTATGGTGGCTTCCGCTACGCCTTCACCTCCTACAAGGTAGACCTCCTGCGCGACGAGACGGAAGACCCCGTCTGGGGCGGACCCAACCGGGTGGACATCCGCGGCATGCAGTGCTCGCAACACTGGCTGGAAGCCGTGTTCGGCATCGACGCCAAGATCAGCGGTCCCGTGCATCTGGGATGGAACGTCCGCTACAAGCGGCGCATCGCCCACAGCGACGGGACGGCCGGACAGACCTGGTACATTCCAGGCTACGGTATCTACGGCGACACGCGCATCGCCGTCAACTTCAACATCATCATCGACATCTGACCCCATGACCCCCAAGAACAAGAAGCACCTGCTCTGGCAGCTGCCCTTCCTGGCGCTCCTCATCGTCGGCACCATACTGATTGTCCGGCAACAGCAGAACACGCCGTACCGCACCAACCGGGGCTTCGTCTTCGGCACCACCTACACCATCACCTACCAGTCGGACAAGGACTGGGAGAAGGACATCGTGGCCGAGCTGCAGAAGGTGGACGCCACGCTGTCGATGTTCAATCCGCAGTCGGTCATCGCACAGATCAACAGCAACAAGAGCACGGAGGTCAACGACATGTTTCTGGATGTCTACGACATGGCGCACCGCGTGTCCAGAACCACGGAGGGTGCCTTCGACGTCACCGTTGCCCCGCTGGTCAACGCCTGGGGCTTCGGCTTCAAGGGCGGCGCGATGCCCACTCGGGCGCAGGTGGACTCCCTCCGCCAGTTTGTCGGCTACCGGAAAGTGTCCGTCGAACACCTGCGGGTGAAGAAGACTGACCCGCGGCTGATGCTCGACTTCTCAGCCATCGCCAAGGGCTACGGCGTGGATGCTGTGGCGCGACTGTTGCGCGCGAAGGGCATCGGCAACTTCATGGTGGAGATTGGCGGCGAGATTTCCGCCCGTGGGGTCAGTGCGCGACGCACACCGTGGCGCATCGGCGTGGCCAACCCCATGGAAGACTCGCTGGCGGGCGGCAATGCCTACCAGGCCGTGCTCCATCTGACCGACATCGCCATGGCCACCAGCGGCAACTACCGCAACTTCTACTACAAGGGTGGGCGGAAATACGCCCATACTATCGACCCCAAGACGGGCTACCCCGTGCAGCACAGTCTGCTGTCGGCCACGGTGCTGGCCAAGAGCTGTGCCGAGGCTGATGCCTACGCCACGGCCTTCATGGTGCTGGGCGTGGACGGAGCAAAGGAGGTATTGGAGCAGCAGAAGCAACTGAAGGCCTGCCTCATCTATGCCGACGAGCAGGGAAAGACGGTTGTGTGGTATTCGCCGTCGCTGAAGAACAAGATAGAATCCGCACAGTAGTTCCCATGCCGGCCATCCACCTCTACGACAAGCTGTTGGAGTTTCCGCTGTTCCAGGGCATGAGCCACGCGGAACTGACGGAGGTGGTGGCGCACACGCGCATCGGTTTCCATAAATACCCGGCAGAGAAGACGCTATGGACGGTCGGCAGCCCGTGCTGCCAACTGGCGTTCCTCATCAAGGGGCGGTTGCAGTCCGAACGCCGCCTGGGACCGCATCCCTCGCGCGTCACGGAGCAGTTGGCAGCGCCCTGTGTGTTGGAGCCCGACCGCCTCTACGGCGTGGAGCAACACTACCAGCACACCTACGTCACCCTGACCGACGCAGACATCCTCACCATCGACAAGTCCGAGGTGCAGCTGCTGATGGAGACGCAGCTGGTGTTCCGCATCAACTACGTCAACCTGCTGGCCACCGTTTGCCAGCGTTACGACAACCGCTCGCGCCTGCCTGCGCCGAAAGACCTGCGCGAACGCCTCGTCCGCTATTTCTTCTCGCAGTGCCAGTATCCTGCCGGTCCCAAGACTTTCCACATCCTGATGCGCCAGTTGGCGGAGCTGCTCAACACCGATCAGCGCGACATCTCGCGCGCCCTCAACCAGCTACAGACCGAAGGCCTGCTCTCCCTCCACCGCGGCCGCATGGTCATCCCGATGCTGGAGCGCCTGCTCATGTGGTCTCCAAGCCCAGTCCCCGACGAAAAACCCGCTGGGCAGGAAAAATAAACGCTCCAGGCAGAGAAAAAAAATTTCCTAGGCAGAGAAAAACGAGTTCTTCTTTTGCATTTCTCTCACTTAATCGTACCTCTGGCCTTCGGCCGAAGATACTTTCGCTCGGAAATAAAAAAGAAAAATGCTTTTTCTTTTTGTATTTCACTCGCTTAATCGTACCTTTGCAATGAAATACGATAAGCATATGATAACGACAGCGACAACAAGCGCAAGTCCCGACACGTTTATGATGACCGTGCCGAAGGCTGACGTGCGTTTTTTCAAAGCGATGGCCAAAAAGATTTTTTCGGCAAGAAAAAAAAGTTAGTATGAATGAACATCAGAATCCATTTTTAATACCCTATAACACCCCACACGACACCGTGCCCTTCGACCGCATCCGTATGGAAGACTACGAAGAGGCATTCTTGGAGGGCATACGGCGCGACAACGAGCAGATAGACCGTATCGTCAACAACCCCGACAAGCCGACCTTCGACAACACCGTCGTCACTACCGACGAGGAGAAGGAGGATGGCTACTACGACCTGCTGGGCCGCGTGTCGACCGTGTTCTTCAACCTGCTGTCGGCAGAGACCAACGACGAGATGGACGCGCTGGCACAGAAGATGCAGCCCATCCTGACGCAACACGCCAACGACGTGCGCCTCAACCCACGGCTGTTCGAGCGCATCCGGCAGGTGCACCGCCACCATCGCCGCCTCACCCCCGAGGAGCAGCGGTTGCTGGACGACTGCTACGACGGCTTCGTGCGCAGCGGTGCACTGCTCGACGAACCCGGCAAGGAACGCCTGCGCCAGCTGACGGAAGAGGCTTCGGTGCTCTCCCTGCAGTTTTCGCAGAACCTACTGAAGGAGAACAAAGCCTTCACGCTGCACCTCACCGAGGAAGCACAGCTGGACGGACTGCCCGACACGGCACGCGAGGCCGCCGCACAGACCGCCCGAGAGATGGGGAAGGACGGTTGGGTGTTTACCCTCGACCAGCCCTCCTACTCCCCCTTCATCACCTACTCCACCCGACGCGACCTGCGCCAACAGCTGTACATGGAGCGCAACACCGTCTGCACCCACGACAACGGCGAGAACAACCTCGAAATCTGCAAACGCCTCGTCAACCTGCGCCGCGAAACGGCACAGCTACTGGGCTTCAAGACCTATGCCGACTATGTGCTGAAGCACCGCATGGCCTCCAACGCCCGCAACGTGTACCGCCTGCTGGACGACCTGATAGACGCCTACAAGCCCACGGCTCTCAAGGAGAAAGAGGCGCTGGCGCAGACCGCCCGCAAGGACGTGGACAAGCTGATGCCCTGGGACACCGCCTTCTATTCGCACCAATTGCAGATGAAGCGCTACAACATCGACTCCGAGATGCTGCGCCCCTACTTCGAGCTGTCGAAGGTAATCGAGGGCGTGTTCGGACTGGCAAACCGTCTCTACGGCATCACCTTCCGGGAGAACCGGGACATTCCCGTCTACCATCCCGACGTGAAAGCCTACGAGGTGTTCGACCGCGACGGTAGTTACCTGGCCGTTTTCTATGCCGACTTCCACCCGAGGAAAGGCAAGCAGGGCGGCGCGTGGATGACCTCCTACCAGGGGCAGTGGATTACGCGGAAGGGGGAAAACGTGCGGCCCCACGTCAGCGTGGTCATGAACCTCACGAAGCCCACCGCTGACAAGCCGGCCCTGCTCACCTTGGGCGAGGTGGAGACCTTCCTCCACGAGTTCGGCCACGCCCTCCACGGCATGTTCGCCAACACCCGTTTCGAGAGCCTCTCGGGCACCAACGTGATGTGGGACTTCGTGGAACTGCCCTCACAGTTTATGGAGAACTTCGCCGTAGAGAAAGACTTCCTCCGCACCTTCGCCTTCCACTATGAGACGGGCGAACCCCTGCCCGACGAACTCATCCGCCGCATCAAGAAGAGCCGCAACTTCATGGCGGCCTGCGGCTGTCTGCGGCAGGTGTCGCTCGGACTGCTCGACATGGCCTACTACACGCAGCGGAAGCCCTTCGACGAAGACATCCCCACCTTCGAGCGCAAGGCCTGGAAGAAAGCCATTATCGGCGAGCAGCCTCCCGGCACGTGCATGACCGTGCAGTTCTCACACATCATGGCCGGAGGCTACGCCGCCGGATACTACAGCTACAAATGGGCGGAAGTGCTCGACGCCGATGCCTTCGCCGTCTTCAAGCGCCACGGCATCTTCGACCAAAAGACCGCCCAGCGTTTCCGCGACGAAATCCTCT
Organism: Acutalibacteraceae bacterium; assembly: GCA_963599475.1. GTDB lineage: Bacteria > Bacteroidota > Bacteroidia > Bacteroidales > Bacteroidaceae > Prevotella. The sequence goes on along the minus strand of CAVBXH010000006.1, from coordinate 41,901 downwards.
CCAAGGGCGGCACCGAACACCCCATGACCCTCTACAAACGCTTCCGCAAGGGAGAGCCCACCATCGACGCATTACTGAAAAGAAATGGAATCAAACGAGAAACAAAGAAGGCTTGACCTCCGCTACCTGAGGATGGCCGCCATCTGGTCCGAGAACTCCTACTGCCTGCGACGGCAGGTGGGCGCGCTCGTCGTGAAGGACGGCATGATCATCAGCGACGGCTTCAACGGCACGCCCAGCGGTTTTGAGAACCACTGCGAAGACGAGAACAACGTCACCAAGCCCTACGTGCTACACGCCGAAGCCAACGCCATCACCAAGCTGGCGCGATCGTCGAACAACTCCGACGGTGCCACCATCTACATCACGGCATCGCCCTGCATCGAGTGCGCCAAACTCATCATCCAGGCCGGCATACGCCGCGTGGTCTACGGCGAGCAGTACCGCCTGACGGACGGCATCGATCTGCTGCAACAAGCCGGCATCGAAACCCTGTACCTTAACCCCAACGAATGAAATGAAAGAGAGAAAAACCAGCCGCTTCATGCCTCTGCTTATGGCGCTCAGCGTCATCGTGGGCATCATCATAGGCACCTTCTACGCCAACCACTTCTCGGGCAACCGCCTCAACATCATCAACACCAGCAGCAACAAGCTCAACAACCTGTTGCGCATCATCGACGCACAGTATGTCGACACGGTGGACATCAACAACCTGGTGGAGAAGGCCATGCCGCAGATACTGGCCGAGCTTGACCCCCACTCCATCTACATCTCCGCCCAGGACATGCAGATTGCCGACGACGAACTGAAAAGTTCCTTCTCGGGCATCGGCGTGGAGTTCACCATCCGCGAAGACACCCTGCACGTGCAACAGGTCATCAGCAACGGACCGGCGGAAAGGGCAGGAATGTTGGCCGGCGATAAGATCGTGACGGTGGACGGCAAGCCCTTCACAGGAAAGACGCTGACCAACGAGGAAGCGATGCACCGGCTGAAAGGACCGAAGGACACGAAGGTGAAGCTCGGCATCATGCGCTACGGCGAGAAGAAGGTGCGCACCGTTGTGGTCACCCGCGGCGAGATTCCGTCCAAGAGCGTGACGGCCGCCTATATGCTCGACGACAGCACGGGCTACATCCGCGTCAGGAAGTTTGCCGAGAACACCTACGCCGAACTGCTCATCGCCTTGGCACAGCTCTCGCAACAGGGACTGCAGAACCTCACCATTGACCTGCGCGGCAACACGGGCGGATACATGGAGCCTGCCGTGCAGATTGCCAACGAGTTCATGCCCAAAGGGCGCCTCATCACCTACATGGAGGGGCGCAAGTCGCCTCGCAAGGAGTTCCGCAGCGACGGGCGCGGCAGCTACCAGCACATTCCCCTCGTGATCCTCATCGACGAAGGATCTGCCTCGTCCAGCGAAATCTTCTCCGGGGCCATCCAGGACAACGACCGCGGCACCATCATCGGACGGCGATCCTTTGGCAAGGGACTGGTGCAACAGCCTATCCCCTTCTCCGACGGTTCGATGATTCGCCTCACCATCGCACGCTACTACACGCCCTCCGGACGCTGCATCCAGAAGCCCTACGTGGCCGGCGACAACAGCGACTACGAAGACGATATCCTAACGCGCTACAAGCACGGCGAGTTCTTCTCGCAGGACAGCATCAAACACTCCGGCCAAGCCTATACCACCCGCATCGGACGCGTGGTGTACGGGGGCGGCGGCATCACGCCCGACCTCTTCATCGCTGAGGACACCACGGCCTACACCTCTTATTATAAGGCAGCCTCCATGACGGGACTCATCCTGCAGTTCGCCTACAACTACACCGACCAGAACCGGAAGAAACTCAGCGAGTTCACCACGCCCGAAGCCATGGCCGACTATCTCGTCAAGCAACACACCGTGGAGCAGTTTGCCGCCTTCGCCGACAAGAGCGGACTGAAGCGCCGCAACCTGATGATCAAGCGCTCGCACAAGTTGCTGGAACGCTACATCAACAGCCGCATCATCTACAACATGATGAACGAAGAGGCGTGGCTGAAATACCTCAACAACGACGACCCGGCCATCACCGAAGCCCTGCGCGTGTTCCGTGCAGGGGAGGCCTTCCCCAAGAAGCCGGAGAAAGACACTCACGGCAAATGACGGTCAAGCACCCCATGAACGAAAAACAAGAACTACGCAAGACGCTTCGTCAGCGCAGACCATACGGTTTGCCTGGCGAAGCATCCGTTTTGCGACAGTTGCTGGACAATGTCCCGCAGGTGCGCCGGGCACGGGTCATCATGGCCTACTGCGCCCTGCCCGACGAAGTGTCGCTGGAACCGTTGTTTCCGAAATGGTTGGCGGAAGGAAAGCGCATCGTATTGCCGCGCGTCACCGGCGACACGACGATGGAACTTTGCAGCTACATCGGCGCAGACCAGCTGCAGCCCGGAGTCTTCGGCATCATGGAACCGACGGGCGCGCTGTTCACAGACTGTGACCAGATTGACGTGGCGGTCGTTCCGGGCATGGCCTTCGACAGGGACGGCCACCGCCTGGGGCGCGGCAAGGGCTACTACGACCGCTTCCTGCCGCAACTGCCACAAGCCTACAAAATCGGGATATGCTTCCGCAGCCAATTGCTGGACGGCGTGCCCACCAGCAGCCACGACATCATTATGGACTGCATCGTGGCGGAATAAGCATCAACAGAAACGGATGTCAGTAATCACGCGTTCGCCCACCGCCTCATTCAACCGCTTCACATACTGTTGGCGCTGCATGGACAGGTCGGCGCGCAAGGCCGGACTCGACAGGCGCACAAACAACGTCTGGTTGTAGACATACGCTCCCGTCGTGTAGCGTGCCACCGCCTCGCCGGCCACCGTAGGCCACGCCTCCACCAGCCGTTTCTGGAGGATGGGCGTCTCCAGTCCCTGGTCGCGCAGCAGTTTCAGCACCACGTCGCGCAGCGTCTCCGTCTTCCTCCTAAACATGTTCCGTCAACAGGTTGATGTTGCCGCGCTCCACCTCAAACATCCGATAGTCGCTGGCCGCCGCGGCAACAATGGCGTCCAGGTGTGTCCGGTTGGTGTCCGTCACGAAGATCTGCCCGAAAGCGTCGCTGGACACCAGCCGCACAATCTGCTCCACGCGCCCGGCATCCAACTTGTCGAAGATGTCGTCGAGCAGGAGCAGCGGCGTGGTGTGCGAGGCCGTGCGCTTGAGCAGTTCAAACTGCGCCAGCTTCAGGGCAATGACATACGTTTTGTGCTGCCCCTGCGAACCTTCGCGCCGCATCGGCTGGCCTTCCAGCGTAAACACAAGGTCGTCGCGGTGGATGCCGTGCAGCGAATAGCCCACGGCCAAGTCCTTGGCACGGTCGCGGGAGATGACCTCCAGCAGGGGGCCGCGCTGTCCGTGCGACAGATACTCCAGTCCCACCGCCTCGCGCCCGGACGAAATCTGTCCGTAGAACTGCTGAAACAGCGGCTGTATCTCTTCCACGAAAGCGGCGCGCCGACGGTAAAGATCGTCGCCAGCCTCCGCCATCTGTTCCTCCCAAATCTGCAAGAGCATGGGGTCAGGCCCCGGCTGCTCCTGTTTCAGTAGCGTGTTGCGTTGCTGCAAGGCATTATTGTAACGGGACAGCAGCGGGATGTACTGACGGTCGTACTGCGAAATGACAACATCCATTAGGCGGCGGCGTTCCTCCCCGCCCCCGTCAATCAGCAGGGTGTCCGAGGGCGACACCACCACGATGGGAATCAGTCCGATGTGTTCCGACAGCCGCTGATACTCCTTCTTATTGCGCTTGAAATGCTTCCGCACGCCGCGCTTCAGTCCGCAGTAAATCTGTTCCTCGTGACCATGCTCATCGTCGTAGACACCCTCCACGACGCAGAACGGCTCGTCGTGGCAGATGACCTGCGAGTCCACCGGGTTGGTCAGCGAGCGGCAGAACGACAGATAATAGACCGCGTCGAGCACATTGGTCTTTCCCGCGCCGTTGTGCCCGATGAAGCAGTTCATCTTCGGAGAAAGCTCCAGCGTGGCCTCCCGGATATTCTTATAATTGAGGATGGAAAGTTTTCTGAGTATCATTTTACGGTGCAAAGTTACGCCTTTTATCCTTCAAAAGCGAAAAAAGTCTGCAAGAAATTTCAGTATCTGCAATAAAATGCGTAATTTTGCCGCGCAAAACCCGGCTCTGCAGGGCAGGGATTGCACCCGAGACGCAAAAAACAAAACAAGAATAATGGAACAAAAGAACCAAGCAGTGGCTGTCGAGACCGAGCAGCACGTAAACAAGACCGGGGCTTTCTTCGAGCAGTACAAGAAGGCCGTCATCATCGGCATCGCGGTTGTCGTCATCCTCATCGTAGGCGGCATCCTGACCAACAACTACTATTTTGCTCCGCGCGAAGACGCCGCCAGCACCGAACTGGCCAAGAGCCAGGAACTCTTCAACAACGAACAGTTTGAGCAGGCTCTGACTGGCTTCAAGAAGGTGGCCAGCGACTACTCTTCCACCAAGGCCGGCAACCTCGCCCAGCTCTACATCGGCCTCTGCCAGGCCAACCTCGGCAAGTGGCAGGAAGCCGCCAACGCACTGGAGGACTTCAGCACCAAGGGCGACCAGATGATCAGTCCCGCCGCAGAGGGCGCGCTGGGCAACGCCTACGCCAACCTCAAGCAGTACGACAAGGCTGTAGACCACCTGAAGAAGGCTGCCAAGATGGCCGACAATAACTCGCTCTCCCCCACGTTCTTGATCCAGGCCGGTGAGATTCTGGAGAGCCAGGGCAAGAAGGACGAGGCACTGAAGCTCTATCAGGAGATCAAGCAGAAATACTTCCAGTCGATGCAGTACCAGAGCATCGATGCCTACATCGAGCGGGTCTCGGCCAAATAAACTATGGCGACAGCACTCCATAACCTGAGCGACTACGACTTCGATGCCGTCCCCGACGCGTCGAACATGATGTTCGGCATCGTGGTGGCCGAATGGAATCCTGAGATAACGGGAGCACTGCTGGAGGGATGCGTCAGCACGCTGGAGAAGCATGGTGCACTGCCCGAGAACATCCACGTGAAGCCCGTCCCCGGCTCTTTCGAACTGATATACGGCGCACGACAGATGACCCTCAACGACGGCTACGATGCCGTCATCATCCTCGGCAGCGTGATACGCGGAGAGACGCCCCACTTCGACTACATCTGCCAAGGGGTGACCCAAGGCATCGCGCGCCTCAACGCCACCAACAACATCCCCGTCGTCTTCGGACTGCTCACTACCGACAACCTACAGCAGGCGAAAGACCGCGCAGGGGGACGGCTGGGCAACAAAGGCTGCGAGTGTGCAGTGGTGGCCATCAAGATGGCCAAGTTCTAAGCAACGAGCGCAAAAGCACTATACCACCGACAAAAGGTCAAACAATCACATGGCGGACTTCTCTTGACGAGAAGTCCTTCTTGTTTAAAGAAACAATTTATGAAACTGATTTCATGGAACGTCAACGGACTGAGGGCTTGCGAGGGCAAGGGCTTCAGCGATGTGTTCAAACGCCTGGATGCGGACTTCTTCTGCCTGCAGGAAACCAAGATGCAGGCCGGACAGCTTGACCTGCAGTATGACGGCTACCAGTCCTTCTGGAACTACGCCGACAAGAAAGGCTATTCCGGCACGGCCATCTTCACCCGCCACCAGCCGCTGTCTGTCCGCTATGGCATCGGCATTGACCAGCACGACCACGAAGGGCGCGTCATCACGCTGGAGACGGAACGTTGCTTCGTGGTGACCTGCTACACGCCCAACTCGCAGGAAGAGTTGCGCCGACTGGACTACCGCATGACGTGGGAAGACGATTTCCGGCAGTACCTGTCGGCACTGGACAGCCAGAAACCCGTCATCCTCTGCGGCGACCTCAACGTGGCTCACGAGGAGATAGACCTCAAGAACCCCAAGACCAACCGCCGCAGTGCCGGCTTCACCGACGAGGAGCGGGGCAAGATGACCCAGTTGCTGACAGCAGGCTTCACCGATACCTTCCGCACGCTGCACCCCGACGACCCCACCTATTCCTGGTGGTCTTACCGCTTCCAAGCCCGGCAGAAGAACATCGGCTGGCGCATCGACTATTTCCTGGTCAGCAACCGCCTGATGCCAGACGTGGAGGGAGCTGCCATCCATACCGACATCCTCGGATCAGACCATTGCCCCGTAGAACTCACCATCAAATAACCACGATATGAAGAAGAGACTCCTCCTTATACTCCTGTGCCTCGTCGGCCTCACCGCAGCAAAAGCGCAACTGGCCGACCCCGTCCACTTCACCACGCAGTTGAAAGCCACCGGCAACCAGGAAGCCGACATCATCTTCACTGCCCACATCGACGACGGCTGGCACGTCTACTCCACCAATCTGGGCGACGGAGGTCCCGTCTCGGCCACGTTCACGGCCGTGAAGATGCAGGGAGTCGTGACCGTAGGGAAGCTGCAAGCCCGAGGAAAGGAAATCAGCGTGTTCGACAAGCTCTTCGACCAACAGGTTCGCTACTTCGAGCACACGGCCACCTTCGTGCAGAAGATCCGCTTCACCGAGCCTACCTACAGCATCGACTGCTACCTGGAATACGGTGCCTGCAACGATGAGATGTGTCTGCCGCCCTCCACGATGGACTTCAAGGCCAGTGGGACAGCCACGGTGAACACCAACGGAAAGGAGGCCGCCAAGGAGACCTCTGAGACTGCCGACGCGGCAAACATCACGCCGAAAGACACCCTCGTAGCCGACAGCACGGCAGTGGTACAGACCCCTGCCGACACCACAGACGTCGCCCTCGATGCCCTGTGGACACCCGTCACCGATGAGCTGCAGTCGTTCGACGACACCGTCAGCGACGACTCCCTGCTCTATATCTTCCTGGCCGGACTGCTCGGCGGTTTCTTGGCTCTGTTGACCCCCTGTGTGTGGCCGATTATCCCGATGACCGTGTCGTTCTTCCTAAAGCGCAACAAGAACCGCGCCAAGGCCATCCGCGAGGCACTGACCTACGCCCTGAGCATCATCGTCATCTACGTGGCACTGGGACTGCTCGTCACCGCCCTGTTCGGGGCTAACGCTCTCAACGCGCTGAGCACCAATGCCTGGTTCAACATCTTCTTCGCCCTGCTGCTCATCGTCTTTGCCGCCTCGTTCTTCGGTGCGTTTGAACTGACACTGCCCTCGTCGTGGTCGACGAAGATCGACGAGAAGGCCGACAGCCTGTCCATGCGACAGTCGTTCTTCACGTCCCACCTGTCCATCTTCCTAATGGCCTTCACCCTCGTGCTCGTCTCCTTCTCCTGCACCGGCCCCATCATCGGTTTCCTCTTAGTGACCGTGTCCACGCAGGGCAACATCCTCGGCCCGACCCTCGGCATGCTGGGCTTCAGCATCGGACTGGCCATTCCCTTCGGCGTGTTTGCCCTCTTCCCCTCCCTGCTGAAGTCGGCACCCAAGTCGGGCGAATGGATGACCACCGTCAAGGTCGTGCTGGGCTTCATCGAACTGGCCTTTGCCCTAAAATTCCTCAGCGTGGCCGACCTGGCCTACGGCTGGCGACTGCTGGACCGCGAGGTGTTCCTCGCCCTGTGGATTGCCCTGTTCGGACTGCTCGGTGCCTACCTCATGGGGTGGCTACACTTTACGGGCCACGCCCACGGTGACCAGCCGTCGAAGAGCACGCCCGTGCCGCAGTTCTTCCTCGGCCTCATCAGCTTCGCCTTCACCATGTATATGATACCCGGCCTCTGGGGCGCACCGCTGAAAGCCATCAGTGCCTTTGCGCCCCCGATGTTCACGCAAGATTTCAACATGCAAGCCGAAAAGACCGTCGAGGCCGTCTACAAAGACTATGAGCAGGGCATGGCTGCCGCACGCGCGCAGGGCAAGCCCGTCATCATCGACTTCACTGGCTTCGGTTGCGTCAACTGCCGGAAGATGGAGGCCGCCGTATGGAGCGATGCCGGCGTGGCCAAGCGCCTGACCGACGACTACGTGCTGATTTCCCTGTATGTCGACGACAAGACCCCACTGCCCCAGCCCATCGAGGTGAGCGACGGCAACCGCACCCGTACCCTGCGCACCGTGGGCGACAAGTGGAGCTATCTGCAGGCGCGCAAGTTCGGAGCCAACACCCAGCCGTTCTATGTCCTGCTGACCCCCGACGGCCACGCCCTGGCTCCCAGCCGCTCCTACGACGAAGACGTGAAGCAGTACACGGACTGGCTCGACCGCGGCCTCGATCGCTTCAAGACCCTGCAAACCTCTGTCGAACCCTAAACCTTCCAAAACAATGACACTCTATCCCCAAATGATTATAGAAGCCCTGCAGACCGTGACGTATGCAGGCACGAAGAAAAACCTGGTAGAGAGCGGCATGGTGGCTGACCAGCCTGCCGTGGCTGCGCCCTCCGCCGACGGTGAGCCATGGCACGTGCACGTCGTACTGGAGTTTCCGCGCAACACCGACCCGTTTCTAAAGTCTACCGTCAAGGCCGCCGAGGCCGCCATCAAGTACCACTGCGGCAAGGACACCGTGGTGGACATCACCACCGAGTTCAAGTCGAAGCCCCGCCCGGAGGTCGGCAAGCTACTGCCCCAGGTGAAGAACATCGTGGCCGTGAGTAGCGGAAAGGGTGGCGTGGGCAAGAGCACCGTCTCCGCCAACCTCGCCATTGCCTTGGCGCGCCTGGGCTACAAGGTCGGACTGCTCGATGCCGACATCTTCGGTCCTTCCATGCCCAAGATGTTCAAGGTGGAGGATGCGCGCCCCTATGCCGTACAGGTGGACGGGCGCGACCTGATAGCCCCCGTGGAAGCCTACGGTGTGAAGCTCCTCTCCATCGGCTTCTTCGTGTCGCCCGAGACCGCTACCCTGTGGCGCGGCGGCATGGCCTCCAACGCCTTGAAGCAGCTCATTGCCGATGCCGACTGGGGTGCACTCGACTATCTGGTACTCGACACACCGCCGGGCACGAGCGACATCCACCTCACCCTCCTGCAGACGCTGGCCATCACCGGTGCCGTCATCGTCTCCACGCCCCAGGAGGTGGCCCTGGCCGATGCCCGAAAAGGCATTGACATGTATCGCAACGAGAAGGTCAACGTGCCCATCCTCGGACTGGTGGAGAACATGGCGTGGTTCACGCCGGCCGAGTTGCCCAACAACCGCTACTACATCTTCGGCAAGGAAGGCTGCAAGCGACTGGCCGAAGAGATGGACGTACCGCTACTGGCTCAGATCCCCCTCGTGCAGGGCATCTGCGATGGTGGCGACCAAGGCGAGCCTGCCGCCCTCAGCAGTGAGACGGCCACGGGACTGGCCTTTATCAACCTCGCACAGACCGTGGTGACCGTGGTGAACAAGCGCAACCGCGAACTGCCCAAGACGCAAATTGTGGGTGTGAAGAAACAATGACCCCTTGTGGGTACACAAGAAACAATGACCAACGGACGGATACTCTGGGCTGACGACGAGATGGAGCTGCTGCGCCCCCATCTGCTCTTTCTGGAAAGGAAAGGCTATGAGGTCGTGACCACCACCAACGGCACCGATGCTGTAGAGCTGTGCCGCCAACAGCCGTTCGACGCGGTGCTGCTCGACGAGATGATGCCCGGCATCACCGGGTTGCAGGCGCTCGAACGCATCAAGCAGTTGCAACCCACCGTCCCCGTGGTCATGGTCACCAAGAGCGAGGAGGAGCACATCATGGACGAGGCCGTGGGGCGCAACATTGCCGACTACCTCATCAAGCCCGTCAACCCCAACCAGATCCTGCTCTCGCTCAAGCGGCTCATCCACCGCCGCGAACTCGTGGCCGAGACCACGCAGACCGCCTACCAGCAGCAGTTCCGGCAACTCTCCATGCAGACCGCGGAATGTGGGACGTGGGTGGACTGGACGACCCTCTACCGCCAGCTCGTGGACTGGGAGCTGAAGTTGGCGGATGCCGACCCAGCTCTGCGCGACCTGCTACGGACACAGAAGGCCGAGGCCAACCGGGAGTTTGCCCGCTTCGTGAAGCGCCACTATACGGACTGGATGCAGCAGCGCGACTTCCCGATGAGCCACGATGTGCTACGGCAATGCGTCCTGCCGTTGCTCCAACAGGGCGAGCCGGTGTTCCTCGTCGTGTTCGACAACTTCCGCTACGACCAGTGGAAGGCCATCGAACCCGAGCTGACCGACTTCGAGGTGTCCGAGCAGCTGTGTTGCAGCATCCTGCCCACCGCCACGCCCTACGCGCGCAATGCCCTGTTTGCCGGACTGATGCCCGCCGACATCCTGCGCCACTACCCCACCCTGTGGACGGGCGAGGATGCCGAGGAAAGCAAGAACCTCCACGAGGCGGAGCTGCTCCAGGCCTTTCTGGAACGGATGCGGCGGCACGGCACCTTCTCCTACCACAAAATCAACACGGGCAGCGAGGCCGGAAAGCTGGCGGAAGAGGCTGGCGAGTTGCTGAAACGCCATAGTCTCAACGCCGTCGTGGTCAACTTCATCGACATGCTGTCGCACGCCCGCACCGAGTCACAGATGGTGCGCGAGCTGGCCCACGACGAGGCCGCCTACCGTTCACTGACGCACTCCTGGTTCCGCCATTCTGCCGTTGGCCAACTGTTCCATCAACTGGCGCAGACCGGTTGCAGCGTCGTCTTGACCACCGACCACGGCAGTGTGCGCACCGACCAGCCCGTAAAGATTGTGGGCGACCGCGCCACCAACACCAACCTGCGTTATAAGTTGGGACGCAATCTCCACTGCGAGAGCCGCGACGTGTTCACGGTCAAGAACCCCAGCGACGCGCTGCTGCCCTCGCCCAACCTGTCCACCAGCTATGTCTTCGCCACGGGCAGCGACTTTCTCGTCTATCCCAACAACTACAACCACTACGCCACCTACTACCGCAACACCTTCCAGCACGGCGGCATTTCCATGGAAGAGATGCTCGTGCCGCTGGTCACGCTGAAAGGAAAGAAAAGACCCTGAGCCAAAGAAATACAGACCATCAACAAACAGATAAGACTATGCAAATCACCATCAACAGCCTCGACACCATCCACGAAGCCGCCCGCCAGTTCACCGCAAGCATCGGCACCTCGCGCGTGTTTGCCTTCTACGGCAAGATGGGTGCCGGCAAGACCACCTTCGTCAAAGCCCTCTGCGAGGTGCTCGGATGTGACGATGTCATCACCTCCCCCACCTTCGCCATCGTCAACGAATACACCGACGGGCAGGGACAGCCCGTCTACCACTTCGACTTCTACCGCATCAAGAAGCTCGACGAGGTCTACGACATGGGCTACGAGGAGTATTTCTATTCCGGCGCGCTCTGCCTGATAGAGTGGCCCGAACTGATTGAAGACATTCTGCCCGAGGATGCGGTGCGCGTCACCATAAAAGAAGAGGCAGACGGAAGCCGCCTGCTCTCTTTCTAATGTCTTTCCAGCGGAAGGGGAAGCCCTTTCCGCGGCGTGGAAACCCTTACAGCAGACCTTCTATCTTCTCCTGCAGCTTGGCCTTCGTCTGTGCGCCCACCAGTTTGTCGACCACCTGTCCGTTCTTAAAGAACAGGAGCGTCGGGATGTTGCGTATGCCCAGACTGGCGGCGATGTCCTCGCAGGCCTCCACGTCACACTTGGCCACGTTGACGCGCCCCTCATATTCCTTGGCCAGTTCCTCCACGATGGGAGCAATCATGCGGCACGGGCCGCACCAGGTGGCCCAGAAGTCCACGACCAGTGGCAGGTTTCCGTTCTTCAGTGTCTCGAAATTCTCGTTGGTAATAGTCAATTCCATAATAATCTGTTGTTTGTTGGTTATTTGTTGATTGATGATGTTCAGTTGATTTTGTAGGACAGAGCCGACGATCGGTTGATGTAGTCGAGCAATACCGGCTTCACGTCAATGGCCGTCGACTGGCTGCGCAAGAGGATGCGGTGGCGCTTGCCTGGGTCTACAAACTGCAGGTAGAGCTGTGTGGTGCCCGGATGCTCCCGACAGAGCTCGCCCAGTTCCGCCGCCATCTGCGTGTCAAACTGCGACACGTCGACCGAGACGGTGATGCGCTCGATGGCCTTGTCCTTGACGCTCTGCATATATTCCACCGACGAGATGCGCAGGTCTTTCGGCCCGTTGTCGTCGCGGTTGCCATACTGCTGGTAGCGCGACACCACCTTTCCCGTCACGTAGACCGTAGCCCCCGTCTCGAACATGCCACGCATCTGTCCCCAGTTCTCGCCGAACAGCGCCAACCGCCCCGATCCTTCAAAGTCCTCGATGGTGACGAAGCCGCAGGGGTCTCCGCGCTTGGTGAACTTCTGCTCCACGCTGGTGACGATGCCTCCCACCACCACCGTCTCTCGGTCGGCCAGCGCATTGACGTCGGCCAGTTCCGAGCAGCGCGTGTTGCAGAGCGCGTCGATGACCACCCGGTATTCGTCCAGCGGATGCGCCGAGAGGTAGATGCCCACCAGCTCCCGCTCCTTGTTCAGCCGCATGATGTTGCTCCACTGCTCCCCCTTCGGGATGGGCGGCGTGGCAATGTCTACGGCGTTCTCCCCACCGAACAGCGAGTTGCGCGCCTCCTGTTGCTCCGCCTGGTACATCTGTCCGTAGCGCACCAGCGTGTCAAGGAACACCTCCCCTTTGTGGTTCTTGGCGAAGAAGTCCTCGCGCGGTATACCGAAACTGTCGAAGCCACCACTCAGAGCCAGGCTCTCCAGCGTTTTCCGGTTGACGGTGCCGAGGCTGACGCGCTGCACGAAGTCGAAGATGTCCTTGTAGAGTCCGTTCCTATCGCGTTCCGTGATGATGGCGATGGCGGCAGGATCTCCCACGCCCTTGATGGCAGCAAGGCCGAAGCGTATCTCTCCCCGCTTGTTGACACCAAACTTCTGGTAGCTCTCGTTCACGTCGGGGCCCAGCGTGGCAATGCCCATGGCCTTACACTCGTCCATCAACTTGGTGATTTCCGTGATCTGGTCGCGCCTGCGGCTCATGATGGCGGCCATGAACTCCGCGGGGAAGTTGGCCTTGAGGTAAGCCGTCTGGAAGGCCACCCACGAGTAGCAGGCCGCGTGCGACTTATTGAAGGCATAAGAGGCGAACTTCTCCCAGTCTGCCCATATCTTCTCCAGCACTGCCGGGTCGTGTCCGTTCTTCTTTCCGCCCTCAATGAACTTCGGCTTCATGGCGTCCACGATGTTCTTTTTCTTCTTTCCCATGGCCTTGCGGAGCGCGTCGCTCTCGCCGCGCGTGAAGTCCGCGAGCTGTCGCGACAGCAGCATGACCTGCTCCTGGTAGACGGTGATGCCGTAGGTGTCCTTTAGGTATTTCTCCATGCAGGGGATGTCGTAGGCAATTTCCTCCTTACCGTTCTTTCGCGCGATGAACGAGGGGATGTAGTCCATAGGTCCCGGTCGGTAGAGGGCATTCATGGCGATGAGGTCTTCGAAGACCGTGGGGTGCAGCTCGCGCAGGTATTTCTGCATGCCGGCCGACTCAAACTGGAAGGTGCCGATGGTGCGCCCCTGCTGGTACAGCTCGTAAGTCTTTGCGTCGTCGATGGGGATGGTGTCGAGGTCGATGTCTATGCCGCGCGTCTGCTTGACGATGGCACAGGCCTCCTTCAGCTCCGAGAGCGTCTTCAGTCCGAGGAAGTCCATCTTGATGAGTCCCGTGGACTCGATGACGTGGCCGTCATACTGCGTGCAGTTGGTCTTCTCGCCCTTGAAGTCCGGGTCGTCGGCCGTGGACACCGGCACCCAGTTGCTGATGGGGTCGCGGCAGATGATGAAACCGCAGGCGTGGATACCCGTGCCGCGCACCGTGCCCTCCAGCATCTTGGCATACTTGATGGTGTTGGCCAGCTTCGGGTCGGGCGAGGCTTCCGCGTCGCGCAGCTCAGGCACACAGGCGATGGCATTAGTGAGGTTCATCTTCTTGCCGTCGGGCAGGCGGTCGGGGATGGCCTTGCAGAGGGCGTTGGCCTCAGCCAGCGGCAACTTCTCCACGCGCGCCACGTCCTTCAGCGAGTTCTTGGTGGCCATGGAGGCGTAGGTGATGATGTGTGCACAGTTCTCATGGCCGTACTTGTCCTCCACCCATTTCAGCACCTTTCCGCGCCCGTCGTCGTCGAAGTCGGTGTCGATATCGGGCAGCGAGATGCGGTCGGGGTTGAGGAAACGCTCGAACAGCAGGTCGTACTTCAGCGGGTCTATCTTCGTAATGCCCAGGCAGTAGGCCACGACAGATCCTGCCGCTGATCCACGCCCCGGGCCTACCATCACGCCCAGCTCGTCGCGTGCGGAGTTGATGAAGTCCTGCACGATGAGGAAGTAGCCGGGGAAACCCATGGTCTTCATGATGTGCAGCTCGAACTTCACGCGGTCGTGCACCTCGTCGGGCACAGGGTCGCCGTAGCGGTTCTTCGCGCCCTCGTAGGCCAGTTTCGCCAGATAGTCGGCCTCAAACTTGATGCGGTAGATCTTGTCGTAGCCGCCCAGCTTCTGTATCTTCTTCTCGCCCTCGTCGGGGGGCAGGGGGTTCTGTCCGTTCTCGTCGGTGGTAAACTCGTCGTAGAGCTGCTGCTCGGTGTATTTCGCGCGCCACTGCTCCTCCGTGCCGAACGTCTCGGGGATGGGGAAGAAGGGCATGATGGGGTCGTGATCGAGGCTGTAGGTCTCCACCTTGTCCAGTATCTCCAGCGTGTTGGTCAGTGCTTCTGGCACATCGCTAAACACCGCGTTCATCTCCTCCCGCGTCTTGAACCACTCCTGCTTGGTGTAGAGCAGTCGCGCGGGGTCGTCAAGGTCTTTTCCCGTGGAGAGGCAGAGCAGGTGGTCGTGAGCCTCGGCGTTGTCCTCGTCGACAAAGTGGGCGTCGTTGGAGCAGACGAGTTTGATGCCGTACTCCCGCGCCAGTTCCATCAGCATCTTGTTGGCGCGCTGCTGTTCGGGGAACACCTCGCGGTTGGCGCGCTGCTGGGGATTCTTCACCTCGTGGCGCTGCAGCTCCAGATAGTAGTCGTCACCAAAGACGCGACGGTGCCACTCCACGGCCTCGCGTGCCCCAGCCAGGTCGCCCTGCCGTATCTTCCTGGGCACCTCGCCGGCGATGCAGGCCGAGCAGACGATGAGGCCCTCGTGGTATTTCTCCAGGTCGGCGCGGTCGGTGCGGGGCTTGCTGTAGAAGCCGTCCACCCAGGCGTTGCTGACCAGCTTGATGAGGTTCTTGTAGCCCTGGTAGTTCTTGGCCAGCACGATGAGGTGGTAGCCGCCCTGGTCGTCCTTGCCCTGCCGCTGTTCCTTGCTGCCGTGCCTGGCCACGTACATCTCGCAGCCGAAGATAGGCTTGAAGGGTTCCAGCCCCTCCTTCTTGCGCCCCTTGTTGATGTCGGCCACATAGTCGTGAAATTCCTTGATGCCGAACATATTGCCATGGTCGGTGATGGCCATGCCGCGCATGCCGTCGCTGACGGCCTTGTCCACCAACCGCTTGATGCTCGACTGTCCGTCGAGGATGGAGTAGTAGGTATGTACGTGTAAATGTATGAAATCTTGCATATCGAAATCGTCTTCCGTTCGGATTATGAGGTGTAAAGTTACGCCGAAAAGGCGAGAACACCAAAAGAATGGCGCAAAAAATTTGCGAGATAGACAAAAATAGCGTATCTTTGCACGAGGAAAAAACAACCGCACCATCCACCATGGGGAAGAAACTCAAGAAACTCAAGAAAATAAGAATACACCGCGAAGGCACCAGCGAGCTGACCGTCAGCATGGCGGTCATCGTCCTTGTGGCCGTTGGCCTGTGGTCTGCCTTCGATACGAAGCTGCCGTTCTGGATCGTCACATTAGGGCTGGGCACGGCATGGCTCTTGGCACTCAACTTCTACCGCTGTCCCATCCGCTACTTCAACGGTGACACGCGCCGCATGGTGGTGGCTCCGGCTGACGGCAAGATCGTGGTCATCGAGGAGGTGGACGAGGACGAGTATTTCCACGACCGGCGACTGCTCATCAGCATCTTTATGAGTCCGCTGAACGTCCACGCCAACTGGTTTCCCGTGGACGGCAAGGTGAAGTTTGTGAGCCACCACAACGGCAACTACCACAAGGCGTGGCTGCCGAAGGCCAGCGAGGAGAACGAGCATGCCGACATCATGATTACCACGCCCGAGGGCGAGGACGTGCTGGTGCGCCAGATTGCGGGGGCGATGGCTCGCCGCATCGTCACCTATGCCAAGGCCGGGGAGGAGTGCTGCATCGACGAGCACCTGGGATTCATTAAACTCGGTTCGCGCGTGGATGTCTACCTGCCGTTGGGCACGGAGGTGCGTGTGCGCATGGATCAGCCCACCGTTGGCGACCAGACCGTGCTGGCTGTCATGGGTTAAGTGCTGCTGTCCGACAGCCTTCCCGTTTTTCATTTCCGTTTTTTCACTTTCTGCGCGCTATGAGCATCAAGAAACACATTCCCAACACCATCACCTGCTGCAACCTCGTGTCTGGCTGCGTGGCCACCTATATGGCCTTCGGCGGACAGTGGGAGGCTGCGCTGCTGTTCATCATCCTCGGTGCCGTGTTCGACTTCTTCGACGGCATGAGTGCCCGCCTGCTCCACGTCAGTTCGCCCATCGGCAAGGAGCTGGACTCGCTGGCCGACGACATCACCTTCGGCCTGGCTCCCTCGGCCATGCTGTTCAACTTCCTGGAGCAGCACCGTGACCAGCTCTGCTGCGACGCACTGCCCTACGTGGCCTTCATCATGGCGGCCTTCTCGGCACTGCGCCTGGCCAAGTTCAATCTGGACGAGCGACAGGCCACCTCGTTCATCGGGGTGCCCACACCGGCCAACGCCCTCTTCTGGGGTGCACTGTTGGTGGGCTGCGGCGAGGCCATTGCCTCCGTGCCCTACGGGGTCTACGGGGTCGTGGTGGGTCTGCTGGTGGCCAGCTGGTTGCTGGTGGCCGAGATACCGCTCTTCGCCCTGAAGTTCAAGCAGTGGGGATGGCGCGGAAACGAGGTGAAATACATCTTCCTCCTCTCCTGCCTTCCCCTGCTCGTAGTGTTCCAGGTGAGCGGCATCGCCCTGGTCATTGCCTGGTATGTGGTGCTGTCGGCAGTGACGGCGCGCCGCCAGCGTTAGGGATGCACGAGGGTGCCGATGTTCTCACCGTCCATCACCCTCTTGAGGTTGCCCACCTGGTCCATATTGAACACGTAGATGGGCAGCTGGTTCTCCTGGCACATGCAG
Source organism: Acutalibacteraceae bacterium (assembly GCA_963599475.1). GTDB lineage: Bacteria > Bacteroidota > Bacteroidia > Bacteroidales > Bacteroidaceae > Prevotella. Next base: position 24,593 of record CAVBXH010000006.1, on the reverse strand, counting down.
ATGGCGGTGAGGTCCATGACCTTCAGTCCGCGCGCCAGCACCTCCTTGTAGGAAATCTTGTCAAACTTGGTGGCCGTGGGGTCTTTCTCCGGGTCGTCGGTGTAGATGCCGTCCACGCGCGTGCCCTTCAGCATCACGTCGGCTTCTATCTCGATGCCACGCAGACTGCTGCCCGTATCGGTGGTGAAGTAGGGACAGCCCGTGCCTGCGGAGAAGATGCACACCATGCCCTGCTCCAGGTATTCGATGGCCTTCCACTTGGTGTAGAACTCGCCGACGGGTTCCATGCGGATGGCCGTCAGCACCTTGTTCTTCACCCCGACAGCGTCCAGTGCCGAGGAGAGTGCCAGGGAGTTGATGACGGTGGCGCACATGCCCATCTGGTCGCCCTTCACGCGGTCGAAACCCCTTTGGCTGCCGCTCAGTCCGCGAAAGATGTTGCCACCACCGATGACGATGCCAATCTGCACGCCCATCTCACTGACCTCCTTGATCTGTTCGGCATAGTCGTTGAGTCGCTTGGCGTCGATGCCGTAGCCCTGCTCGCCCATCAGGCTCTCGCCCGAGAGTTTCAGTAGGATTCGTTGAAATCTTGCTTTTCTTTCCATATCTTTATTTGTAATGTTAAAATTTTACTTGTCCAGTTCTCTACAGGTACGGACTAAGCCGTCAATCGATGTCAGACGGACTGAACCGTAAATCGGTGTCAGACGGGCTGAGCCGTAAATCGGTGTCAGACGGGCTGAAAGTCAATGCCCAACAACTGTACATGTACGGGCTGAAAGCCCAGTACGTTCTGCTCTGTCTCAGCCCAGTACGTTTCGCTCTGTCTCAGCCCATTGTGTTTCGCTCTGTCTCAGCCCATTGTGTTTCGCCCTACCCGATGACGAAGGCCACTTCCTTGAAGGCATAGCGCCGCTGGTGGCCTTGGCTGTCCTGAAGGACGAGGTGGCCATCGTCCTCCACGTCGGCGACAGAGGCCTGGAACGTGCCCTGACAGTCGCGGTAGGGGTGCAACCCTTCGCGGCGGTAGAGCGCCTGCATGTAACGCACCTTCAGGTCTTGACCGAGGTAGGCGGGGATGCGCTGCAAGAGGTCTTCGAGCAGGTCTTCACGCGGGGTCTCGCGACCTGTTATCTGCCACAGCGACACGGGGTTTGGCGCATCACTGCGGAACTGCCGCTGGTTGACGTTGATGCCGATGCCGACGATGCTCTCCTCGATGCGGTTGCCCTGCAGCCGGTTTTCGATGAGTATCCCGGCCAACTTACTGTCACGCCAGTAGATGTCGTTGGGCCACTTCACGCGTAGCTCCTCCCCGGCGTATGGCTTCAGCGCATCAACCACAGCCAGTGCCACGGCCATGGAGATGCGGAACTGTGCATTGGCCGGAATGTCCGCCGGCTGCAGCAACACGGAGCAGGTGAGGTTCTGTCCGCGCTCCGACTCCCAGTGGTTTCCGCCCTGTCCACGCCCGTGGGTCTGATAGTCAGCCCAGACGGCACGGATGCCCTCCGTGGCGTGTTCCCTCAGCCATCGGTTGGTGGAGTCGGTCTCCTGAAGGTGTACGGTCTGTCGATTCATGGTACTGCTGTTTTCAAGGTACAAAGGTACGATTAAGCGAGAAGAATACAAAAGAAAAACAAGTTTTTTCTTTTTATTCTCGAGCGAAAGTACCTTCGGCCGAAGGCCAAAGGTACGATTAAGTGAGCGAAATGCCAAAAGAAAAAAACCCGTTTTTCTTAATTATCAATTGACTGGAGCGTTTTGTTCCGCTGGGCAGGGAATTTTACCGCGCTGGGCAGGGCGTTTTATTTTCCCAGTCGGGGAGTTTTGGACTGCGCCTTGCTCGTGCCCGAAAACGCTATCAAGTGGGCCATTTGGCCGCACATTTCGTACAGATTGCCGTCACTATAGGTGAACCTCACTCCCTTCAGGTAGGTCGCCATGGTCGGCAAAACCATGGGCAACAGCGCCTCACGCATGCCTTTTGAGGCCTTGGAGAGGAGAAGATCTATTACTTCCGTGCCCTTTCCGGGCTTGGGCATGTTCTGTATTATGCCTTCCAAAGAATCACATTTCATTGTTTTTCAAATATTTAGATGTTTATTTTTATTCTTTCTGTATCCAGAGTCTATCAGTTATCAGTTATAACAGTTGTTTTTCAACCACCCTCCAACTTCCGACCTTCCTCCGATTTTATTATATATATTATTAATAATTAATAAGTTATATACTTATAGAAGGAAGGAGAGCGAGTGCGGGAAGCCCTATTTTTAACTGTTATACTGTTATACTGATAGACTCCGCCCTCCCCACCCCTTTCCTCTCCCGGCTTCTCTTCCGCTACTGCGTCCGAGGACTGGTCTGCGGCGTCCGAGGGTGCGCTGGAGCTGAGGACAGCCCCATCAAAAGGAACAGGAGGAAGCGATGCGGCTTCCCCCTGTTTTTGCGATATATCGGACGGTGTGTCCCTTTCGGGGATCACTATTTCCGCTCTTTCCAAAGGCGCGTCATATCCTCCAGCGTCTTGCCCTTGGTCTCCGGCACGAGCTTCCAGACGAAGAGGGCGGCGAGGATACAGATGACACCATAGAGGCCGTAGGTGAACCAGTAGCCCAGACTGTTGGCCATGGGCACGAACGAGGTGGAGACGATCCAGTTGAAAATCCACTGGAAGGCCACGGCGATGGCTACGGCAGCACCACGGATGGTGTTGGGGAACACCTCGGCGATGAGTACCCAGCAGATGGGTCCCCACGAGAACATGAACGAGGCGGAATAGACCATGATGGACACCATGCAGAGCAGCTGTAGATCGGAGTTGCCGAAGGTGCAGGCCACGCCGATGGCTCCCAGTGCCATGCCCAACGAACCGACGATGAGCAGGGGCTTGCGGCCGAGCTTCTCCACGGTGAAGATGGCCACACAGGTGAAGCCGAGGTTCACCACGCCGTTGAACACGGTGAGCACCATCGGGTTGTCGAAGCCCATGGCCTCATAGATGCGCGGTGCGTAGTAGAGCACGGCATTGATGCCCACAGCCTGCTGGAACACGGAGAGCATCACGCCGACGAAGATGCAGAGCACACCGTAGGTCAGCAGTTTCTCCTTCTTCTCCGTGACGGTGTTCTTGATGTCGTGCAGGATCTTGCTGGCCTCCCCTGCCCCATTGATCTTGGCCAGGATGCGCTCGGCCTTGGCGTCCTCGCCAATCATGGCCAGATAGCGCGGTGTCTCGGGCACGAAGCAGATGAGGATGGCAAACAGTCCTGCGGGCACCATCTCCGATCCGAACATATAGCGCCAGCCCGTCTCAATGGCCCAGGCAGCGTCAGTGCCGTTGAGCAGCTCGTTCATGCCACCACCCACACTGGCAATGGCCGGAGCGATATGGTCGCCGAGGATGAAGAAGTTGACGAAGTAGGTGACGAGCTGTCCGAAGATGATGGCAAACTGGTTCCACGACACCAGCATGCCACGGATGCGGCTCGGCGCTATCTCACCGATATACATGGGACAGACGGCCGAGGCCAGACCCACACCCACACCACCGATGACGCGGTAGATGTTGAACACGACGAGCAGGGTCAGGGTGGGCTTGCCCTGCGGCAGCACCATCGTCTCGGGACACATGGAGCCCCACGCCGACACGAAGAACATCACGCCGGCAAATATCAGTGAACGCTTGCGCCCCCACCGCGTGGCCAGCACACCGGAGATGGCCGAGCCGATGATGCAGCCGATGAGGGCACTCGAACTGGTGAAGCCGTGCCAGAAATCGGTATAGACAAAGTCGTCGGCACCCATGAAGAAGGCCTGCAAGCCCTTCTCCGCACCGGAAATGACTGCCGTGTCATAACCGAACAAAAGGCCGCCCAAGACGGCCACCATCACAATCGAAATCAAATAGGCTTTGCTGCCTGTTTGTTGTTTTTCCATAGTTTTTCCTTGCAATTTATTGTTTTAGTTGAGTTATAGACCACAAAAGTACTATTTTTCTGCCACTAACCGCCACATCGTCCCCGCTTTTTAACGTTTTTTTACCCCGTCCTCAGGTACTTTTGCTCGGAAAAGCAAAAAAAGGTGCTTTTTTTTGGCTTTTCGCTCGCTTATTTGTACCTCTGAGGCTGCGCCTCGAAGGTACTTTTGCTCGGAAAAGCAAAAAAAAGGTGCTTTTTTTTGGCTTTTCGCTCGCTTATTCGTACCTTTGCACACGCATTCGAGGAGGTGCACCGCCGTGATGAAGACGGGAAGCGTCCGAAGGATGTCATAGTAATTAACAATTTAATCATCAAAAAACATGTATTTGGATTCAGCCAAGAAGAAAGAAATTTTCGAGAAACACGGACAGTCGGCCACCGACACCGGTTCTGTTGAGAGCCAGGTAGCCCTGTTCACTTATCGCATCAGCCACCTGACCGAGCACCTGAAGAAGAACCGCAAGGACTTCGGCACTGCACGCAGCCTGACCAAGATGGTAGGTCGCCGCCGCAAGCTCCTGAAGTATCTCTACAACAAGGATGTGACTCGCTATCGCGAACTCATCAAGGCTCTCGGTCTGCGCAAGTAACCGTAGAACATTTTAAGGTTAAGGTATAAATAAACAAAGCGCTGTGTCTCACCCACCCGAGAGGGCCGGTGAGACCTTTCTTTATGGCCGTATCTCCCGAAGGGGAATCATCACGAAGTCGCGCTGCTCCATCAACGGATGGGGAATGGTGAGGTCGGGCGTAGACACATGGAGGTCGTCGTAGAGCAGGATGTCGATGTCTATGGTGCGGTCGGAATAGGCACAGTCCGAGCCCGTCTTGTGCTGCCGCCCCATGTCGCGCTCGATGGCTTGCGTCAGATGGAGCACCTCGTGTGGCGTATGGCGCGTGAGACAGCACACCGCACCGTTCAGAAACCGATGGGCGGACTGAAAGCCCCACGGATCTGTCTCTATCCACGACGACTGGCGCACCACCGCACCAACACGACGGTCTATCTGCCGCACCGCCTCATCGAGCAGTTCCCGACGGTTGCCTAAATTGGAACCCAAGGCGAGATACACCTCATGGAGCACCTCGCCGTGGCACGGAGTCTGCAACGCAACCGCCCTGCCGTCAGTCATCGAGAATCAGCATGGCATCGCCGAAGCAGCCGAACATAAAGCCGTTGGCAAGGGCCACATCGTAGGCCTCCCGCACCAGGTCGTAGCCGCCAAAGGCCGCCGTGGCCATCATCATGGTGGACTCGGGATGATAGAAATTGGCTATCAGGGCGTTGGCCAAACTGAAGTTGTACGGAGGGAAGATGAACTTGTTGGTCCAGCCGTCGAACTCCTTCAACTGGCCATCGGCGCCCACCGCCGTCTCCGTGGCACGCAGGGTGGAGATGCCCACGGCACAGACGCGGCGCTCGTCGCGCTTGACATGGTTGACCACGCGACAAGCCTCGCTGCCTACCATGATCTGCTCGGAGGTCATCTTGTGCTTGGTGAGGTCTTCCACCTCGATATTGTCGAAGCTGCCGAGACCGCAATGCACGGTGAGGAAGGCGAAGTCGACACCCAGGATTTCCAGTCGCTTCATCAGCTCGCGACTGAAGTGCAGGCCAGAGGCTGGAGCGGTCACCGCACCCTCGTGGCGCGCATAGATGGTCTGGAAATTCTCGCTGTCGTCGGGCGTGGGGTCGCGGCGGTCCACGATGTAGTGGGGCAACGGCGCGGAACCCAAGGCAAACAACTCGCGCTTGAACTCGTCGTGGGGACAGTCGTAGAGGAAGCGCAGGGTGCGCCCGCGACTGGTGGTGTTGTCTATCACCTCGGCCACCATGGGGCCATCCCCGTCGAAGAACAGCTTATTGCCGATGCGAATCTTGCGGGCAGGCTCCACCAGCACGTCCCACAGGCGCAGCTCCTCGTTGAGCTCGCGCAGCAGGAACACCTCTATCTTCGCATCGGTCTTTTCCTTCATGCCGTACAGACGCGCCGGAAACACCTTGGTGTCATTAAACACCATCACGTCGCCATCATCGAAATAGCCGATGATGTCGCGGAAGAGTAGCGGCTGGTCGGTGTCCTTGCCCTCGCCGTCCTTCTTGAAGAGGTCGAAGGTCTGGCTCTTGCGGTGCACCACCATCAGGCGACACTCGTCGCGACGGTACACCTTGTCGACCGTCCCGTCCTCGTTCTCGAAGGTCTTGTGGGGCAATTCGAGAGCCACCTGTGACTCAGGCAACTTGAATTTGAATTGTGACAGTTTCATTGTTCGTATTTCGTTTTTTCTTTTCTTTCTTATGCTGTTGCATCTTTCCTTTTGCCGTCTTCTATCTCCTGTGCGGCCAGCCACGCCGGGAAGTCGTCCACGCGGATGCAGTCGTCGACACGAACCTCCCCCAACCGCGTGCGCCGCAGTGCCGTGAGGAAAGCACCGCTGTCCAGGGCGCGTCCGATGTCGCGTGCCAGGGAACGGATGTAGGTGCCCTTGCCGCACACCACGCGCAGAGAGAGCTGCATGCGCTGCAGGTCGAAGGCCGTGACCTCAATCTCGTCGATGTGCACCGTCTTGGCGGCCAGTTGCACGTGTTCGCCGTTGCGCTTCATGCGGTAGGCACGCTCGCCACCCACCTTCACCGCCGAATACTGTGGGGGCACCTGCTGGATGTCGCCCAGAAACCGCGGCAACACCTGGTCTATCAGCTCACGCGTGATGTGGCGTGTGGGATAGGTGGCATCCACCGTATGCTCACGATCGTAGCTGGGCGTGGTAGCCCCGAGCTGCAGCGTGGCGGTGTATTCCTTGCTGTGGTACTGCATGCGCTCTATCTCCTTGGTCTTGCCGCCCGTGCACAGTATTAGGACACCCGTGGCCAAGGGGTCGAGGGTGCCGGCATGCCCCATCTTCACCCGCCGCACGCCGATTCTGCGCGAGACGAGGTAGCGGATGTGTGCCAATGCACCGAAGCTCGACATACGGTAGGGCTTGTCGATGCAGATGACGGTTCCCTGGGTGAAGTTCATGGGTCAGAGCAGGGAATAGAGAACGGTGGCCACACCGGCCACGGCACAGTAGAGACCGAAATAGATGAGTTTACCCTTCTTCACGATGTCTATCATCCACTTGCAGGCCAGACAGCCCGACACGAACGCGGCCACGAAGCCCACGGCCATGGGGAACGCATCAATGCCGCCCAACGTCTCCTCGCCATTCAAGCCCTTCAGCAGGTCGAGCAGGGCTTCGCCCAGAATCGGGGGGATGACCATGAGGAACGAGAACTGCGCCATATTCTCCTTCTTATTGCCCAACAGTAGCCCCGTGGCAATGGTGGTGCCGGAACGCGACAGACCGGGCAGCACGGCCAAGGCCTGGCTGAGACCGATGATGAAGGCGTGCCAAGGACTGATCCTCTCGCGCTGGCGGGGCTTCGCCAGGTAGGAGAAGGTCAGCAGGCCGGCGGTCACGATGAGCATGCAGCCCACGATGAGCAAGCCCGAGCCGAACACGGCCTCCACCTGGTCTTTGAAGAACACGCCGACGATGCCAATGGGTATCATCGTGATGACGATGTTCAGGGCATACTTGGTCTCTTCGTTCATCTGGAACTTAAAGAGCCCTTTCAGTATCCAGTCAATCTCCTTCCACAGCACCACCAGCGTGCTCAGCACCGTGGCGATGTGCACCATAATGGTGAAGGTCAGGTTGTCCTCAGCGTTGACACCGAACAGGTGGGAGCCGATGGCCAGATGGCCGCTACTGCTGACGGGGAGATATTCGGTCAGACCCTGTATGAGTCCGAGCACCAGTGCTTCAAACCAACTCATTGCTTATCGCCCTCCTCCGTTTCGTTTGCAGATGCGGACGGGTCTTTCGGCTTGTGCATAACGCCATAGATCATGAAGAGGAAGCCGAACAGGCAGGTGAGCGGAGCCACCGTGATGCGGCGGGTGCTGAAGATGTCGGCATCGTATGCCTCCAGGCTGGAGCCGCTGCCGCTCATCAGCAGGAAGCCGATGATGACGATGGCCATGCCTACCGCCAAGAGCAGATAGTTGACGCGGTCGAAAGCGAGGTTTTTCTTGTCCATAAGATTATTGTTTTTTCCAAATGTATTGTCAGATTTTGTAGAGCTGCCCTGCCGTCATGCGCAGGAAACGGTTCACGGAGAGCCAGGCGCACAGGGCCGTGATGAGCAGACCAAAGAGGAACACGGCCACGGCGGTGATGGTCAGCTCCACCCACGTGATGACGTTGAGGATGCCGGGCTGCATAACGTAGAGTCCATAGAAGCAGCCGCCCAGCACGGCGATGGCAATGAGCGCGGCAATGACACCCACACCCATGGCATGACAGAGGAACGGCCGGCGAATGAAGCCCCACGAGGCTCCCACCAGTTTCATGGTGTGGATGAGGAAGCGGCGCGCATAGACACTCAGGCGCACGGTGTTGCTGATGAGCGAGAACGACACACAGGTGAGTAGCACGGCCAACACGAGCAGGATGCCGCTGATGCGGCTGAGGTTGTAGTTGACCTGGTCCACGAGGTCTTCCATGTAGGCCACATCGCTGACGCGCGCGTCCTGACGCAGATCCTTGGCGATGACGCGCAGGGAGTCGCGGTTGGCATAGTCGGCATTGAGCCATATCTCCAGCGTGGCGGGAAACGGGTTGAAGCCGAGGAACTCGGAGGGGTCGCTGCCCAACTCCTTCACCTGCTCCTGCTGGGCCTGTTCCTTGCTGATGTAGTCGATGTGGTGCGACCACGGCTTGTGGGAGAGGTCGCGGCAGAGCTGGTGGCCCTGCTTCACCGTGACGTAGTCCTTCAGCATGACGCTCACGGTCAGGTTCTCTTTCATGTGCGTGGACAGGTTGCGCGCCAGCAGCACGGAGAACACCACCATTCCCAACAGGATAAGCACCATGGCGGTGCTGATGCACAACGTCACTCCCTGTATGCCCCGACGGCCTCCTGAAGCCCTTCTTTTCTTCACCTTTTTTCCCATAAGTCGGTAATACGCCAAATTTGGCGCAAAATTACAACAAATCAGTCAGAATGCAAAACAAATTACGTTTTATTTGCTAATTTTGCAGTCTGGAACAAAACCCTACGAATTGATGAGTACCATTATCTATCCCTCGCCCGTCTTCGGCCCGGTGCACAGCCGCCGACTGGGCATTTCCCTCGGCATCAACCTGCTGCCGGCCGACGGCAAGGTGTGCTCCTTCGACTGCATCTACTGTGAGTGTGGCTTCAACGAGGACCACCGCCCTTCGCTGCCGCTCCCCACGCGCGAAGAGGTGGCGAAAAAACTGGAAGAGGCGCTCCGCCGCATGAAGGGGGAAGGACAGTTGCCCGATGTGCTGACGTTTGCCGGCAACGGAGAGCCGACCTGTCACCCCCATTTCCCAGAAATCATTGACGACACGATACGGTTGCGCGACAAATACTGCCCGGCGGCCAAGATTTGCGTGCTGAGCAACTCGACGATGATTCACCGCCAGACGGTGCACGACGCACTGATGAAGGTGGACGACAACATCCTTAAGCTCGACACCGTAGACAGCGACTACATCCGCCGCGTGGACCATCCTGCCGGCACCTACGATGTCCGGCAAATCATCGATCGCATGAAGGCCTTCCACGGCCACATCATCATCCAGACGATGTTCATGCAGGGCACGTGCGACGGCGACAGCGTGGACAACACGGGCGAGGCGTTTGTCGCTCCGTGGCTGGAGACCGTAAAGGCCATTGCCCCACAGCAGGTGATGGTCTACACCATCGACCGCGAGACACCGGCACAGGGACTCTTGAAGGCCACCCACCAGCAGCTGGATGCCATCCGCGACCGGGTCATCAACGCAGGAATCCCCTGCACGGCCAGTTATTAGGCGGCAGGGGATTCGCGGATTGTCTTTACAGTATATTACTGTCCGAGGGCTTTACAGCTTGGAGATGATGCCCTGTTCCGTGGCCTCGATGAACGCGATGATGTTGCGCACCTCGGGACCGTCGGGCACCTGGTCGCGTATCTGGTTCACGGCATCGAACACGGAGGTCTGGCCGTGGAACACCAGACGGTAGGCATTGGCCACATGCTTGCGGACGCGCGCATCGAAGCCGGCAGCCTCCATAATCACATTGTTCGGGCCGCTGTACTTCACGGGCTTTCCGCTGACGATGATGTACGGGGGAACGTCCTTCGAGAACGTGGTGCCGGCCTGTATCATGGCCATGTCGCCCACGCGCGTCTTGGCATTCTCCACCACCGACGTACTGTATATCACGCCGTTGCCTATCGTGCAGTCACCGGCAATCTTGGTGCCGTAGCCGAACACGCAACTGTTGCCCACCACCGTGTCGTGGGAGATGTGTGCACCTTCCATCAGAAAGTTCTTGTTGCCCAGCACGGTCTTGCCGTCGGCATACGTGCCACGGTTGATGACCACATTCTCGCGGATGATGTTGTTGTCGCCAATCTCCACGAAGCTCTCCGCACCGTCGAAGTTGAAATCCTGCGGCAGGGCGGCAATCACCGCACCCTGAAACACCTTGTTGCCGTTGCCCATGCGCGTACCGTTGAGGATGCTGACAAAGGGATAGATCGTGCAGTTGTCGCCGATCACCACGTCGTCCTCAATGTAGACGAAAGGATATATCGTACAGTTGTCGCCGATTTTCGCCTTGGGCGAGATGTCGGCCTTGGGACTGATATTGCTTGCCATAATTATTAATTCTTAATTATTAATTCTTAATTATTAATTCTTAATTATTAGTGCGCTCCGCCTCCCAGTGCATAGTAGAGGTTCACCACAGCCTGCATCTTCGAGAAGTCGTCCGTCACCTTGCTGAGCTCGGCATTGAGCAGATTGGTCTGGGCGGTGATGACCTCCAGATAGGTGCTGCCGGCACTAGCCATCAAGGCCTTTGTGTCTTCCACGTTCTGCTTCAGCACGGCCACGCGCTTACCTTCGATGACGCTCTTCTCGGCCGAGGCGTTGTAGAGCACGAGAGCATTGCTCACCTCGCTGCCCGCCGTCAGGATGGCGTTCTGCCAGGTGTTGTAGGCCTGCTCGTACTGGGCCTTGGCCACCTTCAGTCCGGCAACGAGCTTGCCGTTCTGGAAAATGGGCTGCACCAGTGATCCGACAGCCGACAGCAACCACTTGCCGGGGTTGACGATGCCGGCACCGCTGCTGTTGGTGAAGGCACCACTGCCCGAGATGGTGATGCTGGGATAGAAGCGGCTGCGCGCCGTCTCCACACCGTAGAAGCACTGTGCCAGCGACATCTCTGCGGCGTGCACGTCGGCACGGTTGCTGAGCAACTGGATGCCGATGCCCGTAGAGAAACTGGTCGGCAGGGTCTGCTGATCCAGCGGATTGCGGCTGATGGTCTGCGCCTGCTGTCCGATGAGGAGGCTCAGCGCATTCTCCGTCTCCCGGATCTGCCGTTGCATGTCCACCCGCTGCGTCTGCACGGCATAGTAGCTGGCCTCCGTGGCCTGCACGGAAGTGGAGCGGATGCCGCGCACGGTTTCCTTGCGCAGTTTCATGATGTCCCACGTCTCCTTGGTCAGCTGCTCCATCTCGGTGATGATTTCCATCTGTTTGTCGAGCATGCAGAGCGTGTAGTAGAGGTTGGCGATGTTGGCGATGAGGTTGGTCTGCACGGCCACCTGGTAGTCCTTCGTCTGCAACAGGGCGGCCTGGGCAGCGCGCTTCTGCGAGAGCAGGTTGCCGAAGAGGTCGATGCTCCAACTGGCACTGACGGGCAGGCTGTAGATCTTGTTGGTCTTCGCCCCGTCCCACGAGGAGAGCGTACCCTGCGGCGTAAGGCTGAACGACGGCAGGAAGGCCAGTTTCGCTGAGGTGAGCTGTGCTTCAGCCATCTTCACGTTGAGGGCTGCATTGAGCAGGTTGGGATTGTGCTCCAGTCCCTTCTCGATGAGTCCCTGCAACTGTGGGTCGGTGAACACGCTGCGCCAGGGAATGTTGGCAAACGAGGCCGTGTCGCTGGCCACGAGGGTGTCGGCAACGGATGCCGAGTCACGCACCAGTCCGCTGGCGGTGACATCCGGCCGATGGTATTTCCCGTAGAGTGTCTTGCAGCCACTCAGCGAGAGGGCTGCCAGACACAATATGATGTATGTGATGTTCTTTTTCATTGTTTCTTTCGGTTATTGTTCTACACTGTCGTGTTCCACCTTATTTCTTGGAGTGCTTGCAGGCTGCGGCCTCGGCATACTGTGCCAACTCGGCGGTGACCTCCTCGTTCTCCTCGTCCTCGAAGCGGAGCGGTGTGATCTTCTCCTGCAACCACTGGAACACGGTGAACAGGGCGGGCACGATGAAGATCTGGAGCAGCGTACCAATCAGCATACCGCCAACGGCTGCTGCACCCAGCGTCTGGTTACCGTTCTTGCCCACGCCGGAGGCGAACATCAGCGGCAACAGACCGACAATCATAGCCAGAGAGGTCATCAGGATAGGACGCAGACGGGCACCGGCACCCAGGATGGCCGAGTACTTGATAGCCATACCCGTGCGGCGCCGCTCCAGGGCGAACTGCACAATCAGGATGGCGTTCTTGGCCAACAGGCCGACCAGCATGATCAGCGAGATCTGCATGTAGATGTCGTTGGAGTGGCCGAAGAGGTTGGTGAAGATGAACGCACCGGCCAGACCGAACGGGATGGACAGTACCACGGACAGGGGCAGGATGTAGCTCTCGTACTGGGCACTCAGAATCAGGTAGACGAAGATGATACTGAGGGCGAAGATCAAGCCCGTCGTGTTGCTGGACTCGGCCTCGGAACGGGTCAGTCCGGAGTATTCGTAGCTGTAGCCCTCGGGCAGCGTTTCCTTAGCCACCTCGGCGATGGCCTTCATGCCGTCACCCGTGGAATAGCCACTGTTGGGGGTCACGGACACGTCCATGGAGGTGAACAGGTTGAAGCGGGAGATGTTGGCTGGGCCGTACACCTTGCGCAGGTTGACGAACTCGCTGACCGGACTCATCGTGCCGTCTGCACACCGCACGTAGATTTTGCTCAGGTCGTCGGGGCGCATGCGGCTCTCGGGGCCTGCCTGTATCATCACGCGGTAGAGCTTACCGAAGGAGTTGAAGTTGGAGGCGTAGAGACCGCCGAGATAACCCTGCATCACGGAGAGCACGGACGACGGGGAGATGCCGGCCTGCTTGGTCTTGGCCACGTCCACATCCACCATGTACTGCGGATAGTTCGGGTTGTACTGGGTCTGTGCCGTCTGGATCTCGGGACGCTTGTTGAGGGCGGCCAGGAAGGTCTTGACGTTCTCATAGAACCTGTTCAGGTCGCCGCCAGTCTTGTCCTGCATGGTCATGGTGATACCGCTCTGGGCGGAGAAACCCGTGATCATGGGGGGACCGAAGGCCAGAATCTGTGCGTCCTTGATGGTGGCAGTCTGCTTGTAGATCATACCCAGCACGGAGGTCGACTCCATCGGGTTGACGAACAAGGCCTCGATGCCGCCACCCGTCAGGGCACTCTTGACGCGGTGGAAGAAACCGCCCGGACGCTCCTCGAAGGGTTTCAGCTTGATGATGATGGTTCCCTGGTTGGAACCGGCACCACCGATGAAGCTGTAGCCCATGATGGCCTCGCGGCGCTGGATGGCGGGGTTGGCCGCCAGCATCTTGTCCACCTGTTTCACAATCTCCGACGTGCGCTCCTGCGACGTACCGGGAGCGGTGGAGACACAGGCGAACAATGTTCCGGTATCCTCGTCAGGCACCAGTCCCGTCTTGGTCGTGCCCATCAGCACCACCATGACTGCAATACCTGCTGTCACAATGGCACCAGCCACCACGCCGTGGCCGATAACCCACTGCACGCCGGTCTTGTATTTCTTGGTGATTTTGTCAAACTGATAGTTGAACCCGGCATGGAAGCGGTCAAGGAGCGACATCTTCTTTTCCTGTCCCTCCTCATGCGGCTTCAGGAAGATGGCACAGAGGGCAGGTGACAGCGTCAACGCGTTGACGGCGGAAATCAAGATGGACACGGCCATCGTCACACCGAACTCGCGGTAGAAGTAGCCGGACGTACCACCGATGAACGACACAGGGACAAACACGGCAGACATCACGAGCGTGATGGAGATGATGGCACCGGAGATTTCGTTCATGGCATCGATAGACGCCGTCAGTGCGCTCTTGTAGCCTTGGTCGAGCTTGGCATGGACGGCCTCCACCACCACGATGGCATCATCCACCACGATGGCGATGGCCAGCAGCAAGGCGGACAGCGTCAGCAGGTTGATAGAGAAGCCGAACACCCAGAGGAAGAAGAAGGTACCAATCAGGGCCACCGGCACGGCAATCATAGGAATCAGCGTGGAGCGGAAGTCCTGCAGGAAGATGTACACCACGAAGAACACCAGCACCAGCGTGATGAGCAGGGTGAATACCACCTCCTCGATGGAGGCAAAGAGGAACTCGGTGATGTCCTGCTCGATGGTGTATTCCAGTCCCGGTGGGAAGCTCTTGCTCAGTTCCTCCAGTTCCTTCTTCACGTCGGTTGCAATCTGTGTGGCATTGGAGCCGGCAATCTGCTGCACCATGCCCATCACGGCAGGCTGACCGTTGTTGAGCAGGTTGACGCTGTACGTCAAGCCGCCCAGTTCTATCCGGGCCACCTCGCCAAGGCGCAGGGTCTGGCCGGAGGTGTTGCTCTTGATGAGAATGTTCTCATATTCCGTAGGTGTCTTCAGGCGACCCTTGTAGCGCAGGGTGTATTCATACTGCATGTCCGTAGACTCGCCAAAGCTACCCGGGGCAGCCTCGATGTTCTGCTCGGCCAGGGCAGCGGAGATGTCGGAGGGCATCAGCCCGAACTCCTTCATCTTCTCCGGCTTCAGCCAGATACGCATGGAGTAGCTGCGGGTGGAGGGGCTTTGCACGTCGCCCACACCGTTGATACGCTTCAACTGCGGAACGACGTTGATCAGTGCGTAGTTGGTCACGAACTCATCGTCATAGCGACCGTCCTCGGAGGTCAACGAATACAATATCACGTTGGAGCTCTGACGCTTGGTCACGGTCACACCCACCTTGGTCACCTCGGCAGGCAGCAGGGCCTGGGCCTGCGACACGCGGTTCTGCACGTTCACGGCAGCCATGTCCGGGTCGGAGCCTTGTTTGAAGTAGACGGTGATGCTGGCGTAGCCGGAGTTGGAGGCAGAGGAGGTCATGTAGGTCATGTTCTCCACACCGTTGATGCTCTCCTCAAGAGGAGCGATGACGGAGTTCAGCACCGTCTGGGCATCGGCACCCGTATAGGTGGTGGACACCGAGATGGTCGGCGGCGCGATATTCGGATACTGCTCCACGGGCAGCGATATCAGGCCGATGGTACCCAGCAGGACGAAGAAGATGGAGATCACCGTCGACAGTACCGGGCGTTTTATAAAGTTTGTAAATGTCATGGTCCTTGTTTTAATTAAGAATTAATAATTAAGAATTAATAATTATGGCTTGCGCCTTTGTTCGTCTGCCATCATTATTAATCTCAATTATACCTTATTAATTATATGATTATTTGCCGCTCATGGTCTTCGCAAACTCGTGGGCGTTGTCCTGCGACTCGGCCATCTTGGCTGCTTCGGCAATCTTCTGGTTGTAACGCTCCAGCGTGATGGGCGTAATCTGCTGGCCGTCGGTCAGCTTGGTGATGCCCTTCAGCACGATGCGGTCGCCGGCATGCAGTCCGTCGGTCACGATGTAGTTCTTGCCGTCGTTCTGCGGGTTCACGTGGATCTCGGTGTACTTCACCTTGTTGTTCTTGTCCACGGCATAGACGAAAATCTTGTCCTGCACCTGCGAGCAGGCTTCCTGCGGGATGACGATGGCACTGCTGTCGTTGTTGGCTACCACGATGGAGCCGGCACCACCGCTTTTGAGCAGCTTGTCGGGGTTGGCGAAATGGGCAATCAGCGACACAGCACCGGTCGAGGCGTCAATCACGCCGCTCATCTTCACCACCTTGCCCGGCTGGTCGTAGAACGTGCCGTCGGCCAACTGCAACTGAACGGCGGGGAAGGCGGCAATGGCGGCCTGCATATTGCCGTTGGTCTTGGTCATATTCAGTATCTGCGACTCGGACACAGAGAAGAACACCTCCATCGTACTGATGTTGGAGACGGTGGTCAGAGCCTGACCGGAGGCACTCACCAGCGCACCCTCCTTGAAGGGCAGATTACCGACAACGCCAGCGGCAGGACTCTTCACCGTACACCAGGCCAACTGCTCCCGGGCGGAAGCCAGTGCGGCCTCGGCCTGTGCCACCTGCGCCTCGGCGGTGGCCAACGAGTTGGCAGCGGTGGAGAGCTCATACTCGCCGATGACATGGCTGTCGTAGAGACTCTTGTTGTTCTGATAGGTCAGCTTGGCGGTCTTCAACTGCGCCTTTGCGGTGTTGACGGCGGCAGCGGCAGAACGCGCAGCAGCCTGGTAGGTCTCGCTGTCAATGGAGAACAGGGACTGGCCAGCCGACACGGTCTGGCCTTCGTGTACAAACACCTTGGTGAGGAAGCCCGACACCTTCGGACGCACCTCCACGTCCTGAATACCCTTGATGGTGGCAGGATACGTGGTCTGCAGGGTGGCACTGGACGTACCAATCGTGCTCACTGCAAATTCATCGTCGCCGAAGTTGGGCATGCCGCCCTTCTTGCTTCCGCCACATGAAGTCAACGTTGCGATTGCAGCAAAAGCCGCAATGATAATGACATTTTTACTTTTCATACCTATTTATTTAACTATTCTATAATTCTGTATTACAATCCGTTATCTTGGAAACCGAAAAACTACTTTTAGTTTTCTGCGTGCAAAGTTACAAAAAATTCATCTCCCTTCGCGCTAATCCACTCTACATTTAACAATCTTTATGCCAAATTCCGCGCCATGACAGCTTGTCGGAACTGCGGAACAAAAGAAACGTAAAAAGGGACGGACAGACCATCGGCCCATCCGTCCCTTTTACGTTTTTGTCGTCTGTGACGCGCAGCATCTGCTGCCGTCCGATCATTCCGTCTCCATCACTGCGAAGTTGACGGACTGGTCATAGCCGCTGACACCGTATTTGGCATTCACGTCGTAGGTGTGTATCACCAGTCGTTTGGGGGCGATGCCGTACTTGTTGACCAGGATGTCGCGCACCTTGCCGGCACGACGGTGGGCCAACCTTTCGTCGGTCGTACCCGTGTTGCCCACGACGGCAATGTTTGCATCCTTGTTCTCCGTCATGTACTGCGCAATGCGGAACACGTTCACCATCTGTAGCTCTTCGTTGAACGTGTTCTCACCCGTCACGAACACCACGGAAGGAGCCAGCAGAACACCCAGCATCACGCGCTTCTTGACCACGGAGGTCGTATCCTGCCGCACCACCTGCTTCTCGCGGATCAGCGACACGGCATTGTTTAGTGCGGCATACTGCTGCGCGGGCACCAGACGCACCACACGGTAGCCCTGGCGACCGAGGCGGTAGCTCAGCCCGACGGAGCCGCGCAGGATGCCGGCAAACCAGTCGCTCTTACCCAGCTCGCCGTCGAAGCCCGAACCCGTCACGGTGCAGCCCACCGTGAGGTGTGCGCCCAACCGATCCGTGATGTTGTAGTTGCCCGTCACGCCGAGGCGGAAGGCCACCTTGCTATTGCTCTCCATGCCGTGGTAGCCGACAGCCTTGAGCATGCCGATGCCCACATAGCCGTTGGCCGTCCAGCGACGATCCAGGCGGTTGTTGGGTGTGAAGCAGTTGTACAGGTCAAACAGGAAGTCAGCGTTCAGCTCGTAGTACTTGATGTCCTGGCGGTAGCCGTTCCGAGTGTCCACGCCCTGCCCTTTCCAGTACTGCTCCACGGGGTCGAAGGCCGACTGCCAGAGGTAGTTGTAGGCATAGAGGCCCGTAGCGCCCTTGTTCCAGCCCTTCAGCCGTGCGCCGCCGAAGCTCAGCCGCACCCCGAAGTCTGGGTTCAGCCATTTGCCCACGCCCACGCTGAAGCCGGGCTTGATGCGCTTGCCGAAGGCCATACTGGCATCGTCCTCACCCATCAGCACACGGCCGGCGAGGTCGGCCTCGACAAAGATATTATCCCACAGGGACGAGACGTAACGGGTCTTGTAGTCCACCGTTATCGTGTCCATCTGCACGGTGCGGCTCACTTCGTTCCGCACCGTCTGGGCCTGCAGCGCGGAACACAATCCGAACGCCACGACGGCCATTGCTATTGTCTTTTTCATATCCGTTCTCCTTTTGTTACTTGTTGATAATCCGCATCACCACGGCACGGTTCCAGCGGTAGTCCTCCTCGTAGGCACGCTCCGTGTCGCCCTTGGCCCGGATGACCAGACGGTCGGCCGCGATGCCGCACTCCTTCACCAGATAGTTGCGCACGGTCTTCACGCGGCGCTCGCTCAGCCTCATGTTGTACGAGGGATAGGCGGTCTCCTTGTCGGCATAGCCCGTCAGCTCCAACCGGGCATCGGGGTGGCTCTGCAGGTAGCGCGCCACGCGCTGGATGTTCAGCTTCTGGTCTTCCTCGATGTTGTACTTGTCGATGAAGAAGCGCACCACAAACGGGGTCACCTTCTCGGTCTTCGTACCCGCGATGACCTCTGGCACGACTTCCTTTTGCTCGGGCTGGTAGATCTGGCGCACGGTCTCGTAGGTCACGGGGTGTACCTTCGCGTAGCGTGCGAACTTCCGTCCACCGAACTTGTAGGACACGCCGACGTTCAGCCCAGCATAGCCCTCCACGGTGCGGTTACGCCCTGCGGAGGGTTTTCCACCCACGTGGTTGTCGAAGCTCTCGTCCACGATGTTGCCCTGCACCTCGGCAAACACGTCCCAGTTCTTGTGCACGTTGACACGCAGCATGAGGCCAGCGTTAAACAGGAACGAGTTCGACGACGACGAGCCGCGGGCGGAAAAGCCGTGGGCAAAGCCCGGACCGGCGGACAGGATGACGCCCACGGGGCTTTCCTTCCGGGAGAACCACTTGACGGCATCGGTCATGACGTTGAACGACCAGTCCATGTAGAAGAACTTGCGGTGATACCAGGTGATGCCGTCCTTCTCCGTCAGGTACGGCTTCATGCCGTCGGGCATCACGCTGTGGTTGATACCTGGGGTCTGAATGTTGTAAACAATATCTTCGCCTGTTAGGTAATGGGCCGACAGGTTGCCCAGCCCCATCTGTAGACGGTAGCCCCAGACGGGCGTGACCCACTTGCCGACGGCCATCCGCAGGGACAGCTCCGCGCGCTCCAGGAGATTGTCGTAGCGGTTGTTCGCCTCGGCGTCGTAGGCATTGACACCGCCCGACAGGCTGACGAACCAGTTGCCCGTGCCGCTGCCTGCCGTCGTCAGGTCAGCAGGCTCGCCGAGCTCGTCCAGACGCAGCTCCGTGCGGAGCGTGTCCGGCACCGATGCCTCCTGCGCACTGGACGACAGCGCACACAGAAGCATTCCGAATAAAATTACTTGTCTGTTCATAATGTTATTATAAAAAGTGATAAAAAAAATGCGTTTTTTTATGCTTCGCAGCGCAGGGCCACGATTTCTGGCACGCCCGCCGGGTCAGCCTTGACCACCACGATGCCGCCGGCCCGCTCCTCCTCATACAGGATGGCGCAGACGTGCCGGCCTTCCGCACCGCTGTGCGCGGCGATGTCGTCCACGTGGACCTCGGCCTTGCCCTTCAGGTATTCCAGAATAGCCTTGCGGTCGATGTCTCTGCCGTGTGCGCCGCCGGGCGCACCGACACTCCCGGCCAGTTCCGCCTCCAGTTCCTCCGCCAGCCCCGGATAGTCCACGGAGGAGTCCAGCCACCGGGTGACGGCCTTCCACCATGCGGTGCGCCCGAGGTGGGTCTTCACGCCGTAGCCGCTGAGGCGGTGCATCAGCGCCGTGTGATGGCGTGCGTGGTAGCGCAGGAAGGCGTAGGTGCCCCAGACGAAGAATACCGAGGCGGCAACCACGATGTACAGCTGTGCATCCATTCCCGCGCCGCAGGCGACGCTCAACGCCCAGATGCCCGTAATCAGCAGGTTCAGCAGAATCATCGCGGACGAGGTGACGAAGTGGCTGATGCCCACACTGACGAAGGCATGGTGGAGGTGGGTCTTGTCCGGATGGAAGGGACTCTTCCCGCGGCATACCCGCGCCGTCATCACCCGTAGGGTGTCAGCCACGGGGACGGACATCACCGACAGCGTGAAGGCCACCATGTTCAGACGGGTCATGTCCATATAGTAAGGTGTCCGGTTCTCCCTGCTCAGCAGACAGATGACGAACCAGGTAATCAGCACCCCAAACACCATCGTGCCGGCATCGCCGATGAACATCCGCGAGCGAAGGCCGAACACGTTGTGGACGTAGAACGGCACAATGGAGCCGGCCATCGTGAAGGCGAGGACGGCGTTGGGGATGTCCCGCGCCTTGATGAAGGCCACACCGAACAGGATGCAGCTGACGACACACAACCCACTGGACAGGCCGTTGACACCGTCTATCATGTTCACGGCATTGATGATGCCCACCCCGGCAAAGACGGTAAGGGGCACGGCTATCCACCAACTAAACTCCTGGATGCCCCACATCCCATGGAAGGTGTCGATACACATGCCATTGGCAAAGACCAGCCCCAGGATAGTGCCGATCTCCAGCACGAAGCGGGAGGAAGGCGAAAGCCCCACGATGTCGTCCAGCGCACCGACATAGAGCAGGATGCTCATCGCGGTGAACACGGGAAACAGGCAGATGTGCGGCAGCCCGGGACTGATCCACTGGGGCGATACGGTCACGACCATCATGCCGGCCAGCAGGCCGAAGTACACGGCAAGGCCGCCCACCACCGGGATAGGACGCTTCTGCAACTTCCGGGCATCGGGGTTGTCCACCAGCCCCTTCATAAAGGCAATCTTGAGAATCTTGAAATAGATCCAGCGCACCGCCACAATGGCTGCCAATGCGCCAATGAGAGAGGTAATGATGATTTTTGCAGTCATAAGTCAATCTATATTTAAATTTAATCGTACATTTATCCATACAACGCCTCATACTGTTGGGCGATGCATTTCCAGGTATAGCGTTCCTGTGCCAGACGTTGCATGGACGCACCGTCCAGGTCTTTCCTGCCAAGCAGTGCCTGCAGACTGGCTGTGTCTTTGAAGTAATACGCCTCACCATTGGTCGTCTCGCGGTTATACACCACGTCGAAGGCCAGGATGGGCCGTCCGAAGAACATCGCCTCCACCAGCGAGGGATTCGTGCCCCCGGCACTGTGGCCGTGGATGTACATCGCCGCATTCTTCCGCAGCGTATAGAGCACGTCAAGGTCATACACCGATTCCATCAGGTGGATGTGGGACACCGCGCCATATCGTTCTTTCAGTTCCTGTCCGTAGCGACTCCGAGTCCAGTTGCCGATAAACACCAGCTCCCGTCCACTCTTCGCAAAGGCTTCCAGTGTCACGTGGCAGTTGTTCTCCGGCTCTATCCTGCACACCGACACCGCATAGCGGTATGGCGTCAATCCTATCTGTTGCAGTATCTCCGTCTGCCGATCCTCCGTCACGGGACGCATCACGTGGTCGCCGCCATAGGCGATGAGCGTGGAGGACTTGCCGTAGGTCTCCGTCACATAGTCCTGTATGCCCTTGTTGTCCACCACGGTCACGTCGGCGAACTTCACCGCCATCGCCTCGCTCTGCCGCAGGAACCACTTGGCGAACTTGCCCCACTTGGCGCGGCGGTGCTCCAGCCCGTCGATGTTCACGATGAGTTTCTTGCGGCAGAACAGTCGGAACACGAGCAGGAACAGGCAGCCCGACACGCCCAACACCACCACGGCATCATATCCCCGGATGCACCGCATCAGCGACACGATGTCATAGGGCGTGCTCTGCGCCCCATTGGCATGAAACCATTTGATGTATTTCAACCTTGCCCCCTTGTAGGTATCCCGCCTTTCGGTGTAGTCCTTGGCGGAACAGAACACGGTGTACGCCACGTCAGGCGATCCATTCTCCCCGATGATGTTCTCCACAAGCGTCTCGAAACCACCGTATTTTGCCGGCACCCCCTGGATGCCCACAATCGCAATTCTTTTCATATCGTCTGTGTTGTTGTTGTCTTGTTTATAGCTGCTTACCTGCACCTTTAATAATATGATAAAGGTCATCTGCTATTTTCGGCCAGTCATATTTTTCTTTTAAACAGCCTCTCACCTTTTCCATGTCTTCCCGGGCGGGCCGATGTTGCAGCAAGCGCATCATTTTCCGTTTAAGCTCTTCCAAGTCATTGGGATCAAACGTCCATTCCTCGGGCAATCCAAACTCTGCCATTGCCGTGGCGTTGGAGCAGAGCGTGGGACAACCGTATTCCACTGCTTCCAGAGGCGGAATGCCGAACCCCTCGGCGAAGGAAGGAAAGACAAACAAACTCGCCTGTCGGTACAGTCCCACTAATTCTGGGAAGGAGACAGTCTCGGAACTCACGGCACGTCTCTGGCTTTCAGGCAAACTATTGAAATACTCTGTGAACTCCTTATACTTCAAGTCTGGCGTGCCCACCATCACCAGTTTATACCCTTTGTCCGCCAGTCTCAGCTCCACAAAAGCCTTCAAGAGCATGAGATGATTCTTTCGAGGTTCTATCCTGCTAACGGTGAGGATATACTTGTCTATTCCGAACTTTTCCTTCACATCCGGAATGGCAATGTCTTCTTTGATTGGCAGCACTGCGTTGGGAGTAACATAAATCGAATCGGACGTTACTTTGAACAAATGTGAGATGGAGTTCTTGGAATATTCCGAAACCGTCAGCAAGATGTCAGCTCGTTTGGCAGAACGCCTGAACAGGAGCTTATTCTTGAGAATATAGCCCTTGGAGAAATACTGGGGGAACTCCATGAACAGCAAGTCATGGATAGTCACTATCTCCTTGCAGCATTTTATCAAAGGCGAGATGTACTGGAAGTGTGCATAGTCTATCTTGTATTTCCTGATGACCTGCGGAATTTCAAAAGCCAGTCTCTTGATGCGGCTTTCCGTGGTCAAGGGCACGTAGTGAATGTTCCGCCCCTCGCCAAAACACGCCTTCAGATGGTCTATGTCCTGTGCGGCAAAATAGAAATCCACATCTTGATACTTTACCATATTACGGTAGATTCCCTCAAGGTACGTCCGCGTACCCTGAAACTTCCCATCAAATACATGGGCATCAACTAAAAGTCTCATTGTTATGTTATGCTAAAAGATACTATATTTTCCTTCGCTGTATTTTTACTTCATTTCCTCATATGCTTTTTTAGGTATAACATGCCAAAGGGCTGCATACAGAACCCTGTATGCAGCCTATAAGGTGCATGAATTAAAAAAACTTGTTCTAAACTTTCCCTGCGTCGTGTTTCACGCAGGAATCAAGATCTCCGACACAACCCGCCAAACTTTTGATTTTAATTCTGCGTAGAGGGAAAGGCATCCGTGTCCAGCTGTGCCATCTGCGGGAGACAAATTACTGAGTGGTACTACTATTCTTACGCAGTAACAAATGGACAAACTCCTTAATCCTCAGAACATAAATCTTTGGAAAGCCAATTTCATTCAATATCTTAAAATGTGCGTCATTGCTAACTATACAACTCGCACCAGATGAAAATGCACAATCTACAAACTTGTTGTCATCCTCATCTGCTTTAATCAAATGTAGTTTATAATACGGTGTTACAAACTCCACATTCTTTTGAGCCAGAAGGACTGAGACGACATTGCTTGCTATCTCTGCGTTGGTCTTCTGCCCAATAATCTCCAAATATTCTTCAATGATTCATTTGTTACGCACAATACCAACTTACCCGCAAGAAAGTCATCCCAAATCATACGATATGGGCTGATTTTCGGTAGACTCATCAGCAAGCAATTCGTGTCAAGAACAATCTTTCTCATTTGCCGGAAATGCGCAAGTGTTCATTTCCCCATCCTTCTATTGTATCAAGCGTAATGGCACCACTGTCGCACAAAGCATCCATGCCTGCATCCACTTTTTGGGCATAATATTGTGCTATGACATTTTCGAGACTGTCAAACTCTTGTGGTGTCTTGAAGTAAGACATCATGTGAAGTATTCTCATTTGAGCAGGATTAAATACCGTCTGTTCCATATCTTCTTCTCCTTATAAAAATCAATTGACGCTACAAATTTACATTTTTCTTCCCAAACCGCCAAACTTTTGGTTTTAATTCTGCGTAGAGGGAAAGGCATCTGTGTCCAGCTGTGCCATCTGTGGGAGACTTTTATTCGGTCTTCCACTCCAGCGTGTTCACGCCGTCCTGCAGACTGAAGTTCATGCCGACCTTCACCACGGGTTTGTTCTTCAGTTGGAAGGCATCGGCGTAGTGCATTGCCTCGATCTGGGCGAGGGCATCCTCCACGCTCTTGTTGAACTTCAGTTCCATGACGTAGACGGTGGTCTTCGTCTCCAGGGTGATGTCTATCCTGCCCTTCGCTGTGTGCTGCTCCACGAGGATGCGGTAGTCGCTGAGCAGGGCGAACATGATGTAGA